>JBKJIS010000314.1:0-4345 GCA_046598305.1 Thiobacillus sp.
AATGAAAAATGGCTTCGGCGTCATGTTTGACGACCTGCTGGCAGCAGGCTATGCAATCGCCGCCCTGAAAGGACTGCAATGGCTCGTGTAAGCGACGAAGAACTGAATCAGCTCGCCACCGAACTGGGCGACAAGCTGCGCGCACGTGGCTGGATGCTGGCCACCGCCGAATCGTGCACCGGTGGCTGGGTTGGGCAACTGGTCACAGCCATCCCCGGCAGTTCCACCTGGTACGAGCGTGGCTTCATTACTTATGCCAACGATGCCAAGATCGAAATGCTCGGTGTGCCGGGAGCATTGTTAGCCATGCACGGCGCTGCCTCCGAAGAGGTCGCCAGCGCCATGGCGGCCGGCGCGCTGGCCAACAGCCACGCGCAAGCCGCTCTCGCCATTTCCGGCATCGCCGGCCCCGGTGGCGGCACCCCGCAGAAGCCGGTGGGGTTGGTGTGTTATGGCTGGGCGCTGGCGGATGGCACCTTGATGTCATCCACCTGCCGCCTCGGTGGCGACCGCGAAGAAATCCGCTCGCGTGCAGTCGCTGCGGCAATGCGGGGTTTGATCGACCTGATCGCTTAGCCCTTCTAGTAAAACGCCCACGCAGCAAACTGCTCGATCTCATCCCGGTTCAGCAACATCAGCTGATAGGCGTGCGGGTTCATCGCGTGATCCGGCGTGGTATCGACGTTCAGGCGCTGCAATACATAACCCAGCAAGGCGCGCCGCACATTCACTTCGATAATGTCACCATTCGCGCCATAGTCCAGCAGCAAACTCTCCCGTTTGAGCGCATCCAGCCCGCTATGCGGGGCCAGCTTCAGGCTCACGCTTTCCACCCAGTCGTCGTCATATTGCTGATTCGACTCAGCCGGCGTGTCCAGGCATTCGGCCTCGACGATCCGCGACAACACAAAGTCACGGAAATCGCAGGTCTCCGCGTTATAAGCACGAATATGCCAGCGAATGCCGGTATTTACCAGACTGTGCGGCTCCAGCATCCGTTCGTTGTGGCTGTCGCGGTCTGACAACGAGCGGTAAGCCACGCGCAGCTTGCGGCCGCCATGAATAGCCCGGGTAATCTGCGCCAGCGTGTGCTGGCCGGGCAAGCGAGCGGGCAGCGGCAAGGCGGCTGTGGGCAAACCATAAATCAGCTCCGACCCATAGGGTCCACTCGCCACCGCCAGATTGGCCGCAATCACCGGCAGTACCGCGGCAGGACTGAGGTCGGCGAATATCGCGCCAAATCCCTGTCCCGGCACAAAGCCGAATACGCTGTGGTTGTAGACCAGATTGCCCGGCGCCAGATCGTTATAGAGCTTGAGATCCTTGGTCGCCGCCGGGTCGGACAGGCCAAACGCGCGCGCCACATCGCTCCGCGTCACCACCCCGGTATACCAGGCCATCACCTCGATGTAGTGCAACCGCTGGCGCGTCGCCCACTTCACATCCAGCCGCATCCGCTCTTTGGTGTTCATCTCCCCGCCCCGTATTGTTCTTGTCCTTGAAATTATAGGGGATGCCTCCCCAATACAAACAATTACTTCGTATTTAATACGTAGGTGATATTTTGTATTGACATTGATAAATGTATGGCCTACATTGCGTCCATGGCGAACCCCACGTTGGCCCGCAAACGAACCCCCTAACCGAAACAGGAGAGACACCATGGCAACATCCCCCGCCGCACTGGCCGACGACAAATCCAAAGCACTCGCCGCCGCGCTGAGCCAGATTGAAAAACAGTTCGGCAAGGGCTCGGTGATGCGTCTGGGCGACCACGATGTCTCGCGCGACATTCAGGTCGTCTCCACCGGCTCGCTGGGGCTCGACATCGCGCTCGGCGTCGGTGGCCTGCCACGCGGCCGCGTGGTCGAAATCTACGGCCCGGAGTCGTCGGGCAAAACCACGCTCACCCTGCAGGTGATCGCCGAAGTGCAAAAAATAGGCGGCACCGCAGCCTTCATCGACGCCGAACACGCACTCGATCCCAACTATGCCGGCAAGCTCGGTGTCGATGTCGACAACCTGCTGGTCTCACAACCCGACACCGGCGAGCAGGCACTGGAAATCGCCGACATGCTGGTGCGCTCCGGCAGCGTTGACGTGGTGGTGATCGACTCGGTCGCCGCGTTGACGCCGAAGGCCGAAATCGAAGGCGAAATGGGCGACTCGCACATGGGCCTGCAGGCACGATTGATGAGCCAGGCGCTGCGCAAGCTCACCGCCAACATCAAACGCACCAACACCCTGGTCATCTTCATCAACCAGATCCGCATGAAAATCGGCGTCATGTTCGGCAGCCCCGAAACCACCACCGGCGGCAACGCGCTCAAGTTCTACGCCAGCGTGCGCCTCGACATCCGCCGCATCGGCGCGATCAAGAAAGGCGACGAAATCGTCGGCAACGAAACCAAGGTCAAGGTCGTCAAAAACAAGGTCGCGCCCCCGTTCAAGGAAGCCTTCTTCGACATCCTCTACGGCCAGGGCATCTCGCACGAGGGTGAAATCATCGAACTCGGCGTCCTCCACAAGTTCATCGACAAATCCGGTGCCTGGTACGCCTACAACGGCGAGAAAATCGGCCAGGGCAAGGACAATGCGCGCGAATACCTGAAAGAGCATCCAGAAATCGCCATGGAAATTGAAGCCAAAGTCCGCGCCGCCGTCGGCGTCAACGCTCCCGGAACCGCGCCCGCCCTTGAAGCCGACGCCTGAACCCGGCACGCTGCGTGAGCGTGCCCTCGGCTTGCTGGCGCGGCGCGAACACAGCCGCGCCGAGCTTGCCCGCAAGCTCGAGACAGCCGGCTTTGCTCGCGAAGAGATGGGTCTGGTGCTGGATACGTTTGAGGCGAAGAACTGGCTATCCGACCAGCGCTTCGCCGAAAGCTACGTTGCCGATCATCGTGCGCGGGCTGGCAGCATCAAGCTCGCCTACTACCTGCGCCAACGCGGTGTGTCGGAGTCAATTATTGAAAGCGTGTTGAGTAAGAACCGTGACACCGAGCTAGAGCGCGCGCGCGAAGTATGGCAAAAGAAATTCGGGGCCATCCCCGCTGGAGCAGCAGAGAAAGCCAAGCAAATGCGGTTTCTGCAAGGACGAGGATTTTCGTCCGCAATCATTCGCCAAACTCTGTCCGACACGAACGAAAACGAGTCTTGAGCGCACGCACCATACCTGTTCACACCTCAAATCGAATAGGAGGCAGGGTCACCCCGGCCGTCCTCTCACACCACCATAAATACGGTTCCGCATACGGGGGTTCATTATGTAGTGGAGTCGGTCACGATGGGTCTGGATTGCTCTCCTTTTTGCTTGATTTTGACTTCTGACGGAGAGACTCGCCCGTCAGGGTGAAACGGTGATTCTTTTGCATGATTCGATCCAGAATGGCATCGGCAATGGTGGCGTCCCCGACCCATGCATGCCAATGCTCGATGGGTAGCTGACTGGTGTTGATCGTAGCCTTGTTGGCGGCCCGGTCATCAATGATCTCCAGCAAGTCCGCACGCGTTTGGCTGTCGATGCCCGCCATACCCCAATCATCAAGCAGCAGCACATCCGTTTTGGCCAACTGAATCAGCCCCTTTCCAAACGTGCCATTGCCATGGCGAATGCGCAGTTCTTCACCCAAGCGGGGAACCCGCTGATAAAACGCCGAGTGTCCGCGTCGACAGGCGTATTGGGCCAGCGCTCAAGCCAGCCAGAACTTGCCCGCACCGGTAGGCCCGGTGATCAGCACACTGTGCCCGCTCTCGATCCAGTCACCCAAGGCCAAACGCATCACCGCACGGCGATCGATTCTGCGGCCGGCGCGGCTGTCCAGGTCCTCAATGCCGGCCTGGCTGTACTTCAGCCTGGCGTCCTTGAGTAGGCGGGTTTGGCGCTTGTCATTACGCCAGTTCACCTCCCGGTCCACCAGCAAGGCAATGCGTTCTCCAAAAGCGACACAAGCGGGACATCTCACCCACCGAATTCCTCCGGGCGGTTTTGGGTATGGATGGGGTTCAACATGCTACGGTTACATAGCAAAATAAAGCTATGATCAATTGCATGTTCTTCTCCCTAAAAGTCCCGCCCCGTGAGAAAGTAGTCCGCATGGCGGAAGGGCCGCCCAACGTTTGAATTCAGGTGCGGGCGGCTTTTCACCCGTCAGCTGGAATGATTTGCTGGGGACTGAATTGGAGAGAACATGGAAACACCAGATTGGACATTAGCGTTGTACCGACACAAGAAGACGGCGGGTATCTATGAAGTCATCTGCGACGCCACCCGCGAGACCGACGGCGAATTGATGGTGGTGTACCGCAACACTGCGACAGGGGAACGCTGGGTGCGCCCTGCTACTGA
>JBKJIS010000071.1:0-9409 GCA_046598305.1 Thiobacillus sp.
CTGTCCGACGTGCAGGTCATCATCCGCACGGCTTATCCGGGGCAGGCGCCGCAGATCGTCGAAAACCAGGTCACTTATCCGCTCGCCACCACCATGCTGTCGGTGCCGGGTGCAAAGACAGTGCGCGGCTTTTCCTTTTTTGGCGACAGCTTTGTCTATGTCATTTTCGAGGACGGCACCGATCTTTATTGGGCGCGTTCGCGGGTGCTGGAATACCTCAGTCAGGTGCAGGCCCGGCTGCCGGAGACGGCCAAGCCGGCGCTGGGTCCGGATGCTACCGGGGTGGGCTGGATTTATCAGTACGCGCTGGTCGACCGCAGCGGCAAGCACGACCTGGCGCAACTGCGTGCCCTGCAGGACTGGTTTCTCAAGTACGAGCTGAAAACCCTGCCCAACGTGGCCGAAGTGGCCACCGTCGGCGGCATGGTCAAGCAGTATCAGGTGGTGCTCGATCCGGTGAAACTCGCCAGTTTCGGCATCACGCACGAAGCGGTGATCGCGGCGATCCGCTCGGCTAACCAGGAAACGGGCGGCGCGGTGCTGGAGCTTGCCGAAACCGAATTCATGGTGCGCGCCAGCGGCTACCTCCAGAACGTGGCCGACTTTCGCGACATTCCGCTGCGGCTGGTGGGGACGACGCCGGTGAGTCTGGGCGATGTCGCGCACATCCAGCTTGGGCCCGAGATGCGGCGCGGCATTGCCGAACTCGACGGCGAGGGCGAGGCGGTCGGTGGCGTTGTGGTGCTGCGCTCGGGCAAGAACGCGCGCGAAACCCTCGCGGCGGTTAAAGCCAAACTCGACACGCTCAAGGCCAGCCTGCCGGCGGGCGTCGAAATCGTGCCGACCTACGACCGCAGCCTGCTGATCGACCGCGCGATCGACAATCTGACGCGCAAGCTGATCGAGGAGTTTATCGTGGTGGCGCTGGTGTGTGTGCTGTTCCTGTGGCATCTGCGTTCCTCGCTGGTGGCCATCGTTTCGCTGCCGCTGGGGGTACTGATCGCGTTCATCGTCATGCGCCAGCAGGGCATCAATGCCAACATCATGTCGCTCGGCGGTATCGCCATCGCCATCGGCGCGATGGTCGACGCGGCGGTGGTGATGATCGAAAACGCGCACAAGAAAATCGAGGCGTGGAACCACGCCCACCCCGGCGAAACGCTGGCAGGCGAGACGCACTGGAAAGTGGTGACCGACGCGGCGACCGAAGTGGGCCCGGCGCTGTTCTTCTCGCTGATGATCATCACGCTGTCCTTCATTCCGGTGTTCACCCTGGAAGCGCAAGAAGGGCGGCTGTTCGGCCCGCTGGCCTTCACCAAGACCTACGCCATGGCCGCCGCCGCCGGCCTGTCGGTGACGCTGATTCCGGTGCTGATGGGTTACTGGATACGCGGCAAGATCCCCGACGAGAACAAGAACCCGCTCAACCGCTGGCTGATCCGCCTCTACCATCCGCTGCTCGATGCCGTGCTGCGGCATCCCAAGCTCACGCTGGTTGCGGCCGTGCTGATTTTCCTCACCGCGCTGTGGCCGGTCAGCCGTCTCGGCGGCGAATTCCTGCCGCCGCTGGACGAAGGCGATCTGCTCTACATGCCGTCGGCGCTACCGGGCCTGTCGGCGCAAAAGGCCTCCGAGCTGTTGCAGCAGACCAACCGGCTGATCAAGAGCGTGCCCGAAGTGGCGCGCGTGTACGGCAAGGCCGGGCGCGCCGAAACCGCCACCGATCCGGCGCCGCTGGAAATGTTCGAGACCACCATCCAGTTCAAGCCGCGCGAGCAATGGCGACCGGGCATGACGCCGGACAAGCTGGTCGAGGAGCTGGATCGCGCGGTCAAGGTGCCGGGGCTCGCCAACATCTGGGTTCCCCCCATCCGCAACCGCATCGACATGCTCGCCACCGGCATCAAGAGCCCGGTCGGGGTCAAGATCGCGGGCAGCAATCTGGCCGATATCGACCGCATCGCACTGGATGTGGAACGCATCGCCAAGACCGTGCCCGGCGTCTCGTCGGCGCTGGCCGAACGGCTCACCGGCGGACGCTATGTGGACGTCGACATCGACCGCGCGGCAGCGGCGCGCTATGGCATGAACATCGGCGATGTGCAGTCGGTGGTGGCCAACCTGATCGGCGGCGAAAACACCGGCGAAACCATTGAAGGTCTGGCGCGCTATCCGATCAACGTGCGCTACCCGCGCGAATGGCGCGACACGCCCGACAAGCTCGCCGCGCTGCCCATCCTCACCTCCAACGGCAGCCAGATCACGCTCGGCTCGGTGGCCACCGTCAAGGTCAGCGACGGCCCGCCGATGCTGAAAAGTGAAAACGCCCGGCCCTCGGGCTGGGTCTATGTCGACGTGCGCGGGCGCGACCTTGCGTCCACCGTGGCCGATCTGCAGGCTGCCGTGGCCGCCCAGGTCAAGCTCGAACCCGGCATGAGCCTGGCCTATTCCGGACAGTTCGAGTTCATGGAGCGCGCCAACGCACGGCTCAAGCTGGTCGTGCCCGCCACGCTGCTGATCATTTTCGTGCTGCTCTATCTCACCTTCAGGCGGCTCGACGAAGCCGTGCTCATCTTGGCCACGCTGCCGTTCGCCCTCACCGGCGGCGTGTGGTTCCTCTACGCCATGGGCTACCAGCTATCGATCGCCACCGGCGTCGGCTTCATCGCGCTGGCCGGCGTGTCGGCCGAGTTTGGCGTCATCATGCTGCTCTATTTGAAGAACGCCTGGGACGCGAAACAGCGAGCCGGAAAAACCAGCGAGGCCGAGCTGCTCGACGCCATCCAGGAAGGCGCGGTGCAACGCGTGCGCCCCAAGGCGATGACCGTCGCGGTCATCGTCGCCGGTCTGCTGCCCATTTTGCTGGGCAGCGGCACCGGCAGCGAAGTGATGAGCCGTATCGCAGCCCCCATGGTAGGCGGCATGCTGAGTGCGCCGCTGCTGTCGCTGTTTGTTGTGCCGGCAGCTTATCTCCTGATGCGTCGTCGCAAACACCCCGCGCTTACCCCCGCTGTGGGCACGCAGGGTGAAGCGGTTTAAGGCATCCGCTCCCTCTGTCGCCAGGTCAAGGTTCCCCGCAGGGGGAGCTTGGCGGTATCCTTGTATTTTGCCTTAACCAATAACCCACATGAAAAAACCTGCCAACCTCACCGAACTGATTGATCTCGTCCATGAAGCCGTCTACGAAGTCGACGAACTGCGCGCCTGTCTGGAACACGACGACGAAGAAGCTTCGCTCTACACTCCGTTTCTCGATTCTCTCGATACCATGCTGCGCGAACTGCACGAATCGATGACGTCAGGAAAATACGAAGGCGTGGGAAAGGGCGAGGATCTGGATTTTTTGCCCTTGTTCAGAAAACATGAACGCAATATTCCGTTCCGCGAGCTGCTGCGCACGATCAATGCGACGCACCGGGAAGGGTATGAAGCCTGACGGAGCAATTAAAGTGGCTCGGATTGTTTGGCGCATGGTCGATGTTATGACCTCGACTCGGGTCACGTACACTTCATCGTGCAGGCGCGCCTGAATCTTATTGGGCGATGTAGTCTCGAAGAACAACACAAGCGCTTCGCGAAGATTCTCACGGGCTTCTTCGATTTACTCGGCACGCAGTGCGTCCACCGGATTAAGCCGGGCAGCGCGCATGGCAGGGACGACGCCAGCCGCCAGCCCGATCAGCATCGATATGACCAGCGCTCCTAAGGCGTAATCCCAGGGCGTGTTGACGGGCAGGCCGCTCACGGTGATTTTCAGCAGCCAGGCGATGCCGGCGCCGACGCCCAGACCGCCGAGCCCACCGAGGGTGGACAACACAGTCGATTCCATCAAAAACAGGGTACGTATCTGCGCTCGCGTGGTGCCCAGCGCGGTGAGCAGGCCGATTTCGGCGACGCGCTCCGCTACGGTGATGTGCATCAGGGTGACCATGCCGACCGCACCGACCAATAGGGAAATGCCGCCGAGCGCGGCGACGGCAAAGGTCAGTACATCGAGCACGGTGCCCAGCGTGTCCAGCATCTGTTGCTGCGGCGTCAGGGTGAAATCCTCGCGGCCATGGCGTGCAATCAAAATGCGTTTGGCGTCTTCGATCACAGCAGGCAACGGCGAGCCAGGCCGGTAGGCGAGGTGGATTTCCATCACGCCTTCGCGGTTGAAGACTTCAAGTGCGCGCGTGGTAGGAATATAGACAGTGTCGTCGAGATCGAATCCCAGCACCTGGCCCTTGGAGGCCATGACGCCGATGACCCGAAAACGCGACGCGCCGACCTGCAGGGTAGCGCCGAGCGGGTTGGCGGTGCCGAACAGTTCGCTGCGTACTTTTGCCCCCAGCACCGCATAAGCGCGCGGGTTGCGCGGATCGTCGGCGGGCAGGAACTGGCCGACCGCGACGCGCATGTTGAAGGCGCGGGAAAAATCCGGGCCCTGGCCATATACGGTCACGCGCCGGCTGCGGCCCTGGGCGCGGACTTCCGCATTGCCCATGACGCCGGCATTCGTGTATTGCGCATAGCGTGACGTTTTCAGGGCCAGCGCATCGTCAACCGTCAGCAATCGCGCGCTGCCAATGGAGCCAACCGAGGCACCCCGCGCGGTGGTTTTTCCCGGCGTGGCGGTGATGATGTTGGTGCCGAACTGGGTGAACTCGGACAAGACAAAACGGTGAATGCCATCGCCGATCGAGGTGAGCAGAATCACCGCAGCGATTCCCACCGCGACACCGAGGGCAGACAGGAAAGTGCGTAGCCGGTGTGCGGTCAGGGCGTGCAGGGAAAAGCGGAGCGTGTCAGTAAAGTTCATTTACCACTCAGTGCAATAACCGGGTCCAGCCTGGCCGCGCGCGAGGCAGGCAGCAGGCTGGCGAGGATGCCGGTGATGAGTGCGATGGAGACGCCCGCGATGCTGGCCCACACCGGCGGCCAGGCGGGAAGCTGCGGATAGGCGAGCCGAATCAGCAGGCTGCCCAGATGCCCCAGCGCGAAACCGAGGGCGGCACCGGCCAGCGACAGCCACAGCGCTTCGGCAAAAAACAGGTGGCGGATATCGGCTGAGGGAGCGCCGATGGCTTTCAGCAGACCAATTTCCGAGGTGCGCTGCGCCACCGCTACCAGCATCACGTTCATCACCAAAATGCCTGCCACTGCCAGACTGATCGCGGCAATGCCCGCCACCCCCAGCGTAAGCGCGCGCAGGATGCGGTCGAAGGTGGCGAGCACCGCGTCCTGGGTGATGACGGTGACATCGTCCTCGCCGTCGTGGCGCAGTTTGAGGGTGTGTTGAATGGCGGCCTTGGCAGCTTCAATGACGTTACGGCTGCGCGCCTCGACCAGGATGCGGAACAGCGTGGTGGTGTTGAACAGTTCCTGCGCGTAGTCGATCGGGATGAGGGCGATTTCATCAGTATTGAATCCCATCGACTCGCCTTGCGTGGCAATCACGCCCGACACCATGAAGCGGCTGTCTCCCAGCCGGATACGCTGGCCAACCACATTGCCGTCGGGAAAAAATTCACGCGCCAGCGTGCTGCCCAGCACGACCTGCGCACTGCGCTCCGAGCCGTGGGCAAGAAAGCTGCCCTGCGACAGGCTCATATGGCGGATCGGCAACAGCTCGGCCGTGCTGCCGAGCACCGTGACTTCGCGCAGCTTGCCGCCAGCGGTGAGTTCGGCCACCCCCACATTGAGCGGCGCCAGGCGCCGGACCTGTGGTAACTGGCCGACAAAGCGGGCGTCTTCCAGGGTCAGGTCGCGCGGCGTCTGGCCCAACGCTGCACTGACAAATCCACCCGAGGTTTCGGCGCGACCCGGCAGAACGATGATCAGATTGGTGCCGAGCGAGGAAAATTGCCCCACCACATAATTGCGTGCGCCGTCCCCCAGCGCGGTCAGCATCACCACCGCCGCCACCCCCAGCGCCATTGCCAGCACGATGAGCAGGGAGCGGGTGCGGTAGCTCACCACCGTCATGAACGAAAGGCTCAGGGTGTCACGCAGATTCATTTCTCGTCGCCGACAATCTTGCCGTCTCGCATGGAAATATGTCGGTGCGCGCGCGCACCCAGTTCGCGGTCGTGGGTGACGACGATCAGCGTGGTGCCTGCGTGGTGGAGGGCTTCGAGCAGCGTCATCACTTCGGCGCCGATGCGGTGGTCGAGGTTGCCGGTTGGCTCGTCTGCCAGCAGGGCGGTGGGCTTGAGAATGGTGGCGCGCGCGATCGCCACGCGCTGGCGCTGCCCGCCGGAGAGTTCGGCCGGGCGATGGCGGGCGCGGTCGCGCAGGTCGAACGCGTCGAGCGCGGCGTCGACCCGGGACGTGCGCTCGGCCGGCGCGATGCCCTCCAAAATCAGCGGCAGCGCGATGTTCTCGGCTGCGGTCAGACGCGGGATCAGGTGAAACGACTGGAACACGAAGCCGATTTTCTCGCGTCGCACGCGCGCCTGCTCAGTTTCGGAAAGCGAGGTGACAGGGGTGCCGTCGAGTTCGTAACGGCCGCTGTCGGGGCGGTCGAGCAGGCCGATCACATTCAGCAGAGTGGACTTGCCGGAACCGGACGGGCCCATGATGGAGACATATTCGCCTGATGCGATCTCGATATTGATGTCGTTGAGCGCGCGCACTTCCTGATCACCCATGTGGAAGACCCGGCTGATCGCAGTGAGGCGTATCATTTCGCGGCTTTGGGCTTGACCTTGACGCCCACTTTCACGCGCTCCTGGTCAAAGGACAGCAACACCCGGTCGCCCGCATTCAATCCGCTCACCACTTCGGTGAACGCCCAGTTGGCGAGCCCGGTTTTCAGGTTGCGTGATTCCAGCGTGTTGTCGGCGCCCAGCACCAGCACGCTGCCGTCTTGCTGGATCGCCTGGGTGGGCACGCGCAACACGTTATCGCGGCGTTGGATGATGGCTTCCACATCGGCGCTGTAGCCCACCAACAAAACCTGTTTGGGCGGCGTGTCGAAATCGACTTCGACATCGACCGTTCGCGCCTGCTTTTCCACCTCGGTCACATAGGGGGCAATACGCCGAACCTTGCCTGGAAAGTTCTGGCCGGGCAAGGCGTCGAGGGTGATGCGCGCGCGCTGGCCCGGTTTGATCTTGGGGGCATCGACTTCGTCCATCGGCGCGCTCGCATAAAGGCAGCTGTCATCGATCAGATCGACCGCAGGCGGGGTGGCAATGCCGGGCGGCGAGGGCGTGGTGTACTCACCTATTTCACCGGTGACGCGGGCCACAATGCCGGCAAACGGCGCGCTGAGCGTGGTGCGTTCCAGCCCCGCCGAGGTCACTCGAATCTGTGCCTGTGCGCGCTTGACGTCGGCGGCGACGGCAGCGCAATTGGCTTGTCTAGCACTGGCCTGGGCACGCGCGTTTTCACCGTTCTGCGGGCTGACAAAACCTTTGTCGACGAGTTGCTGGGTGCGATCAGCATCGCGTTTTGCATTGTCGGACATGATGCAGGCTTCACGGCGGCGCTGCTCGCTGGTAGTCACCTGGCGGGTTGCCAGCTCGCGTTGCGCAGCGAGGTCTCGGTTCCACAGTTCCAGCAGCGGCTGGCCCGCTTTGACGCGGTCGCCTTCCTTCACCCACAGCTTCACGATCTGCCCGCCGGCGGCGGGCGCCAGCCTGGCGCGGCGGCAGGCCTTGATGGTGCCAGCGCGGGTGTTGACCACGGTGGATTCCACCGTGCCGTGCGCAATGGTGGCGAGTTCGACTTCGGGAGGCGGTGGACGGGTGTAGTGCCAGCCGGCGTAAGCCAGCGCGGCAGCGATCAACACGAAGATAACCAGGCGAAACCAGGTTTTGGGTTTGGGCATAATCAAAAGGGAAGCAGCTATGGACCTGCCCAATGTACCATTCAGGTCAGGATTGTTCATCGTGCAACGATTGCGCAAGCTTTTTTCAGGGGCGTTGCTTTTTTTGGTTGTTGTGCGTCAGAAAGTGCAAAGCACAAGCATGAATTAGTTCATCGTCGAACAACTCCCGCTGATCCGCCCCGAGCAATTCGAGCAAGTGCTGGGCAAAACCAAAATCGCCGACTTCGTGCGCGGCGAGGTGCTGCGCCTTTCCTACACCGCGCACGACCTCGCCCCGTTCGCCCGCGACCTCGGCTACGACGGCGCGCCGTTCAAATGGGACGAAGACGACCGCCGTCACCGCCTGGCGCGGCTGGATGCGCTGTTCTTCCACCTCTACGGCCTGTCGCGCGACGATGCGGCTTACATCCTCGACACTTCCCCATCGTGCGCGAACAGGATGAGAAAGCGCACGGGCGCTATCTCACCAAGGAGCTGATCCTCGCCTATATGGGGTCGCCTCAGAAAACGGAATTTAAAGTACGTTAAGCCGAAAATATCACCATTAACCTATTTGGAAAAATAACCGATTAGGTTATACTGACCACATGGAAAAAGGCACCCCACACTGCAAGCTGCCAGCCGTCAAATCTTTCGTAGAGGCTGGGCAAGTCAGGGCTACAGCAACCGCCTACAACGGCGCGCGTGAGCTTGGCATCAACGACCTAGCTGGGATGTGCGCCGTTGTCTTGGCGCTCAATCCCGCCGACTTCTACAAGAGCATGACCACCCATGCCGATCACACGGTTTGGCAGGACGTGTACCACGCCAAGACAGTAAGCGGCGATGAGGTGTACCTAAAGCTGACCGTCATTGATGGCGTGTTAATCGTTTCTTTTAAGGAGCTGTGACCATGAAATGTCCATGCTGCGGCGCGGCGGAACTGATCCACGACACGCGCGACATGCCCTTCATCTACAAGGGCGAAACCACAACCATTCCGGCGGTGACGGGCGACTTCTGCCCCTCTTGCGGTGAAGTCGTCTTGAACCGTGAGCACGGCGACCGCTACAGCGAGTTGGTCGGCCTGTTTCAGCGTCAGGTGAATGCTGCCTACGTTGATCCCGACTACATTGCCAAGGTGCGCCGCAAGCTCGATCTTGACCAACGGCAGGCCGCCGAACTTTTCGGCGGGGGCGTCAATGCCTTCTCGCGCTACGAGAACGGCAAAACCAAGCCGCCTCTGTCCTTGGTCAAGCTGTTCAAGCTGCTGGATCGTCACCCCGATCTGCTGGGCGAGGTCAGAGGCGCCTGACCTGACCTTCTCGAAACTCACCATTCCGCGTTTCACTAAGCGAGAACGGTTTTCGAGAGCACACCCGGCGATACTGGCACTAGGCAGCGCCACCTTCTCAGCAAGGCTTCTCGCAGACCTTCGTTTGCGAGAAGCCAAACGCCAGCCTTAGCGTACTTTAAATTCCGTTTTCTGAGGCGACCCCTATATGAACGCGGTGGCGGCGGGCGACTTTTCGACGCGGATAACGCTTTGAAGCGCAATTCGCTATCTGTCATGTTATTTAATTGGTGCTATTATTAGCACTCTTAAACGGGCTT
>JBKJIS010000143.1:0-8161 GCA_046598305.1 Thiobacillus sp.
CCGATCAGACGCACTTCTGCGGCCTTGGTCATGGCATCAGCCGCTTCAATCGCGGGAACCAGACCACGGGTTTCAATCATGCCAAGGGCAACTCCGCTCACGATAGCCATTCTTATCTCCTAAATTTAATGCTTACTACAACTATTAAAACGCCGAAACTTAAAACAATCAGGCGCTTGGAGCGGTCGGCAGAATGCCTTCTACTTCGCCATGTACGCGAGCGATGATGTGCGCAGCAACCAGGCCGTCACCGACGCGTTCGCATGCATCGGCACCCGCGCGAACGGCAGCGTTTACCGCACCGGTCTCGCCGCGAACCAACACGGTCACATAACCACCACCCACAAACTGACGACCGATCAGACGCACTTCTGCGGCCTTGGTCATGGCATCAGCCGCTTCAATCGCTGGAACCAGACCACGGGTTTCAATCATGCCCAGCGCAACACCCATACGTTCAGCCATTTTGTTACTCCTTCTATCAAAAAGTTAATAATGAAATTCTTGCTGCAAATTCCAAGGGCAATCGCGCCAATCACGCCTTCCCTTGCCCTACCCTTAAACTGGCCCCTACTCTTAAAACTTACTTATTCCAATTGTCGATAATTCCGCAAATCGTCAAGTCGGTCGTTACATTCGGGTCAGGCATCGCCCACCGTGCTGCACTGCCACTCGCGGTAAACACCCATTTCCCTATCGGTACACCGACGGGGTCAGACGCCACCAGCAATCCACCCGACTGAGTTTCGAGCACGCGCAGTGATGCCGCCTTTAAACCCGGGACGCGCTGGGTACAGACCAACTCATCCATGACGCGCATAATTTCCATTAAAATAACTCCATCAGGCCTTATCAGCCGTCCAGTGGTCGATTATGCCGACGATGGTCAGGTCGGAGGGAAACTCCTTGCTGCCCGCTGCCTCACGTGCTGCCGACGATCCCACGCAGATGACCCAGTCGCCGGGGATACACCCCACCGCGTCGACCGCAACGCTGCGAATTCCACCCTCTTTATCCTGCACCACCAGCAGCGGACGGTGACCGAATCCATTGATCCGGTTCGTCGACACCAGTGTCCTTTCGACTTTCATAATTCTCATAAGGCTGCCTTAGCGACTCATTCCGTTCAATGTCCCGCTTGCTGGACACTATCTTCAATAAATGTGCAGCGTTCACTGCCTTCCGAATCGCTCACTGCCATCTGGCAATGCAGCATGCCCTGTAGATGCAGTTGCGAGTAACGATCCTGAATGGCAGCCTGAACGCGCTGGCACCGCGCCACTGCGCGCTCACGTGCACCCGGCACCCGTGACGAATAGTGGAAGTGCACCAGCACCGGCACAGCCAAGCCCCGGGCAATATTCAGCCCGGAAAAAATCTTGATGCCCACATCCATGTCCGGCGCACCTTCTTCCACCGTATCCAGATGCGCAAAATAAAACTTGTTGCGCAGTTGCAGCTCGCTCATGGCTTCGCCAGCACAGATGAAGCGCTCGTTGTGACCGATTACGGCATAGCGCCCTTCGTGATGCTGGATCACATACTGTATCTGTGACAGGTTCGCCTCCAGCAAGCGGGTAATCAACTTGCGCATGCCGGGCTGCAGTCCACAACTTTTTTCGGCGTTAATGATCGCCTGCTCAACCGCTCGCTGTGCATCCGTTACGCTCATGCCCAGCGTCTCATGGAACAGCCCTGCACTTTCGACAAACCGCATCGGACAATTCGCACTGTCGCTGTCAGGCAAGTGCACCCGGATTGCATCGGTGTCGGTATCCATCCCGATCATCAGGGTGTCGGGCGCAGCACCCCGGCCATACGTGTTTTCAATCGCACCGCGCAACTCGGCCAAACGGTCGGTAGCCGCCTGCTTGGCCAAACCGTCATTACTGCCATGCGCAGCACAGCCTTGTTCACATGGTTTCGAGGTGCTGTAGTGATACACCGCGATCTTTAAATAGTTAGCGCTGTCGCCGCCTGGAATGCCGCCTGCCAAACGCAACAATTCGCGCTGGGTCCAGTCTGCTACGTCGCCTTCCACATCAAACAGCGCACCTGCGTAAGCCTTGACATACACCGCATCGTTGGATGCCATGCGAAAGACGAAAGGCAACAAACCCTGCAAACGCCCGTCCGCACACGGACTGATATCCAGCGTGTGGTAGCCACAGGACTGAATGAACGCTGCATCAATCAACAGCCGGTCATGCCAGGGCAGCTGGTCAACTGCGGCCTGCTCAATGCATTCCTTGAAACTGCGGAAAACGCAGTAGGAATGCAGGGCGCGCAAATCCAGTCCAACCGACCAGGCATTTTCCAGTAAATCCAGGGGCAAGCTATAACCCAGCTTGTCCTGCGTCACACGCTGAGCGCGAGCCACAAAATCCAACTCGTGCTGAAATGCGGACAGCGTTTTCAACGTGTCGACAATGGGTGAAAAGCGTTCGCGCACCAGATTCTCGTAGGCATACAAACGACGATTCAACTCCTGGTCGACCAGTGCGTGCTCACAGCGCTGACCCGACCCAATGACGCACGCCGGATTTTCGAGCGACTCTGGCTGACAGAGTGCTCCGGCAGTCCGCATCGCATCAAGTCGTTTACGTGTGTTCACCAATCACACCTTAGCCGCGTGCGCCGCCCGAAAGGGTGACCAGCGAGCCTTTACCGGTATTACCCGCCGAGCCCGTAATGCGGCTGTCTTCCACAACAACGGGACGCTCAACCACATCGCGGAACATTTGCGCGTTCATGCCCACACCACGTGGCGTGCCGCGTGCCGATGGATTACGCGACATGCTGGAAGGACCTTCTGTTCCGGTCACTTTGCTCATCGCATCCCAGGCATCGCCGGTTACCGAGCGTCCGGCCTGGCTACCTTCACCGGTCAGGCGTCGCGCAGCCGCAACAGCTTCTGCTTGCACATTTTGCGCGGCCGAAACGTCACGATGACGGAACTCCGGGGTGCCTGTGATCAGACCCCCTGCCTTATTGACCGGACCTGTAATCCGCTCACTGTTATACGCGGAGCCCGTTACATCACTGAATTGCTTCTGCTGTGCTGTGCGCGCAGGGGTGCTGATGCTGAAATCCACTGGCGCAGGCTGACGCGTCATTTCAATGTGCGTGTTGCCACGCGCAACGAACCGACCACTGGTGCCGCATTGCGATGTTGTGTTGTCAACGCCCACATAAGGCGTCCCACTCACTATTTCACACGCACCGCGTTCGTCACCCGTCATAACCGAACCGCCCGCACCAGGGCGATCACCGGTTACAGCTGCAGCAGGAATCACCGCACTGGAACGGATTATGGCCTCTTGAGCCTGCATTGCAGGCGCTTCGCAAAACCCCTTGTATTGGCCTCGACCGATATAGGGCGTGCCACTGATGGGCGAGCAGCCGCCTGATTCATCACCGGTCACGCTACCCGAACGCCCAACGTACGTGCCCGTAACGGCTTGACCGCGCCAGGTTTGATCAACTGCAACCTTGGCAATCGGTGCCACGGGAGTGCTTACGGCACAAACAGCACGTTGCTGGTCTGCGCCGATATATTCAGTACCGGTGACGGATTTGCACCCACCCATCTCGTCACCGGACACCTTTGGGCTGCGGCCTACCTCCGTTCCGGTCAAACTCCGACCGGACAAGGTTTGCATCACAGCAACTTTTTTCGGCGAAGCCATATCGCATAGCGCGCCGAAGCTGCTTGATGTGTAGTACTGCGAACCCGTAATGCTGAGACATGAGCCCGGCTCATCGCCCGTGACATAACTGGAGCGACCGACTTCTGTCCCTGAAACAGGCTGGTTGCCGCGTGAAGACATCACGCCAACCTTGCGGGGCGTCTTGGGTGCAGACGTGTTGCACACGGCGGTGAATTGCTCTTGAGCCAGATACTCTGTGCCGGTGATGCCGCGGCAGCTGCCGTTTTCATCACCCGTCAGTTTGGACGCGTGACCCACTGCCGTGCCGGTCACGGCCTTGCCGTGGCTGGTGTGGCTTACTGCCACCTTATCAGGTGCCATTGCGCCACCAGCCGGCATAAGATATTCGGTTCCGGTGAGGAAACGGCCTGATCCGGGCTCATTGCCCGTCACTTTTTCCGAGCGCGTCACCGACGTGCCGGTTACGACCTTGCCTTTGGACGTATCGGCCACACTCACTTTTGCGGGCGGCGCTGCCGGACGACTGGGGCACATTTCGTCATAACGCTCTGCTGCCAGATATTCGGTACCGGTAATGCCACGGCAGTTGCCCGGCTCGTCACCGGTGACATTGCTTGCGCGACCCACTTCGGTACCCGTCACCCTGCGCTCACCGATCGTGTGGCTTACGCCGACCTTGGCTGGCGCTGCAACAGGGCGCGCACTACATAACGTATCGAATTGCTCGGCCCCGATATATTCGGTGCCCGTCACGGCGCGGCATGAGCCAGGCTCATTGCCGGTGACTTTTTTGCTGCGCTCGACCATGGTGCCGGTGACGCCCTGCCCGGAAAGGGTATGACCTTCCTCGACCTTGGGCGGGGCCACCCCGATTTTGCCTGGACGCACGCGACCCGATGGGCGGCTCGCTTCGCTCTGGTCGCTGGTGCGGCCGGTGAGCGACTGCACCAGGCGGTGCTGCCTCGAAACCTGATGACCGGTTGCCCCCTTGGCGATCGCCGCCTGCCAGTCCTGACCCGGCATGGTGGCGGCGATTTTGTTCGCCTGCGCAACACGCTTGAGCCCGGCCTTGCCATCCTGCGACAATGCAGCGCGACGTGCTCGCGCAAATGCACGAGCGGTCCGCTCCATGGGTTTTTTCAGCACAGTCGAGGCAGCCGATACCGCTGCCGCATGCATCACGTTTGTCGCTGGCTGAGCGTCGCCGCACCCCCCTTTGGTGCCATTGCAACCACAACCGCAGCCCTTTGCCGGTGCATCAGCGACAGCCGCCGAGGCCATCGCTTCATTCTGCGGCTTCGGACGAACACGACCACTTGGTCGTGCGGCAGCGGGGTGCAGCGCAGCCTTGCCTGACGTGCTCAGCGCTTCGCGACGTGCACGGCTGGCACTGCGGCCATTGGCGGCCACGGCGGCCCGGGCCTGCGCCATGACGGACGCACCGGAAGCCGAGGCTGAAGACGCCTTGCTCAGGCCGGACTCAGCCGCGCGGTCCGCTGCGGGTACGACCCGCGAAGCCGCGGGTCGGGCCGACATGACAGACGCAGTTTTCGTCACGCCGGTCTTGCCATGTAGAGCCATGGCTTTGCGACGATTCAATGCCAACTCACGCCCGGAAAGGGTCGCAGTGGCGATGCTGTAGGGGGTTAGTGTCATCACTTACCTCGAATCTAACGGGTTTGTTGAGGTCGCGATTACGCGACCATTCGGTGTCGCAACCGCGACCTCAGCAAACAGAATTTTGAACACAATCATCCTGCTTTGCGCCGATGCCCAAGCATCGGCGCCGACTTGCTTTTTAGCGATATACCACGAAGTTCATGCCCTGGCTTTGCGCGTAGTTGTCATAAGCGACAAAACGCACCAGCTGGTCGGGAAATTCACGGTGACACGCATCCAACTCGGCCAGCACGGCGTCAACCGACTGCTCACCGAAGAAGGGCAGTTTCCACATGTACCAGTAGTTTTGGGTAGCGAGCGAGCCCTTTTCAGTATGCTCTACCGATGGGTTCCAACCCTGGCTAATGCAATATGCGATCTGGCGACGCACCTGATCTGCCGTCATCACGGGCAAATACGAGAAGGTCTCGTATTTGGTCCCGCCTTTGTAAACTTGAACAGCCATGTTTATTTCCTTTCAATAAATGAGGAACAGACCCATGGAAGCGAACCGCAGTGTTCCCGGTCGCGCTTCCCGTGCTGGCTCCTTACTTGTTCGCAATATCCAGCTTGTCAACGGTATCAAACTCAAACTTGATCTCTTTCCACGTTTCCATGGCGATTCTGAGCTCAGGGCTGTGCGTTGCGGCTGCCGTAAGAATTTCTTTGCCTTCTTTTTCAAGCTCACGGCCTTCGTTACGCGCCTGCACACAGGCTTCCAGCGCGACACGGTTGGCGCAGGCGCCCGCCGCATTGCCCCAGGGATGGCCGAGCGTGCCGCCACCAAACTGCAGCACGGAGTCATCGCCGAAGATGTTAACCAGTGCGGGCATGTGCCACACGTGAATACCACCGGACGCGACCGGCAGCACGCCGGGCATGGAACCCCAGTCCTGGTCAAAAAATACGCCGCGTGAACGATCTTCCGGAATGAAGGACTCACGCATCAAGTCTACAAAACCCAGGGTGGGTGCGCGATCGCCTTCGAGCTTGCCCACCACGGTGCCAGAGTGCAGATGGTCGCCGCCGGACAGACGCAAAATTTTGGCCAGTACACGGAAGTGGATACCGTGGTGCGGATTGCGGTCGATCACGGCGTGCATGGCACGGTGGATGTGCAGCAGCATGCCGTTGTCACGACACCAGTTGGCGAGGCCCGTGTTAGCACAAAACCCGCCGGTGATGTAGTCGTGCATGATGATCGGCGCGCCGATGTCTTTAGCGTGCTCGGCACGCTTGTACATCTCTTCCGGGGTCGCAGCGGTCACGTTCAGGTAGTGGCCCTTGCGCTCGCCGGTTTCGGCTTCCGCTTTCAGGGTAGCTTCCTGCACGAAGTCGAAACGCTGACGCCAGCGCATGAACGGCTGCGAGTTGATGTTCTCGTCGTCCTTGCTGAAGTCCAGACCGCCACGCAGAACTTCGTACACAGCGCGGCCGTAGTTCTTCGCGGACAGGCCCAGTTTCGGCTTGATGGTGCAACCCAACAGCGGACGACCATATTTGTTCAGGATGTCTCGCTCAACCTGAATACCCATGGGCGGGCCACCGCAGGTCTTGACGTAAGCAATCGGGAAACGGATGTCTTCCAGACGCAATGCACGCAAGGCTTTAAAGCCGAACACGTTGCCCACCAGCGAGGTGAACACGTTGACCACTGAACCTTCTTCAAACAGGTCGATCGGGTAGGCTACAAAAGCGTAGAAACAGGTATCGTCACCCGGCACATCTTCGATGCGATAGGCACGGCCTTTGTAATAGTCCATGTCGGTCAGCAGATCGGTCCAGACCGTAGTCCAGGTTCCGGTGGAGGATTCAGCAGCTACAGCGGCCGCTACTTCCTCACGGTCCACACCCGCCTGCGGGGTGATTTTGAAACACGCCAGAATGTCGGTATCCAGCGGGGTGTATTCCGGCATCCAATAGGTCTGCCGGTATTCTTTTACCCCGGCCTGATAGCTCTTCACTGCCATTATGTTCGCTCCTTAAGCATGCTGATTCAGACAAAAATTCCAAATCCTTAATTCCTGGTTGCCTTGTTGCGCAAAACCAAGCCCTCAGGAAACCCTGAACAAAACCCCCTGTTATTAAGCTAGAGGACTTGTTCAAAGCTTCCTTTGTTACTGTGCCATCACCGTAAAGGCCATAGCGGGACCGTTACCTTATCCGCTCGATTGCATAATTAACAATCGATATTCATAATGCAAAGCATAACTAATCCTTATCATTGATCCATGCACATCACCCTGCGCCAAATTCAGGTGTTCGAAGCTGCGGCCCGGCTTAGCGGTTTTACCCGCGCTTCCGAGGAGCTGCACCTGTCCCAGCCCGCTGTTTCCATGCAAATCCGGCAATTAGAAGAGCAGGCCGGGATGCCTTTATTCGAGCAAATCGGCAAGAAAATTCGTCTCACCGATGCGGGGCGCACTTTTTACCGACATGCACAGGGGATTCTTGCCCAAGTCCAGGAAGCCCAGCTTGAGCTTGAAGAAATGCGCGGGGTTCGCCGCGGTCAATTAAATATTACGGTTGCCAGTACTGCTAATTATTTTGCGCCCCGCCTCCTTGCAACGTTTTGCCAGCGTTATCCCGGGGTGAAAGTCAGCCTGGATGTGAGTAATCGTGAGCATATTCTTACGCAATTGGGTGATTCTGACAAAGATCTCGCGATTATGGGTCAACCCCCCGAAGAATCCAATCTGGTAGCGCATCCTTTCATGGAAAATCCGCTGGTGGTGATTGCCGCGCCGAGCCATCACATGGCAAATGAACGCGGCATTCTGCCTGCGCGTCTGGCTGAAGAGAGCTTCATCAGCCGCGAGCCGGGTTCGGGT
>JBKJIS010000260.1:0-2511 GCA_046598305.1 Thiobacillus sp.
GCCAATCGCCACCACCTTGGGGTGGTCAGCCAGCGCAACCAACTCAGCCACGGTGGGTTCGGTGCAATCTTCATGGTCGGGGTGTACCCCGACTGACGCGTAGACGTTTGGATAAGCTTCAGCCAGCGCAAGGACTTCAGGAAATTTTTCCAGCTCAACGCTGATACACAGCGCGTGACTCACCTGGTTTTGTGCCATGAGATCGAATATCTCTGGCAGCTTGTCGGCGAGATCCGGAAAATTGATGTGGCAGTGAGAATCGATATACATTCGGTTCAAAGCGCATTTGCGCTGTATGGTCAGGAGTAAACTCGACGCACCGAAGCAAAACAGGGTTACATGGTGTGGGTCGGACGCACCGATTTTAACGAACCGCCGAGCAATCCTTCAATTTTGTTTTGCGCTGACTTCCCGCTTTCATTGAACGCAAACTGTACCCCCACCCCCTGAGTACGGCTGCCGTGGGCGCCAATCGGTGTGACCCATACCACTTTTCCAGATACAGGCAGCTTGGAGGGGTCTTCCATCAGCGTCAACAGCATGAAAACCTCTTCGCCCATCTTGTAGCTTTTATTGGTGGGAATGAACAGTCCGCCGCCTTTTATGAAAGGCATATAGGCTGCAAAAAGCGCAGACCTTTCCTTGATCGACAAGGAAAGCACGCCTGGCCTGACTATTCCGGTAGTGTCATTGGGTGTTGTGCTCATGGTGTGCTCTCATCAATCAAATAAATGTCGATACTGGATTAGCCAGGCTTCCTGTTGCAAAGCCCGGTTCAACGGATGCATCAGCGTTCGGCCTACGGCAGCATGCATTTTGGACAACTCCAGCAACTTTTCCAGATCCACCTGCGCACCCAATTTCGTGAGTACTTCATCAAAATCCGGGTTGAACTGCACTTGGCTTTTCATCCTGACTGCCAGCAGATCACCCAGCCATTTATACGCTACGGTATGCCAGGTTTGTGGCTTGACCGCTTTCCAGCGTTCAGCCATCGCCACCGGATCCAGTTGTTTAGGTCGCGCCAACCCATCCAGAATACTTTGGCGCACATCCAGTTCTGTTCCTTCGATCCAATTCATCGCATCCAGTGGCGACCCGCCCGCCAAACCCAACAAGGTCTGTGCATTTTCGACCTGTAGCCCGGATAACCATTTAACCGCAGACTCGGCTGATGGCAAACCAATATCGAGTCGGGTGCAACGGCTTCGAATGGTTGGCAACAACTGCCGCGGCTGGTCCGACACCAGGATGAACACCGTATTTAACGGCGGTTCCTCCAGGACCTTTAACAGGGAATTGGCCGCCGCCAGGTTAAGGCTGTTGGCCGGGTTAACCAAAACAACGCGAAAGCCGGCCCGATACGTTGACAGCCGGACAAACTCGACCACCTCACGCGCCTGGTCCACCTCAATGGCACCTGCCATTTTGGTTTCACCTTCCTTGCTGGTTTTTTCCTGCAAGGTGAGCAGGCGAAAATCAGGATGCGCGCCGGTCTTCAGCCAGTGACAGGCCGGGCAGGCGCCGCAGGCTGCACCCTCTATCAAGGGCGTTTCGCACAGCAGCGCATGTGCCCAGGCCTGTGCCAGCGCGCCCTTGCCAACGCCACGTGGACCCGTAAGCAACAGCGCCTGCACCGGACGGGTTCGGGTTGAAAGCAAACGCTGCCATGCCATTTCGAGCCAGGGATACGGAGCACTCATTGCAATCCCTGCAACAGGGTGCCGATTTCAGCCTGCAACAGTTCGATCGTCTGTCGCGCATCCAGTACATGGATACGCTTCGGGTCGGCCTCTGCGCGGGCAAGGTAGGCCGTGCGAACCCGGTTGAAAAAGCTGTTAGCCTCGCGCTCAAACCGGTCTGCCACGCGTGCGGCCGAGCGGCGTGCTTCTGCCACGTCGGAAGGCACATCAAACAACAGGGTCAGGTCGGGTTGAAAGTCACGCTGTACCCAGGTTTCCAGCGTAGCGATACGCTCGACTGAAATGCCGCGTCCGCCGCATTGATAGGCATAGCTGGCATCGGTAAAGCGATCGGACACAACCCATGCGCCACGTGCCAGCGCCGGCCAGATCAACTGTGCGAGATGTTCCTGCCGTGCAGCGAACATCAGCAATAACTCGGTGTCGGCATCCATGTCACGATGCAATAACAGTTCTCGTAAGCTCTCACCGAGCGGGGTGCCGCCCGGTTCGCGGGTGATGATGACTTCCCTGCCCTGCTGGCGCAGCCAGTCGGCCACAAAACTCAGATGCGTACTTTTGCCGGCGCCGTCGACGCCGTCGAGCGTGATGAATTTACCGGGGTTCATCCTGGAAACCTCAGTTGGACGCGCCCGATGGTGCGTTTGGGCGGGTGACTGCCGCGAAGCGACGAGGCGGCTGGCCGGGGCCAGCAACGAGGAGCGACAAAGGCAGGCGCACGACCAGACGTATCAGCGGGTGCGTAGCGCTCTCACCCAAATGGGGAAGGCTATCGAAGGCAAGAAAGTCAATATTCATGCGGCATTCC
>JBKJIS010000055.1:0-3761 GCA_046598305.1 Thiobacillus sp.
CATCTGGCGCAATTCCGGACGCACCCGCACCAGCCCGGAGCGTTCGCCCTTGCCACGCTGAAAGAAGCGCTTGACCCGGTCCTGCTCCATTTTATCGATCCGCTCGACCGGATAAACTCCGTTTGCCGCCGTTTCCAGCACATTGGTATCGATGTCGGTGGCGATAATGCTGACCGGCGGCGTGAGCGTGCCAAAAGCCTCGCACATCGTCATGGCAATCGAATAGGGCTCTTCCCCGGTCGAAGCGGCCGAGCACCAGATCGACAACGGCGCCTTCATCTTTTTCATATGCTCGGCAAGAATCGGGAAATGGTGCGCCTCGCGAAAAAACGAGGTCAGATTGGTGGTCAGTGCGTTGGTGAAGGCTTCCCACTCTCCGCTGTCGACTCCGCTTTCCAGACCGTCGAGGTATTGCTCGAATGAGGTCATGCCTTTTGCCCGCAGGCGGCGCGCCAGACGACTGTAAACCATCTCCTGCTTGCCTTCGCTCAGCGAGATCCCGGCCTGCTTGTAGATCAGGGCACGCACGCGTGTGAAATCACGCGGCGTGAATTCGAATAGCTTGGTGCTGTCGGCAGGGTTCTTCATTACTGGCTTCATGTTGAAATCACTTGTTTGCTCAATACCGCGCGCCCAACACAAACGCCTGTTTAAAATCGGTCCGCTCTAATCCAGCCCGCGATGACAGTACCGTACAACACTACGTTTATAAGCCAGTCGACCCCACGATAGGGTCAACCGGCATCAGACTTTCCCGCTGCTATCACTTGCCAGCCAGCAGCTTCTGGCGTCTGGCGGGACTGGCTGCTGCCTTCGCCCGGGTTTCCGTTTTGATGAACGGCCTTGCCTCATGGCGAGTCGCAATGTGCCCCCCCTGCACCAATTTGAAGGTGCCCACCAGCTCCGTAAGCCTCATCGCCTGCTCCTGCAGGCTTTCGGAGGCGGCCGCAGCCTGTTCGACCAGCGCGGCGTTCTGCTGGGTAATTTCGTCCATCTGCCCCACCGCCTGGTTGACCTGCTCGATCCCGGCGCTCTGTTCCTGGCTCGCCGCAGCGGTGCCACCGATAATTTCCGCCACCAATTGCACCGACGTGACAATGTCGTCCATCGCTTCGCCGGCTTCATCCACCAGCTTTCTGCCCACCTCGACCTGTTGCACCGAATCGCTGATCAGGGTTTTGATTTCCTTGGCCGCACCCGCACTGCGCTGCGCCAGGTTGCGCACTTCGGCGGCAACGACGGCAAAGCCGCGTCCCTGCTCGCCGGCACGCGCAGCTTCCACCGCGGCGTTCAGGGCCAGGATGTTGGTCTGGAACGCAATGCCGTCGATGACGCCGATGATGTCGGCAATCTTGCGCGAGCTTTCCTTGATTGAAGCCATGGTGTTGATCACCTTCCCCACCACCTCGCCGCCCTGAACCGCCATATCGGCGGTCGACAGCACCAGTTTGCTGGCATGATGGGCGCTCTCGGCGTTCTGCTTGACGGTGCTGGTGAGTTCTTCCATCGAGCTCGCGGTTTCTTCCAGCGAGGAGGCCTGCGATTCGGTGCGGCCGGACAGGTCGGCATTGCCCGTGGCAATCTCGCTGGCGCCGATACTCACCTGATCCGTGGCTTCCTTGATCTGCCCGACCAGCAGTTTCATGTTGATTTGCAGAACGCGCAGTGCTTGCATCAAGTTGGACAGCTCAGCAATACCACTGGCGACGATCTTACCCGTCAAATCGCCTGCACTCATACGCTCGATATCGTATTTGGCGGTTTCCAGCGGCTTCACGACACTGCGATAGGACACCACGCCGAACACGACCGCCAGCGGCACACCCAATGCCGAGATCGCCATCAGCCAGTTCAGGTAGGAGGTGCTGTCGCCAGTCATGGCAAGCCAGGCCAGTATGCCGATCCCCGCAAACAGGGCGCCGACAGATCCTGCTGCCAGGGTCAGCATCGTCTTGAGAGACAGATTTTTCAGCAAGCTGAAATGCTGCGTCAGCGTGCCCTTGACTGCTTGGCCCTCACGAATTCCGAGCGTCTTATCGCCCGCCTTGATTGCACGGTAGGCGCTCTCAGCCGCCTGTACCTGCTCGCGGGTGGGCTTCATCCGAATCGACGCGTAGCCGACGATTTTCTGGTTTTCGATAATGGGCGCGGCATTGGCCTCCACCCAGTAATGATCGCCGTTCTTGCAGCGGTTCTTCACCAAGCCGGTCCACGCCTTGCCCTCCTTGAGGGTGCGCCAGAAATCCGCGAACGCCTCGACCGGCATATCGGGGTGGCGCACGATGTTCTGCGGCGCCCCGATCAGCTCGGCTTCGCTGAATCCGCTGATGTTGATGAAATCCTGGTTGATATAAGTGATATTGCCGTGCAGGTCTGTCTTCGACACAACGGTTTCTGCGTCTTCAAGCACATACTCGACATTCGTAACTGGCATATTTGATCGCATTTTTTTCAACTTTCTAATTAATTAATGTCAACCCTGCTATCTGCATTATCGGCAGACCATTCACAATCTGAATGAAACGCCGTCCCGATTTCGGGGCGGGATTGGTTTGTTCAGGCTAGAACGTCATGACACCGGAAACGCCAGCCTTTTCTGCGACTAAACTCCTTTTGCAAAACAGGTATGCTCAAACCATTAATTATTAGAATGACTTATTGAAAAACCCCATTTATCAAGGAATCGGCATGCAATTCAAAATCCGTATGCCCGTACTGATAAAAATGTAATTTCTGTAAAAAAACGAATAAATGTCAAAGAAAAAAAATCGGGCGCAAGACAGACGTTGAAATGCCAGCGAGCACCTGATAAACCATCCTGCCCATTATTGTCTTTGCTTGAACCTGCAAAGCTTTTATGACGGCAGGCTCGCTACTTGATTTTGAGGATATGGATAGAAAGAGAAAGAACTGTCGCTAAAAATCTGCGATGCTTCTTCTGCCAAGTTCGGGTGACCGACACGGGTTCACGATGCGTTGCACAATCCGACTTCGCCACCCTACAAAGCTTGATGTCATGCTGATTGACAAAGGCTATGTTGTCGCAGGCATCCGACCTGCAGGCCAATCCTTGCTGACCTGCAAGACGGAATCCTTATGTCCTGGATGCCGCCAGTGAAGGCGTCTGGCAATGCCTATGCCGAGATTCAGATTCTGTGACCTCGAATTAGAACTCTTCCCACTCCTCATTACTGCCGCCGCCGGCAACCGCCAGCTTCTTCGACCGCGCAGCCGGAGCCGCGATCGATTTGGCTTTGGGCTTGGGCAATGACGTGACTTTATGGCTGAGAACCGGCTGTTCGGCACGCGGGCTGTAGGCCACGCCATCCAACTTGAACACGCTCACCGCATGGGCGAGCTGGCTGGCCTGATCCTGCAGGCTCTCGGCTGCAGCGGCCGCCTCTTCCACCAGCGCCGCATTCTGCTGCGTCATTTCGTCCATCTGCCCGACCGCCTGGTTGACCTGCTCGATGCCCGAACTCTGCTCCTGGCTCGCCGCAGCAATCTCGCTCATGATGTCGGTGACGCGTTTGACCGAGTTCACAATTTCGTCCATGGTCTTGCCGGCTTCGTCGACCAGCTTACCGCCGGCGTCGACCTTGCCGACCGAGTCTTCGATCAGGCCCTTGATTTCCTTGGCCGCTCCAGCCGAACGCTGCGCCAGGTTGCGTACTTCGGAAGCCACCACCGCAAAACCACGACCCTGTTCACCTGCGCGCGCCGCTTCCACGGCAGCGTTCAAGGCCAGGATGTTGGTCTGG
>JBKJIS010000015.1:0-3335 GCA_046598305.1 Thiobacillus sp.
TGCACTCACGCTTGAATGCGGCCAGCATGATGATCCAGCCGCTCCCGATGTGGCCTACCGCGCCATACTCAATACCTTGGCTCATCTGCAGTTATCTTCCGCAGCCCAACCGGAAACCGTGATGGAGACAGAGGCGTTACGTCTGTATGAGGTCATTGACCGCACGCATGCCGACGATCAGTTCGCCCGTGCCTGGTCCAGCTTTGATCCCGTCCGCCCGGGAGCGGTAATTGGGTCGCGCCACAACGGTGCCCCTGTGGTGGCTGACAATGCGGGATATATCGTGTTTCCGAACCCTAAAGCGCAGGTCGGGCAGGAGTGGTTTTACCTGGCCAAACCCAGCAGTCGGGTGTGACTAGATTTCTGATTCAGGACACTCTAGCCGCGTGGATGATGCTGCGCATGCAGCAGCTTCATCCGTTCGCGCGCCACATGGGTGTAAATCTGCGTGGTGGAAATGTCGCTGTGCCCGAGCAGCATCTGCACCACCCGCAAGTCCGCACCGTGGTTGAGTAGGTGGGTGGCAAAGGCGTGGCGCAGGGTATGAGGAGACATGGGCCTCGTGATGCCAGCAGCGAGCGCGTGCCGTTTGATCAAATACCAGAATGCTTGCCGTGTCATACCAGCGCCACGGGTGGTGACAAACACTTCATCGCAGAGCTGTTTGTCCAGCAGCAGCGGTCGCGAAGCTGCCAGATAGCGCCTGAGCCACTGTACTGACTCTTCACCCAGTGGAACAAGCCGATCCTTGTTCCCTTTACCGGTCACGCGTAGCACGCCGTCGTTCACATTGACTGCAGTCAGCTTCAGCCCCACCAGTTCTGATACCCGCACGCCCGTCGCGTACAAGGTTTCCAGCATCGCACGGTCGCGCAACCCTAGCGGCGTGTTGGTGTCGGCAGTGTCGAGCAGGCGTTCGACGTCATCCTCGGTCAGCGTCTTGGGCAACGAACGCGGCAGCTTGGGGCTGTCGAGATTAAGCGTGGGGTCGGCGGCGATCAGGTTTTCGCGCAGCAGATAACGATAAAACCGTTTGAGTGTCGATGTATAGCGCGCTGCACTCCGCGGCTGAGCATGCTGGCTAAAGCGCCATGCCAGATACGCCTCAATATCCCCCGATACGGCGACATTCAGGACGTGCTTCCGCTCTTTTTCCAGCCATCCCGCAAAGTGTGCGAGGTCGTTTCGGTAGGCGGCCAGTGTTAATTTTGCCAGCCCGTCTTCCAGCCACAGGTGGTCGCAAAAGCGGTCAACCAGTGTTCCGTTCATGATGGAGTTTGGGCACTTTTCTCATGATTCAACAGCCAGCTTTTGACGTCCAGTGGGGCGCCCGTCGCGGCGTGCATGAAGCCACCGAGTCCACGCGCGGCCACCACGCGGTGACACGGGATCAGAACCGGCAATGGGTTGCCCCCGCACGCCTGACCGACCGCGCGCGCCGCCGTGCCGAGGTGCTTCGCCAATCTGCCATACGTCGTAGGGTGCCCGACTGGTATGGTGGTCAGCGCATTCCACACCCGTAGCTGGAACGGCGTGCCTTGCGCAGCAAACGGTAAATCGAATGAATGGGTGGGGGTGTCCCAGTAAGCATCCAGCTCACGGGCCAGCAGGCGTATACGTGCGTCAGAATTTGAAGCGGAAACAGTCGAATCGGCAGGCAGAAAGTCCAGCCGAGTCAGGGTGTCGCCGCTGAAGCAGGCGCCGAGCGGACACATTGGAGCAGGAAGGATCGCATCGTACGGGCGCATCGTCTGATTCTAGTCGAGTTCGCAAAGCGTGCTGGAGCCCATTTTACCTAGTTTTTTGGAGGGTCCCGGCAACAGCTGGGTCGACATCCTTTGACCATCGCAACGGGTTTAGATGGATTTTATTCTCCCTTGGCCTTTTCGTGTAGTTCACGACGCTACTCGTGCAACGTCATCGTTTGATGGCAGGCGACGCTTCAGTCATGTCAGGCGTCGGGTGAATAATTTTACGGTTGACGTACAGCGTAAACCCTTATAGAGTTTGGTCATGATTAAATCATTCAAATGCAAAGATACGGAAGCGCTCTATCAAGGGAAACGTGTCAGGCAATTTGAATCATTCAAGGCGCAGGCGGAAAAGCGGCTAGAAATTCTGGATAACGCAAAGACAATCCACGATTTAATGGGATTGCCGAGCAATCGATTTGAGGCCTTGACTGGGGATCGAAACGGCCAGCACAGCATCCGCATAAACCAACAGTGGCGTGTCTGTTTTGAATGGCAAGACAGCGATGCCTACAACTTTGAAATCGTTGATTATCACTAAGGAGAATACATGACTAACAAAATGCGTGCAGTTCACCCCGGCGAGGTGCTTAAGGATGAGCTTGCCGAACTGGCCATGTCGGCCAATGCTTTTGCGAAGGCTATAGGTGTGCCAACCAACCGCATTACGGCCATCCTGAATGAGCAACGCGGAATCACGGCAGACACTGCATTGCGCCTTGCCAGGTATTTTGGTACTACACCGGATTTCTGGATGAGCTTGCAAAGCAGCTACGATGTGAAAATAACACGGGCATTGGCAGGGAAAGAAATTGACAAGGCGGTCAGGCCAAGAGAGTTGATAACGGCTTGACCTGATCTAATGTCGCGAGGTTATGAGGTAAGCGCAAGTCACGGGCCTTACATTTGACAGATGGATGAAATGTAAAATGTAAGGCCTGCCCCCCGTGATTTCCCTCCATGATTATAGACCCCATGTTATTTGGGGTTTCTGTCTTGGCTACTAGCCCGAACGTTTCATAAATTCGCGTGATGCCCTAAAGGATACCGGGCGTGCCCATAATCGCGCAGGATTCTGTTTCGTAAGGGAATTTTTAGAAGGAGCGGCGTAGTTATTCATACGCCCGACGGAACAAAATTTCCGTACGAAACAAAAGCACCCGCAAGGGGTACGCCGGATTCGTAAGCGCTAAAGCGCAACGACTCCGCTGACCAGCGAGGGCACGTGTTAATTTATGAAACGTTCGGGCTAGAGTACTCACAAAACTTATCTCTAAAGGGAAGCGATATGAAAAAATGGATGCTTGGAATGTTGGTTCTGGCTGGATTGGTCGGTCTTCCAGTTTTCGCGGCTATAGATATCAATACTGCGACTCAATCAGAGCTTGAGACGGTACGGGGTTTGGGGCCAGTAAAAGCCAAAGCGATAATCGTATATCGTGAAGCCAATGGGGGCTTCAAAACCCTGGCTGATCTGGATAATGTTAGGGGTTTTGGAAAAGCCAGCATCGAGAAGTTGAAAGGTGAATTAACTATTGGCGTGGCTAAGCCCATTCAGATTGGAGTGGCTAAGCCCATTGAGTT
>JBKJIS010000033.1:0-25064 GCA_046598305.1 Thiobacillus sp.
CCGCGTGTTCGACACCCTGGCAGAACGGCTGGCGCCTGAATTTGACGTACACACGCACACTCTGCCGGGCCACGGTGGACGTGCAGTGCTTTCGATCAACACCCTGCACAGTTGGGCGGACGATCTGGTCAAGCAGTTGCCGGCGCATTCAACCCTGCTTGGCTGGTCACTCGGGGGTCAGATTGCGATGCGCGCAGCGATCGACCATCCCGACACGATTGCGTGTTTGATCGTGATGTCGGCTACCCCCAAATTTGTCGCGTCGAATGACTGGGCGCACGGCATGGCTTTATCTGACTTGCAGACTTTTGGCGCGGACTTGATCAGCGATCCGCAGTCCACGCTGCTGAGATTTCTGAGTTTGCAGACGCGAGGCGTGGCGGGACAGAAAGCGCTGCTGCAGCAATTGCGCGCAGCTTTTCTGGACGCGCCACTCAGCGACGCCGCAGCGCTGAAGCAGGGATTGGCACTGTTGTGCATGACAGACCTGCGTGCAGAAATACCTCGTTTGATGCAACCGACGCTGGTGATCCATGGCGGCCTCGACACACTTACGCCGGCCGCCGCAGGCATTTGGCTGGCTGATAACGTACCCAATGCGCGACACATTGAATTAGCCCGTGCCGCACACGCACCCCATTTATCGCACGGCGATGACGTGGCCGCCGAAATAGGACGTTTTATCCATGCTTGACGAGCCGAACGTGATGCCCCAACCGTTTAACGAACTCGATTTCGCCGAAGTTCGACGTGCCTTCGATCATGCCGCTGCCAGCTACGATGCGCATGCGGTGTTACAGCGCGAGGTGTGTGACCGTCTGTTGGCACGCCTCGATTTCATGACACTGCAACCCGAGCGTGTGCTCGACGTGGGCACAGGCACGGGGTACGGCCTTGCACATTTGCACCAGCGCTACGCCGCAGCTGCACTGGTTGCGCTCGATATTGCGCCGGCCATGCTGGCGGCCGCGCGTGCGCGCCTGCCGCCGCCCACTTGGTCACAGCGCGCGCGTGCCTACTTGACCCCACACCCCTCACCCCTCACGCATTGGATGTGCGCAGATATGGACCGCTTGCCGTTGGCAGACAACAGCATCAACCTCGTCTGGTCCAGTCTCGCCTTGCAGTGGGCGCACGACCTTGACGCCACCCTCAAAGGCATGCATCGGGTGCTGGCGCCCGGCGGCTTGCTGATCTTCGCCACCTTTGGCCCCGACACCTTGAACGAATTGCGCACTGCTTTCGCCGCAGTGGACAACGCACCGCATGTGAACCGCTTTGTCGACCTACACGACATCGGCGACATGCTCGTCAACGCCGGGTTCGCGAGCCCGGTGATGGAAATGGAAGTGCTAACCCTAACCTACACTGACCTTAAATCGCTGATGCGCGATCTCAAAGGAATTGGGGCGCACAACGCCGCCGCAACGCGCAAGCGTGGCCTGCTCGGGAAGTCGGCGTGGGCGCGACTGGAACAGGCTTACGAAATGCATCGCTTGGATCATCGGCTTCCAGCGACCTTCGAAGTGATCTATGGCCATGCCTGGGTGGGGGATAAAAAGCGTCGCGAGGATGGCCGCCAGGTCATCGAGTTCAACATCGAAACACGCCGAAGAAAGCGGGGCCTGTCATGACCGCATGCGGACTGTTTGTGACGGGCACCACACGGGCGTCGGCAAGACACGCGTCGAGGTGGCGCTGATTATGGTTGACATGCAATGACTGAATCCACCTTATTTATTAATATATTAGAATACTCAGTAATAACAATATTTAATTATCTAATCAATAACTTATAAGGCCACCCTGGCTTGTGTGAGCGCGGTGCATCGTGTACTGTCTGCGACTAATTGCCGCACAAGGGTTCCTTTCTCACAGTATGGAACAGATGAATGTGAACGGTGGTGCACGGATTCCGGCAGGCGCGTTTTCTTTCCACTCTCGCCCCTGTTGTTCATTGACGTGCACGCAAGAGCGCGTGACATTCTGGAGCTTGGTTTTACTGTGCTTTGGCGCGGCGATTGGATTTGCGGTTCAAGGTTATTGGCTGATCTTGCCATTCGCGGGCCTGGAAATTGGCTTGTTGGCGTGGGCGCTCGAATCCCTGCGCAACCGAGAGAATAATTATGAAATCCTGACCATCGAAGGAGATTCGGTGGTACTGGAGTGGCGGATAGGTCAACATAGCGGTCGCCGTGAACTGAATCGTCTATGGGTTCACGTTCAATGTGACTGTTCCACGCCCGGCAGAAATTGCCACCTCTGTGTGATATCGCATGGTTCTGGAACGGAAGTCGGTCATTATCTGAGCGATGAGGCGCGGCTGAAACTGGCCGCCACCCTGAAAAACAAATTACAGGGTTAGCGAAGCACGGCAAGTTGTAGCGTAATTGCAGGACACGCCACATCGAAAACGAATAACAGGGACGAGAGGACGGGGACGCAATGAAGAGCATGTGGAAACAAGCAGGAGTGGTGGGCGCAGCAATACTGGCGGCCAGTCAGACAGCATTGGCAGAGTATGGATACAACTTGCAGGCGCCGGCGAGCCAGGTGGCGCGGGACGTATTCCAGTTACACAACTTCATCATGTTGGTGTGTCTGGTTATTTTCGTCGTGGTGTTCGGTGCAATGTTTTATTCGCTGCTGAAACACCGCAAATCGGCCGGACACAAAGCCGCAAACTTCCATGAAAATACCACTGTCGAGATTATCTGGACCGTGATCCCCTTTGTCGTTCTGATGGGAATGGCCTATCCCGCTGCCAAAGTGGTGATCGACATGAAAGACACTTCCAACCCGGATATGACGATCAAAATCACCGGCTATCAGTGGAAGTGGGGATACGATTACCTCAACGACGGCGTCAGCTTTTACAGCACCTTATCAACTCCGCGTGAGCAGATTACCGGCGCGGCTGCCAAGGGCGAACATTATCTGCTTGAAGTGGATGAGCCCATGGTGGTTCCGGTGGGTAAACGCGTACGCCTGCTGATCACCGCAAACGATGTGCTTCACGCCTGGTGGGTACCCGCGCTCGGTACCAAGCAGGATGCGATTCCGGGCTTCATCCGTGACAGTTGGTTCAAGGCCGACAAGATCGGAACCTATCGCGGCCAGTGCGTGGAGTTGTGCGGCAAGGACCATGGCTTCATGCCGATTGTGGTGGAAGTCGTATCAGAAGCAGATTACATAGCCTGGATCGCCAAGAAAAAGGGCGGCGCACAAGTTGCTGCGGCTGATAACACCAAAACCTTTGAAATGACTGAGCTGGTCACGCGTGGCGAAAAGGTCTACCAGGCCAATTGCGCAGCCTGCCACCAGGCCAATGGCATGGGGCTGCCAGGCGCCTTCCCGGCACTCAGCGGTTCTGCGATTGCGACCGGTCCGATCGATGCACATATTAAAATCGTTCTTAACGGCAAGCCGGGCACAGCCATGTCGGCCTTTGGTGGGCAGTTGTCGGATGCGGATATTGCGGCTGTCGTGACGTATCAGCGCAATGCCTGGGATAACAAAGTGGGCGACGCGGCACAACCCGCCGCCATCGCTGCAGCTCGCGGAGGCGCCGCTGAAGCAGCCGCCCCCGCCGCGCAATAAATAAACGAGAGGAGAGCACAGTCATGTCTGATGCAGCACACGCCCACGACGACCACGGACACCACGCGCATCCCACCGGGATCATGCGCTGGTTGACCACCACCAACCACAAGGACATCGGTTCACTTTACCTGTGGTTTGCGCTCATCATGCTGTTCGCGGCGGGGAGCATGGCGCTAATGATTCGCGCCGAACTGTTCCAGCCTGGCCTGCAACTGGTGAATCCCGATTTCTTCAACCAGCTCACCACCATGCACGGGCTGATCATGATTTTTGGCGTGATCATGCCGGCGTTCTCCGGCTTCGCCAACTGGCAGGTGCCGCTGATGCTGGGCGCGCCCGACATGGCGTTCCCGCGCATGAACAACTGGGCTTTCTGGCTGCTGCCTGTTGCCGGATTTTTCCTCTTGGTGTCGTTCTGGTTGCCCGGTGGTGCCGTCGCGGGAGGCTGGACCATGTATCCGCCGCTGTTCATCCAAGGCGGCATTTCGTATGACCTGACGATTCTGGCCGTGCACATCATGGGCCTGTCGTCGATCATGGGCTCGATCAACATCATCACCACCATCCTCAACATGCGTGCGCCCGGCCTCACGATGATGAAGATGCCGCTGTTCGTGTGGACCTGGCTGATTACCGCCTATCTGCTGATCGCCACCATGCCGGTGCTGGCGGGTGCGGTGACCATGTTGCTGACCGACCGCAACTTTGGCACCCACTTCTTCAACGCGGCCGGCGGCGGTGACCCGGTGATGTTCCAGCACATTTTCTGGTTTTTTGCTCACCCCGAGGTCTACATTCTGATTCTGCCGGCCTTCGGTATCGTCTCGCAGGTGATTCCGACCTTCGCGCGCAAGCCGCTGTTCGGTTATGCCTCGATGGTCTATGCAACGGCTTCGATTGCGGTGTTGTCCTTCATCGTGTGGGCACACCACATGTTTACGGTGGGCATGCCGGTCACGGCACAGCTGTTCTTCATGTTCTCGACCATGCTGATCGCGGTGCCAACCGGAGTGAAAGTGTTTAACTGGGTCGCCACCATGTGGAAAGGCTCGATGACGTTCGAGACGCCCATGCTGTTTGCAATTGCCTTTGTTTGCCTGTTCACGATTGGCGGCTTCTCGGGTCTGGTACTGGCCATTGCGCCGGTCGACATCCAGTTGCATGACACGTATTACGTGGTGGCGCACTTCCACTACGTGCTGGTATCGGGCGCGCTGTTCGCGATTTTCTCCGGCATCTACTACTGGCTGCCGAAGTGGACTGGCTTCATGTACAACGAGACGCTCGGTAAATGGCATTTCTGGCTGTCGGTCATCGGCATGAACATCGTGTTCTTCCCAATGCATTTCCTGGGGCTGGCGGGGATGCCGCGCCGCATTCCGGACTATGCGCTGCAGTTCACCGAGTTCAACCAGATCGCAACCGTCGGTGCATTCATCTTCGGGTTCAGCCAGTTGATCCTGTTGGTGGTGGTATTGAAAGCGATCAAAGGCGGCGAGAAAGCAACCAGCCAGGTATGGGAAGGTGCGGAAGGCCTGGAGTGGACGGTGCCGTCGCCCGCGCCCTATCACACCTTTGAAACCGCGCCGGTGGTGAAATGAGCAAGGAATTGTCAGGCGTGGCCGGCAACCGTTACTCCAAGTACCGCACGGCCATCCTGCTGGCGGCATTTGCCATCGGCCTGTTCTTGTTCACGCTGTACTCCGGGCTGGAATAGACCATGGCTTCGGGCAATTCCATCACCCTGACCAAGCTCTTCGTGAGCACGCTGGTTATGTTCGGGTTTGGTTTTGCCCTGGTCCCGTTCTATTACAAGATTTGCGAAGTCACCGGTATTAATTCGGGTGCCGAGCAAATCCTGGTGAAGAACACGCAGGTCGATAGCAGCCGTTGGGTAACGCTTGAATTTGATGCCAATACCAATGCCGACCTGCCCTGGAAGTTCACCCCCGCGCTGCGCAGTATGAAGGTGCATCCGGGTCAGTTGGTGCAGGTCGAATACGAGGTGATCAACACCAGCGACCGGGCGATCGTGGGGCAGGCGGTGCCAAGCTACGGGCCCGCGCGTGCGGCTGCGTTCCTCAAGAAAATCGAGTGCTTCTGCTTTACGCCGCAAACCCTTGCGGCGGGCGAGCGACGTCGGATGCCGGTGATGCTCGTGCTGGATCCGGCCATGGACAAAGACGTACATACGGTGACCCTGTCGTACACGTTCTTCGATAGCAATGCAAAGTCGAAGACGACGGGTGTGCGTCCAGCCTTGCCTCATGGCTGACAGACGGGGCATCAAGGCCGCGCTCGCAGTGTTTTGGAGTTTCTTTGGGGTGCGGAAACGGTGTGATTACGACACCGACGCGCAAAGCCTGACCCCAGCCCAGGTCGTCATAGCCGGGCTGATTGGTGGTGTGGCTTTTGTACTGACGATGATGCTACTGGTGTATTTAGTGCTGAAGTTTGTGAAGTAAACAATCAATAGATAAAGAAAAGGGGAAGACATGAGCCTGGCACAAACTGATAAATATTTTCTGCCGCAACCATCGCTATGGCCGATCATCGGCTCGGCCGCACTGTTTCTGATGAGCGTCGGCGGCGTTATGACCATGCGCGAGATCGACAACGGCGGCTGGGTGCTCCTTGCCGGAGCGGCGGTCCTGATCTATATGATGATCGGCTGGTTCGGCGAAGTCATCCGCGACAGCGAGGCGGGGCATTTTAACAAGCAGGTTGATTCATCATACCGCTGGTCGATGAGCTGGTTCATCTTTTCCGAGGTGATGTTCTTTGCTGCATTTTTTGGCGCCTTATTTTATACCCGCGTGCTTTCGGTGCCCGAGTTGGCGGATCCGGAAATGAGTGGTCTGCTGTGGGAGGGCTTCAAGGCGACCTGGCCGAGCGCCGGCCCCGGCCTGACGGCTGATGGTTTTCAGTTCACCCCGATGGGTGCCTGGGGGCTTCCCGCCATCAATACCCTGTTGCTGCTGACCTCGGGCGTGACCCTTACCTGGGCACACTGGGGCCTTAAAAAAGGCAAGCGCACGCAACTGATTCTGGGGCTGGCGATGACCATTGCCCTGGGGGCGCTTTTCCTGGGTTTACAGGTGTATGAATACATCCACGCTTATCGCGATCTTGGTCTGACCCTGGGCGCGGGCGTCTACGGCGCGACCTTCTTCATGCTGACCGGTTTCCACGGTTTCCACGTGTTGATGGGGACGATTATGTTGATCGTCATGCTACTGCGTTCGATCGCAGGGCATTTCACTGCTGAGCATCACTTCGCTTTCGAAGCGGCATCGTGGTACTGGCACTTTGTCGATGTGGTGTGGGTGCTGCTGTTCATCGTGGTGTACTGGTTGATTTAAGCTACCCGGGAAAGCGATGTTTCAAAGCCGCGCACAGCGCGGTTCTGAATGGACAAAAAGCCGCGTTTTGCGCGGCTTTTTGTTGCGGTGGATGGGGTTAGCCTAACCCGTTTTAGCGCAGCCCGTTTTGCGTGATAAAGCCGAAGTAATACCCTCCCATCAACAGGATAAAAAGGGCAAGTGAGAGCGCAACGCGGAGGGTGAGCATTTTAACCACGCGATCAGACTGCCCTTTGTCCTTGATCAGGTAGTAAAGAGCGCTGGCGAGACTGGCCAGAATGAAGATGATAAACAGCAGGGCAAGAATACGCATGAAAGAAGTCGCTCGGCAAAATTCCAGTCTAACCGGATTGGCGCAGGCATGCACTTGCTGAAGCTGCGCGTGGGAGGGTGGCAGTTTGCGCCGACTCTGTGGCCGACGCTGGCAGCGCTTTTTTTCTTTATGTTGACGGGATGGCTGGGGAATTGGCAGAGTGATCGTGCTGAAACCAAACGCGGGTTGCAGGCCCGTTACGATGCGGCATTGGAACAAGCGCCTATCCAGGTGGGCAGCACGCTGCTCGATCATGACAGTGTGCTGTACCGCCGAATGAAAGTGCGGGGCACGTTTGACGAGACGCACGCCATCCTGCTGGATAACCGGGTGGTCAACGGTGTGGCCGGCTATCATGTGCTGACGCCGCTTAAAATAGAGGGCGGACAGCTTGCCATTCTGGTCAATCGCGGCTGGGTTGCCGCAGGGCGCACCCGGGCGCAGGTGCCGTTGCCGCCGGCGCCCGCGGGTTGGATAACGCTGGAAGGCATGGCGGTCGATCCGCGCACGCGTTATGTTGAACTGGCGCACACCCCCCCGCAGGGGCGCGTCTGGCAGAACCTGGATTTCACACGCTATGAGGCGACTTACGGGCGAAAGCTGCAACCGGTTCTGCTGTTGCAGACGAGCCCGGCGGGGGATGGTTTGCAACGCAACTGGCCGCGCCCCGATAGCGGGGTGAGCATGCATGTCGGCTATGCCTTCCAGTGGTACAGTCTGGCGATGACATTGCTCGTGTTGTGGCTGGTGATGAATGTGAAACGCCATCGTGGCGGTGATGTGTACTATCCCTAAAATCCGGAATTATTTTGACCATGCAATTGACTCCTCGCAGTAAATTCCTGTTGTTGATCGGCGTGTTCGTGGTGCCGGTTGTGGCAGCCTATCTGGCTTATTTCGGCTGGCGGCCGGCGGGACATACCAATTACGGCCATCTGTTGAAGACCACGCCCTTGCAGCACACCGTGGGGCAGACGCTGCAGGGCAAACCCTTCAATCTGGATACGCTACGCGGCAAATGGGTGATGGCGTATGTGGGCGAGGCGCGCTGCGCTGCGGACTGTGCACAGCAGTTGTATCTGATGCGGCAAACGCGGATCGCGCAAGGCAAGGGACAGTCACGTATTGAACGGCTTTGGGTGCTGACTGACTCTGGCGCCCCGGACGCAGCACTTTTGCGGGAACACGCGGGGCTGCATGTGTGGCGTCCAGCCGCCGCCGACTTCATTGAACAATTTCCCGCCGAAATAAACCGGGCTGGCCACATCTATCTGGTCGATCCGCTGGGCAATCTGATGCTGCGCTTTCCCGTGCAGCCTGACGCCAAAGGCATGATGAAAGACCTCAAGCTGTTGCTCAAAGCCTCCCAGATCGGTTGAATATGACGCTTTATCGAAATCTTATTCTGGCCGCGCTTATTCTGACGTTCGGCGTGGTGAGTCTGGGCGCCTATGTGCGCTTGTCCGATGCGGGCCTGGGATGTCCCGACTGGCCGGGGTGTTACGGACATGTGACGCCGCATCACGCCGCAGACTATATCAACGCGGAACTGGTCGAACGTCCGGATGGCCCGGTATCGCACGCCAAGGCATGGAAGGAAATGGCCCATCGTTATTTTGCCGGCGCGCTGGGTTTGCTGGTGCTGGCCATTGCGGTGTTGAGTTGGCGCAGGCGGCATGACGCAAACGGCGGCCCCGGCCTGCCAGTGCTGTTGCTGGGCCTCATCGTATTCCAGTCGCTGCTGGGGATGTGGACCGTTACCCAGCTCCTCAAACCGCTGATTGTCAGCGCCCATCTGCTGGGGGGCATGGCCACGCTGTCTGTGCTGTTGTGGTTGTGGCTACGTGAACGCGGCCCTGTCAGCCATGCCTACTATGCGCGCGTCAACCATTTGCGCGGCAGCGCATTGCTCGGATTGGCGCTGGTCGTGACGCAAATCGGGTTGGGCGGCTGGGTGAGCACCAACTATGCGGCCTTGGCCTGTACCGATTTTCCGATGTGCCAGGGGGCGTGGTTGCCCCCCATGGATTTTGAACACGGCTTCACCCTGCACCGCGAACTGGGCGAAACCGCTTCCGGCGAACTACTGTCGATGGCGGCGCTGACGGCTATCCACTGGGTGCACCGGGTTATGGCGTTGATTGTGACCTTGTATCTGGGCTGGCTGGTGCTGCGCCTGCTGCGCACCCCGGGGTACGCCGGCATGGGGTTTGTCGTGGGGAGTTTGCTGGTTGTGCAGGTTTCGCTGGGCATTGGCAATGTCCTGCTGAGCCTGCCGCTGTCCATGGCGGTGGCCCATAATGCCGGCGCGGCGCTGCTATTATCCAGTCTTGTGGTGTTGAACTACCGGGTGCGCAGGTGATGAATATGGAATCCTTGTTGATTCAGGGGGTGGCCTGTCGCTGCCAGCAGTATCTGGCGCTGTGCAAGCTGCGCGTAGTGAGCCTGATCGTTTTTACGGCAGTGATCGGCATGTTTCTCGCGGTGCCCGGACTGCCGAGCTGGAATACGTTATGGGCAGGCACGCTCGGCATCGCGCTGGTTGCAGGTGCGGCGGCGGCGTTTAATTGCCTGATCGAACAAAAGATCGATGCCGTGATGGCGCGTACGCGTGCGCGCCCCTTGCCGCGCGGCGAACTGAGCAATACGCAGACACTGGTGTTCTCCGGCGTGGTGGGCGGGGCCGGTTTGCTTCTCCTGTACGTCTTCGTCAACCCGCTCACCATGTGGCTCACCCTGGCTACTTTCGTGGGCTATGCCGTTATTTATACCGTCATCCTGAAACCGTCCACCCCGCAAAATATCGTGATTGGCGGCGCCTCCGGCGCGATGCCGCCGGTGCTGGGATGGGTCGCCGCAACGGGCGAAATCCATCACGATGCCTTGCTGTTATTCCTGATTATCTTCGCCTGGACGCCCCCGCACTTTTGGGCGCTGGCGCTCTATCGGCGCGAGGAATATGCCCAAGCCGGTTTGCCGATGCTGCCGGTGACGCATGGCGAAGCGTATACACGCCTGCATGTCCTGCTCTACACCTTGTTATTATTTGCGGTGACCATGTTGCCTGTCAGCACGGGAATGGGGGGCTGGATTTATTTGATCGGCGCTGTGCTGCTGGGTGGACGGTTTATTCATTACGGCTGGCGCTTATACCGCAAATACAGCGATGATCTGGCGAAAGCGACGTTCCGCTTTTCCATCTGGCACTTGAGTTTATTGTTCGCCGTCATGTTGATCGATCACTACTTCCCTATACCCATTTAACAATTGTGGGTAATTGAGTTGCTATCTGGATATTCGGACAGGATTGTTTTATATTGTGCTCAACCCGTTAACCCGAGCGCAAGATGATTCTTTCACGTACCAGTCAGTACGCCGTGCAGGCACTGATCTATATGGCGACCCAGCCAAACGCTACGCCCGTCTTGAACAAGGACATTGCCGCTCAACTTGCGGTGCCTGCGCCCTATCTCGCTAAAATTCTCCAGAGCCTGGCCAAGGGTAATCTGTTGTTTTCCTTTCGCGGCCGTCTGGGTGGCTTCTGCCTCCGCGAACGTGGCGACAAAATCAACCTTATGCAGATACTTCTGTTGACCGAAGGCCCCATGTTTACCCAAAGCTGTCTGTTGGGTTTAAAGGTGTGCAGTGATGAAACCGCCTGCCCATTGCATTTTCGCTGGATCCCGGTGAAGAAGAAAATCCTGGACGTGCTACAGGACACCACACTCGAAAAGCTGGCAAAAGCCGTTGAGTCCGGTAAATACCGATTGGCCGATGTGCCTGGCCAGTTGTTCGAGCAACTCCGGCCATGAGGCACTGGCTCATTGCGGCATGCGCCCTGGCTGTGTTTGGGCTGACGGGATGTCAGCCCGCGCCCCCCCCTGCGTTTCAGGCAACAGATATTACGGGCGCCAATTTCGCGCGTGACTTCAAACTGACCGATCACAATGGGGCAGGCCGCACCCTGGCTGACTTCAAGGGCCGGGTGGTAGCGGTTTTCTTTGGTTATATCCATTGCCCGGATGTGTGTCCCACCACGCTGTCGGATTTTTCGACCGCGCTCAAGCAGTTGGGCCCACAAGCCAAACAGGTTCAGGTCATATTTGTGACCCTGGATCCCCAGCGCGACACCCCCGACCTGTTGAAACAGTTTGTCCCGGCCTTTAATCCCACGTTTTTGGGCATGTTCGCCGATACAGCGGGCCTGCAGCGATTGGCGCATGAGTACAAAGTGGTCTATCAAAAGACTTCAGTCAAGGGGCCGGACAATTATTTGATCGACCATAGCGCCGGAACCTATATTTATGATCCACAAGGCCGATTACGACTGTTAATGCCTTATGGGAGCAGCCCGGAGACTATTGCCCACGACTTGAAAATCCTGCTTACCTCATCGTGAAGCAGGCTTGGTCTTGCCGTTGTCAGGAGTACTGGCATATAATTCCGCAGTTTTTTAATATAAGCATATACTGTTAAAGACGCAGCCATAAGCGCTTTTGCAGGGTCAACAGGAGCGGTCATGGCGGTAACCTCGTATTCCGGTGCGGAGCAGTACAACTTTGATATTGTTAAGAAATTTGCCGTAATGTCGCTGGTTTGGGCGGTGTTCGGCATGTTTGTCGGCGTCTATATCGCCGCCGAGCTGGCTTGGCCATTTCTGAACTTTGATAGTCCGTACTTCTCGTTTGGGCGCTTTCGCCCGGTTCACACCACCTCGGTGATCTTTGGCTTTGGCGGTTCGGCGTTATTTGCGACGTCTTACTACATTGTTCAGCGGACCTGCCAGACCCGGCTGATTTCGGACGGTATGGCCAGCTTCACCTTCTGGGGCTGGATGGCGATCATCGTGCTGGCTGATATCAGCTATGTGCTGGGCTACACCCAGGCGCGTGAATACGCGGAAATGGAATGGCCGATCGACATCCTGATCGAAATCGTGTGGGTGACCTACCTGATCCTGTTCGTCGGTACCATCATGCGCCGCAAGCAACCGCACATTTACGTCGCAAACTGGTTCTTCCTGGCGTTCATCCTGGCGACCGCGCTGCTGCATACCTTTAACAACCTGGCGATGCCCATCGACCTGCTTTCGATGAAGTCCTACAGCCTGTTTTCCGGCACCCAGGACGCGATGGTGCAGTGGTGGTATGGCCATAATGCAGTGGGGTTTTTCCTCACCGCAGCCTTCCTCGGCATGATGTATTACTTCGTGCCGAAGCAGGCAGGGCGTCCGATTTATTCCTATCGCCTGTCCATCGTCCACTTCTGGGCGCTGAGTTTCATGTACATGTGGGTGGGCGCGCACCACCTGCACTGGACCGCACTGCCGGACTGGACCTCGTCGCTGGCCGCCGCCTTTTCAATTTTGCTGCTGATGCCCTCGTGGGGCGGCATGATCAACGGCATCATGACCCTGTCCGGCGCCTGGGACAAACTGCGTACCGACCCGATCATGCGCTTCATGATCGTCGCGCTGTCGTTCTACGGCATGGCGACCTTTGAAGGTCCGATGATGTCGCTGAAGGAAATCAACGCGCTGTCGCACTACACTGACTGGACCATCGGCCATGTGCATTCCGGCGCGCTGGGCTGGGTGGCAATGATCACATTTGGCTCGCTGTATCACATGATGCCCAAACTATGGGACACCAAGATATACAGCCAGAAACTGATCGAGTGGCATTTCTGGCTGGCCACCCTCGGCATCATTCTTTATATCGTTGCGATGTGGATTTCCGGCATCACACAGGGTTTGATGTGGCGCACCTTTGATGAGTTCGGCAACCTTAAATTCTCGTTTGCCGAATCTGTCGCGGCCTCGATGCCCTTCTACGCAATGCGCGCTATCGGCGGCATGTTCTTCTTCGCCGGCACCGTGCTAATGACGTTCAACATGTTCATGACCATCCGTCAGGGCAAGCGTGAGAACGCGATTCTGGAAGCCAAGCTGACCTCCAGGTTGGCAACCGCCTGATTCAGGGAAAACCACAATGAACTTCAACTTCAAACACGAATGGATTGAGACCAACGTTGGCCTGATGGCGGTGTTGACCATGGTGGCGATCAGCGTCGGCGGTCTGGTGGAAATCGCGCCGCTGTTCTTCATCGATAAAACCATTGAAAAGGTCGAGGGCGTGCGTCCCTACACCCCGCTGGAGCAGCGCGGCCGCGACATGTATACCCGTGAAGGCTGCTACACCTGTCACTCGCAGATGATTCGTCCGTTCCGCGACGAGAAACTGCGCTACGGCCATTATTCACTGGCAGCCGAATCGCAATACGATCACCCCTTCCAGTGGGGCTCCAAGCGAACCGGCCCCGATCTGGCGCGCGTGGGCGGCAAGTATTCCAACGAGTGGCATGTCCAGCATATGATCGCACCGCGCTCGATGGTGCCCGAGTCGGTTATGCCGAATTACCCTTGGCTGCTGTCGACGCCGCTGGATATTTCCGACACCGCTGCGCGGATGAAGGCATTGCGTAAAGTGGGGGTGCCGTATTCGCTGACGCAGGCTGAATATGACGCTAACGTGGTCAAGTTTGGTGAGACCGTGGCACGCCAGTTACATATCCCCGATTCGCAGAAAAATCTGATCGAGCAGGCCAACTTTGGCAACTACGATGGGGATCGTTCCGGTATTTCCGAGATGGATGCGTTGATTGCGTATCTGCAGGTGCTGGGCACCATGGTCGATTTCAGCAAGTACACCGACGACGCGTTCGTCAAGTACCGCTAAGCATTAGGGAAAGGGCCAGAACATGGAATGGTTACTATGGTTTTCCAAACCCGAGAACACTAAGCCGCTGGCTTTGATCATTTTTTTCGTCACCTTTGTCGGCATCGTGGTCTACGTCTACGGCAGCAAGAAGCGGAGCGAGAAACTGGAGTCCTACCGCAACATCCCGTTTCTCGACGATCAGCCGGGTGAACACAGCGACACGAAGGACAAGCAATGAGCGAGCAAAAACACCAATCTCAAACCGTCCAGACCACCGGTCACGCCTGGGACGGCGATCTGCAGGAATACAACAATCCGCTGCCAACATGGTGGGTTTACACGTTTTATGTCACGGTGGTGTTTGCGCTTGTGTACTGGACGATCTACCCGTCCTGGCCCATCGGTAAAGGCTGGATCGGTGGTGCGTCGAGTATTACTTACGTCAACAGCGCCGGTGAAACCAAAACGCATAGTTGGAACACACGCGCACTTCTGGTCAAAGACCTGAACGAAGCGTCTGCAGCGCAAAAGCCGTATTTTGACAAAGTGTCGTCGATGTCCTACGAGCAAATTGCCAAAGATCCGGAAATGAACGGCTTCATCATTTCGGCAGGCAAGTCATTGTTTGCAGATAATTGCGCAGCCTGTCACCAGTCGGGTGGCCAGGGCGTGGTTGGGTTTTTCCCCAACCTGACCGACGACGACTGGTTGTATGGCGGGTCATTCGACAAAATTCACGAAACGCTGCTTGGCGGTCGCCGTGGATATATGCCCCCTTTTAGTGAAGTGCTGTCTGCTGCTCAGATAGACCAACTGGCCAACTATGTGGCCAGCCTGTCCGGCATTGGCCACGATGTGACCAAATCATCTGCGGGTAATGTTCTGTTCCACAGTGATACCGCAGCCTGCTTCTATTGCCACGCTGTCGATGCCAAGGGGCGCCGCGACATCGGCGCCCCGAATCTGACCGACAACATCTGGCTGTGGGCCAACGTACCTGCGGTGCAAGGCGATGTGGACAAGGTTGCTGCCATACGCGGGGTGATCGCAAACGGACTGAACAAAGGGGTCATGCCGGCATGGGCAGGCCGTCTTTCATCTGAACAAATCAAGGTTTTAACGGTCTATGTTCATGAATTGGGCGGTGGGCAATAAGCGTGCAGGCTAACGAAGCAAAAGCCCCCGTTCTCGGGGGCTTTTGCTTCGCGTCAAACCTACTGAACACACAATGCAAGCAGGCTTAGAAGACCAGCTCGGGCTCTATCAAAAACGAATTCCCATTTTCACTCGTTCGGTGAAGGGGCGTTTCCGCCGTTTCAAAACGTTGGTTTTGGTGTTGGCCTATGCCATGTTTTTTCTGTTGCCCTGGATTCCCTGGGCGCGGCTGGATGCACCTGCGCAAGCCTTGCTGTTTGATGTGCCAGGCCGACAGTTCCTGATTTTTGGACTCACGGTTTATCCGCAAAACATCATTTGGCTGGCCTTTTTGTTAATCATCGCGGCCATTCTGCTGTTTTTCGTTACGGGACTGGTTGGGCGTGCCTTCTGTGGCTATTTCTGCTTCCAGACGGTGTGGACTGATTTTTTCATCTGGATCGAAAGCGCCATCCAGGGTGAGCGGCCGACACGGGTACGCCTGTTTCGTCAACCGTGGGATCGGGAAAAAATAGTCAAAGTGGGCAGTACCCATGCGCTGTGGGTGCTGGTCTCATTCTGGACAGGGCTCACTTTCGTCGCCTATTTCACGTATGCGCCTCAACTCGTGCTGGATTTCTTCACGGGGCGGGCGGCGGACGCGGCCTATATCACAACCGGATTGCTGACGTTGACAACCTATGTGGCCGCAGGCCTGATGCGCGAACAGGTCTGTACCTACATTTGTCCATATGGCCGTTTCCAGAGCGTGATGTACGAGCCCGAAACACTGACCGTACATTACGATGCCAAACGTGGAGAAGGCGTGCATGGCCGTGCTGTTGTGCGTGCCGGCCGAGGGATTGTTACCGAGCGTCGTCTTGCACGTGCTGAAGGTGTAATGAGTGCCGAACGTCGTCAAACCAATCTGACTACAGGGGCACGTGCGCTCGCCGAACGACACGAAAAAGGCTTGGGTGACTGCGTTGATTGTGGTCTTTGTGTGCAGGTCTGCCCCGCCGGAATCGACATCCGCGAGGGTCTGCAATACAAATGCATTTCGTGTGGTTTGTGTATCGACGCCTGCAACAGCATCATGGATTCCTTTGGTTTTCCGCGCGGACTGATACGCTACGATTCGGAGTCCAATCTGGCTGCTGCCGCACAGGCACCGCCCCGCTTGCATTGGCTGGGCTTGAAAACACTGGGCTACGGCGCCGCACTCATTTTCATGAGCGGACTGCTGGCCTATAGCATCAGCAACCAGGAAAGCTTTGATCGCGCTGTCAGCCAGATACGCCAACCGCTCTACGTGGTGCTGTCAAACGATGACATTCGCAACCGCTATCAGGTACGTATTACCAATAAGGCTGCGCAAGAGCAGACCTATTTAATCAGTGCGACAGATATACCCGCTGATGCGCTGGATTTTGGCGGTTTCAGTGAAATAAACATCAAGCCCGGCCATAGCGGCCTGGTGCAGGTCAGTGTGCACTTGCCCCCCGCTTTGGCCGCGAAAACAGAGCGGTTCAATCTGGTGGTCACCCCGAAGGGAAAACCAGCTGAAGCGCGTTCCGAGTCCGTCCATTTTGACAGCCCGAGCCGACGTCCATGAATACGATGACTACCCTTTTTGGCGGACTGGCTGCAGTCTTGCTTCTTTATGCCTTAGGCGGATTGATCCGCAAAATGCCCCCGATGTTGCGTGCCGCATTGGCTGGCGTGGTACCGCTGATCGTGTACTTTGCACTCATTGTGGGGCGGTGGCCAGGTCTGGATGTGGTGGCCATGCACATATCCGTTTTTCTTGCAGCAGCACTGGTTCTATACGCCTTGAACCAGTTTCGCCAGCGCGGTGGCGGTCGCATGCACTGGGCGCCAAAAATGCTGACAGGATTCTTCATCGGTCTGGTGTTTCTCAATGCAGCACTTCTTCAAATTTCAACCAAGGGTCTGCCCGAACCGTTAGCGAAATGGTGGTTGGGAAACGATGACAGCGCGGTGTTTAGTGGCTTTTCCGGTGTTGTTGCACACGGAGAGAATGCGGCTAAAGCCATTTCATCCGAACTCAATGAAACGTATCGCGAATCCAGATTGGGTTGGCAAGTCGAGTTTTCCGGTCTCGAAAGTGTCGCGCTCACTCGGTTAATCAGCATTCGCGTAAAGGACCGCACGGGATTGCCTGTGGATCGGGTAGAAGCAGCGTTGACTCTGCAGCGACCAGGCGCCACGAAGCCCACGCTTTTTCTGCCCTTAACAGCAAATGAGGCGGGCGTATATACCGCTACGCTGAGCTTGCCCAGTGCAGGTCGCTGGCTGCTTGAGCTGCAGATCAAGCAAAACGGCATCGTGCATTTTCATAATATTCAAGAGGTGGTCGCGCCATGAACGGAATCATGGGATTTTTGATCCTGCTGTCCGGAATTTTTGTGCTGCTGATTGTTGTGGGCGTGTTCTGGTCGATCAAAAGCGGTCAGTTCGATGACCTTGAAGGCCCGGCTGAACGGATTTTGATGGACGATGATGATCCTTTACTGCCGACACGACACTTGAGCAGAAAAGACGAATACCCAAAAGGGCACAAGTAAACTAAAATATGGACACTTGAACGGAGTACGCACAATGAAACAATTTATGACTTTCCAAAGCTTACCGATGCTGGTTGTCACCATCATGATTATCTGGGCATGGATAAGCATTCTGTCTGTTTTGATTGGATCGTTTTTCTAAGTGGTTTTCTGAATAACTGAACAGGCCATGAAAAAGCCCCGCCAATGCGGGGCTTTTTCATGGCCTGTTCAAAGCTTATGCCGGGATGACAGCACGCATTTTCTGCAGGGCGCGCGCCTCAATCTGGCGAATGCGCTCAGCTGATACGCCATACACGGCTGCCAGTTCATGCAGGGTCGAGGATTCACCCTCCGTTAGCCAGCGTGCCTGAATGATGTGGCGGCTGCGATCATCCAGATCCTTTAGCGCGTTGGCCAAACCAGTATGCCGCAGGCGTTCAGTCTGTTCGCGTTCCAGCAATTGGGCCGGGTTTTCATCCGGGCTTGCCAGGTAAGCCAGCGGACAGTAGCTTTCCTCGCCATCATCCACGGTCGGGTCGATGGAAACGTCGTGCCCCGACATGCGGGTTTCCATTTCCAGCACGTCCTTGCGGCTGACGTTCAGTTCGCGCGCCATGGCGTCGGCCTGATTGATGGTCAGGGCATTGAGCGACTGCTTCAGGCTGCGCAGGTTGAAGAACAGCTTGCGCTGCGCTTTGGTGGTGGCGACCTTGACCAGACGCCAGTTGCGCAGCACAAACTCATGGATCTCGGCCCTGATCCAGTGCAGCGCAAACGACACCAGTCGCACGCCGCGTTCCGGATCAAAGCGTTTAACCGCCTTCATCAGGCCGACATTGCCTTCCTGGATCAGATCAGCGTGCGGCAGGCCATACCCCAAATAATGGCGCGCCACACTGACTACCACGCGCAAATGCGACACCACCAACTGGCGCGCAGCATCAACGTCCTCGTTGGCGTGCCAGGCACGCGCCAGACGCTGTTCATCTTCCAGCGTGAGCATGGGGTAGCGGTTAACGGTCTGGATATAGCTATCCAGACTGTACGCTGCCGGTATTGGTAAAGACATTGATTGGATCATTGTGTGTAAACCCCCTTCTTTTCTAATTTTAGCACTCTCGGTATCTGAGTGCTAAGGTCGGTCGGGGTTCCGCAGAGTATTGATGTTCTGAGCAATTAAAGTCGTAAACAGGTTAATAAAGTCGGCGGGTTAGTGAGTATTAACCCAGCGGACTATGATTGATTGGGGTTTGGTTCACTAAGCTGACAGCCTGAAACTGCTTCACGCTCAGATGTTGCGGTCTTTTTTGGCCTCACCGTCTTGCCGCGCACGATAACGCGCCCTTTTGTGAAGAAAAACTCCTCACGAATCATGGGTCATGACATCCCACTTCTCACTATTCACGCCGACTATGGCGGGCGTGATGTATTTGGTGCGAATGTCCGTTTCGGTTAGTTTTTTCTTGTCCATCTAGCCGGGCTATTTTCAAAGTGCGGCGGGGAGGTCTTTCGTTTTGCCTTTTCCCACTGTCCGATAATGCGGCTCACTCTTGAATAATGCAACCCGAAATGTTCCCCGACAAGCGAAGGGCAGGGTTCTGCTGGGAAACCGGCATTCATCAAACCCTGTTCCTCCTGGGTATTCCGGGCGACAGGATCATCAAGAATACCTGCAATGTGGTGTGCGCTTAACGCTGTTATGACAGTTAGGCACCCAGCGGTAGATAGAGGGTCATGGGATTATCCGTGCAGGCGATAAAGCCGTAATGCTCGTAGAAATTCTTGGCTTTCTCTCCTTTTGCATCGACCAGAAGCGCGTACGCGGTGACGTGTTTCTTGGCCTCAAGGCATCGCTCCACGGCGCAAGCAACCAGTATCCGCCCGAGTCCTCGACCGTGGTGAGCAGAATGCGCCGCCAACCGTCCCATGCGAAAGCACGGTATTGGATAGCGCGGTAATTTTTTCTGGGTAGATTGGTCTAGCTGGGCGACATCAATCTGTGCAGCACTCAAGCTGTAGTAGCCCAGTATGGTACTGGGGGCGTCGGTATCGACTAATACCCGCACAACGGCGACGCCCTTTTTGCTCTGCTGAACCGCAAAACGCTGAAGGTAGTCGTCCAGCTCGCTGACACCTGATGTGAATGCCTGACGATCATGCCGGTTTGGATCGAGAAATTGTTCTTCAACCACGCCTAACCTGACGCGCTGCATTCATGGCGTTTTGCAAAGCGGCATTGGGCATGAATGCCTCATTGAGAGCGGCCGTGAATGCCTGAAAGTCCTGAAATGTCATCGTGATGCGTGATTCCCGGTCTAACAGTTCGCGCGCTTTTTCTTTGGCTGCTGTTCGCACAAATGCAGCCATTGTTGTGCCCATTAAAGCAGCCGCGCGAGAAACAACATCTTTCTCATCTGCATCCATCTTCAATTCAAATCGAGCAACAGCAGGCATGATAATTCTCCTCTTAATACGGTAAATTACCGTATACGTAATTTTACCGTATTGCATATGACTGCACAATGCTAAACCACCCCATACCTAAAGGCAGGGGTGGTTTAGTCAGCACACCGGTTCGTCCCTTACGTCCACAAGCATGTCCTGGTAAACCAGGCGCTGCTCGACGGCGGCACCCGCCGAATGAGGATGGGCCGACTTTATTTTGTCAGAACATGAAAATCGGGTATTCAACGCGTCGCTTCAACCTGACCGAGCGTTCGCGTGACTGAAATCCAGGCACCAAGCCAACCAGATAGTGTAGTGAGCCCTAACACCAGGGTGATTTCGGTGAACGTCGGCGGCAGCAACTGAAAAGCAGAGCCATATAATCCGGCCAGATTTTCAACGGGTGCGTGCAACATCCAGCCAGCGATTGCCAGCACCCCGCCCGCGGCCAGGCCGCCCAGCAGACCTTGCAAGGCGCCCAGATACAGAAAAGGTCGACGGATATAGTGGTTGGTCGCACCGATGAGGCGGCTGACGTGGATTTCATCGCGTCGGCTCAACACTTGGGCACGGATGGCATTGCCTGAAATGGCAAGCAGCGCAATGGCAAACAGTCCGGCCAATACCCCAACCCCGGTGTGGCCGATGGCCAGCGCAGCCTGCAGGCGGTCTGCCCATTGGCTGTCGAGATGGGTTTCCGTCACGCCGGGCAGTTTTTTGAGCGCATCCGAAACGCGCGCCAGTGAAACGCGTGAGGTGTCTTTTGGCTGTACCACCCAGGCATCGGGTAGCGGGTTGTGCGTCAGGCCGGCAGTGATATCAGCCAAATCCTGGGAGGCGGAGAGCGCGGCCAGTGCTTCGTCCTTGAGCACAAGGCGTGCGTGGGCGATGTCGGCTTGTTTCAGTCGTGTGGCGATGACCTGTTTGTGCGCACCTGAAACATCAGCATCCAGAAAGACGCTGATTTCGGGTTGCGCGGGCAGATTGCCAGCCAGTTGGTTGAGGTTGCCGAGCACCAGATAGAGTCCGCTCGGCAGGCTGATGGCCACACCCATTGCAAGCGCGGTCAATAGCGTGGCAACAGGTTGGGCACCCAGTCGCCGCAGCGAAGAGGCGAGCGCATGTTTTTGATGGTGTAGCCAGGCGATCATGCGGAGTGCTCCTCGATCTTGCCGTGACTCAGGTGCAGAATGCGGCCGCCCAGCGCTGAAATGGCGCGGTCGTCGTGGGTGGCGATGAGGAGTGTGGTGCCGACCCGATGAAAGTCACGGAACATGGACATGATATCGGCGGCGTAGCCAGCATCGAGATTGCCGGTGGGTTCATCGGCTAGCAACAGGGCAGGGCGGGTCACCAGGGCGCGCGCAATGCATAGACGTTGCTGCTCGCCGCCCGAAAGACTGATCGGGTTGGCTTTTTCACGCTTGAGCAAACCGACTTTATCAATGACGGCGCGTGCGCGCTTCAAGGATTCGCGCCGGTCGAACCCGGCGATGTCGAGCGGCAACACCACGTTTTCAATCGCGCTGCGGTCGAACAGCAGTTTGTGATCCTGGAACACCAGCCCGATGTTGCGGCGCAGATACGGCACCGCCCGGCTCGACAGGCGGCTGATGTTCTGGCCGCTCACCGTCAGGGAACCGCTGGTGGGGCGTTCAATCGCGGCGATCAGTTTCAGCAGCGTGCTTTTTCCGGCGCCGGAATGTCCGGTCAGAAAAACCAGTTCCCCCTGCTCAATTGCGAGGTTGACGCCTGACAGGGCTTCGTGGCCGCCGGGGTAGCGTTTGCTGACTTGGCTGAAACTGATCATGCGCGCAGGTGCCTCAAACTGAGAATACGGCGTCGACGAATTCACGCGCATCAAAGGGCCGCAGATCGTCGAGGCCTTCACCCACGCCGATGTAGCGAACGGGAATAGGGCGGGCCTGGGCAATGGCGGCAATCGCGCCGCCTTTGGCGGTGCCGTCGAGTTTGGTTAACGTCAGGCCGGTTACGCCGAGCGCGTCGTCAAAGGCCTTGACCTGAGCGACGGCATTCTGGCCGGTGTTGGCATCCAGCACCAAGAGCACTTCGTGCGGCGCACCGGGGATGGCCTTTTCGATGACACGCTTCACCTTCTTGATTTCTTCCATCAGGTTCAGCTGGGTGGGCAGGCGGCCCGCGGTGTCGGCCAGTACCACGTCAATTCCGCGGGCGCGTGCAGCCTGAATAGCATCGAAAATCACGGCGGCGGAATCGCCTTTTTCCTGGCTCACTACGGTCACATTGTTGCGTTCGCCCCAAACTTGCAACTGCTCACGTGCGGCAGCGCGAAAGGTGTCGCCTGCCGCCAGCAGTACCGACAAACCCTGCGCCTGATACAGCTTGGCGAGCTTGCCGATGGTGGTGGTTTTGCCGGCGCCGTTGACACCAGCCAGCATCAGGATGAACGGCTTATGCGTGGTGACGTCGAGCGGCGCCTGCAAGGGGGACAGCATGTCAACCAGTGCCAGCTTCAGGGCAACTTGCAGGTCGACGGCTTCGGTCAGGCCTTCGCGCCGTACTTTTTTCTGCAGAGTGTCGAGCAGTACCTGAGTGGCGTCGACGCCGATGTCGGCAGTGATGAGGATGGTTTCGAGTTCATCGAACAGTTCTGCATCGATTTTGCGGCCGACGCCGAACAGGCTGAAAAACTGGCCACCCAGACGGCCACGGGTTTTGGCGAGCCCCTGCTTCAGCCGTTGTGCCCATCCTGGCCGAGCCGCTGTGGCGTCGACATGAGCCGGCACGTCTGGCGCAGGCGGGGTCGCTGCCGGCAGCTCGGGTGCGGGCAGGTCTGGTTCGGGTGCGGATTTGGACTTGAAGAAACTAAACACGGATAAATGCGGTCAGCACTGCTGTTTGGAGGACGCTGTATCTTATCATTGAGGCAGTCGACTCGACACGGGTTTTGGCACGGCGTGGGTTGATGTCAGTGAGCGCACACATAATGAGGAGTGACAACATGCAGGGCATGTGGGGATGGGTGTTGGTGTTTGCGGTAGCCGGGGCACAGGCAGCGGTGACCGATGTGACGCTGGAAAACGGCTTGCGGGTGATTGTGCAGGAAGATCATCGCGCGCCGGTGATGGTGTCGCAGGTATGGTATCGGGCGGGGTCGATCGATGAATTCAACGGCACCACCGGCGTGGCCCACGTGCTAGAACATATGATGTTCAAGGGGACGAAGGCGGTCCCGCCGGGCGAGTTTTCCAAGCGAATTGCCGCGGCCGGTGGACGCGAGAACGCGTTTACCAGCCGCGACCACACGGCGTATTTCCAGCAGATGCAGAAAGACCGACTCGAGTTGGCCCTGCAGTTGGAAGCCGACCGCATGGCCAATCTCATCATCAGCGATGAACTGTTCGCCAAGGAACTCCAGGTGGTTATGGAGGAGCGACGCTTGCGTACCGACGACCAGGCGCAATCGATCGCGTATGAGCGTTTGATGGCAACTGCGTATCAGGCACACCCGTACAGCCGCCCCATCATTGGCTGGATGGACGACTTGCAGAACATGACCGGGCAGGATGCGCGTGATTGGTATAACCGCTGGTACGCGCCCAACAACGCCACGCTGGTGGTGGCGGGCGATGTACGTGCCGCCGAAGTCATTGCATTGGCCAAGCAATATTTTGGCCCGCTGCCTGCACGCGCCCTGCCCGTACGCAAGCCGCAAGTTGAGCCGGTGCAGATTGGCAGCAAGCGCATCGTGGTGAAAGCGCCGGCGCAAGTCCCTTATTTGCTGATGGCCTGGCACGTGCCTTCACTTAAGGATTGGGAAAAAGACACGACGCCTTATGCGCTGCAAATTCTGGCCGGCGTGCTGTCGGGCAATGATTCGGCGCGCTTGCAAAAAACACTGGTTAAAACGCAGCTGATTGCGGTGAACGCCAGTGCAGGATACGACGCTGTTTTGCGTGGGCCGGGCATGTTCATGGTGGATGCGACACCGGCAGCAGGGAAGTCGGTTGCGGACCTGGAAAACGCCATCCGCCGGGAACTTGATCAGGTCAAACGTGAAGGCATCAGCGATTCGGAGCTGGCGCGAGTGAAAGCGCAGGTCATCGCGGGGGAAGTTTACCAGCGTGATTCACTGTTTTATCAGGCCATGCAACTGGGGGATTACGTGACCGCGGGCCTGCCGCCCGCAGCCTTGGCGGGACGTGTCGGGAAATTGCGTGCGGTCACTGCGAAGGAAGTACAGGCCGCCGCGCAGCAATGGTTGAAGGACGATCAACTCTCCGTGGTTGAACTCGATCCGCAAGTCCTGAAGCCTCAGGCAAAGAACGCAGCGGTGTCAGGAGGTCGTCATGCACACTAAACAGAGTTTTTTCAAACACCCATCGGCCGGAACCTTCCTGATTGCATTGCTATTGTCCTTGCCCCTTTCGGCGCAGGCCGCGCTGACTATTCAGCACTGGCAAACGCCACAGGGTGCCCGCGTGGTGTTCGTCGAAAGCCACGAATTGCCGATGCTTGATGTGGCGGTCGACTTTCCCGCAGGGAGCGCCCGTGATCCCGCGGGTAAGCCGGGTCTTGCCCAGTTGACGCATGGCATGCTTGACCAGGGTGCAGGCGGCCTGTCGGACACCGCAATCGCTCATAGTCTCGCTGATGTGGGCGCGGTGCTGTCGGGACGTCTGGACCGTGACCGTGGCGGCATCACGCTTCGCACCTTGTCCTCGCCCGCTGAAAAAAACAAGGCGCTTGAAACTCTTGCGCGTGTGTTGCAACAGCCCGATTTTCCGGATGCGGTGGTCAAGCGCGAAAGACAGCGCTTGATTGCGGGCATCCGTGAAGCCGAAGCCGATCCCGGCAACGTCGCCAGCAAGGCTTTTTATCGCGCGTTGTACGGGTCGCATCCTTATGCCCACGATGAGGCGGGTGAGATCGAATC
>JBKJIS010000133.1:0-3754 GCA_046598305.1 Thiobacillus sp.
ATCATGGCGCTGAAGAGGCCGTATTCCTGGATGCTGAGCATGCGCCCCATGAGCACCTGAAACACGTAGCCCAGGAGGCCGCCGGCGATGCCGCCAACAAACAGCCAAGCGCTGGCACGGGCGAGTTTGCCGTAAAACAACTCCACCACACGGCGGTAAAGCGGCAGTGCGGTTTGTTGCAGGGTTACACTCATTGGGGGTTGTCTTTCACCGATGATACGCGTCAACGTGGCGTGTTTCGCGGGAATGCCGGGAATAGATGGAATAAAGTGACCGATTCAAAGGTTATTCCGCACGTCCCATTCCGCACGTCCTCTGCCGGGTTAGCGTGAACATGCAGCGCAAAGCCGCTACACTCCTGCAGACCGTCAGCGCGCAAGATTCATGGCCTTCATTCAAATCAGCCGGTAAAATGATAACCTTCGGTCCTTTTTGCCGTTTTTTCCATACCCTTTTCGAACTCAGGAACGAAAGACTTCTTCAAGCGATTTCGCATCCAGCACGCGATCAGCCCACTCTTCAAGTTGAGCCTGTTTTCCCTGTTCTAAACGAGATTGCACCCACTCGGGCAAGGTGCCAAAACGGCGGATCAGCAAACGCTTCAGCATCAGTATTTCGCCTTGGTGAAGACCCTGCTGAAGGCCTTCCTGAAGACCCTGCTGTTTCCACTGCTCGGTCCATTCGATTACTCTTTCTGCCAGCATTGTCTTTACCTCCTGTAAATCCGCTACTTCGGGTATCTCTACGCCTGGCACGCGTGCCGGTAGTAGGACTCTTGATCCAAACGGTGAAGGCTCGTCGTAATCCGGTCTGTTCCGATGCTTTGAGCCACTCTACCAGGGCGCTTACGACTTCGCGCATGCCTTCGGGTTCACGGCTTTTTTCCAGCCGGAATAGCGCCGCCGCAAGGTTGCGCAAACTGAGTTGCGGGCTTTCGTCTATGGCCCCTTCGTCCAGCAGAAGGTAGCGCAGCCGGGGGAGGTATTTCTCTAGTCCTCCCGGCACCACTTCCACCAGGTCGGCTATGTCCGTCGCTTCGAGCCAGCGGGCATTGCCATTGTATAACACCACTGGGAGCACCGGCGGAAGCTTGCTACTCTCGGTCAGTTTCTTTTGCCGGATCAGCTCCTGGTACAAAAGCCCGAGGTAGGTCATGATCCGCACGGCCATGTGAGGGTCGGCGCGGGACTGGAATTCAATCAGCAGGTAGACATACAACCAGTTTTTGCCCCAGCGTACTCGCCAGATGATGTCGTCTTCGCGGTCGCGCAGGTCGTCAGTGATGTAGCTGCCGCTGACCTTTTCCAGTGTGCCGAAATCCAGCTCTTCGATCCACGCTTCATGGACAAAGCCGCGCAGCAGGTCTTCCACCATCCGCGCGTGGGAGAAAAGCAATTTGTAACTGTTGTCGTGGGAGGTCACTGTTCAGCATCCGTTCCTGGTAAATCTGAGGCCATCCAAATTACATACCGGCAGTGCCGGCTTGAAAGACAAGTGCGCGGTTTGGAATGGAAGGCCTCGCCCTGCTGCCAATGGGCGATGTAGCGCGCCATAAGCGCTGAAGCAGATCGCAAGAAAAGCCAGGATAGCTCCGCCAAACGCACTCACCACGCCGTAGCCCAGGATGCCGCCGATGATGCCGCCGACAAACAACCAGGCGCTGGCATGGGCGAGCTTGCCGCAAAACAACTCCACCACTCGGCGGTAAAGCGGCAATGCGGTTTGTTGCACGATTACACTCCTGTGTGACCGGGTTTCTCTTCAAAATTCAATCGCTCACGCACGATATAAAGCGGCCGGTTGACCACTTCGGTGTGGATGGTGCCGATATAGAGGGCGACCAGGCCGATCGCCATGAGTACGATGCCGATGAGAAAGGTATTCGCCACCACGACGATGGCGAGCGGTGTATAAGTTGCATTGTTACTAAGGACGTAGTTGCCAAGCATCCAGGTCAGCAGCAAGCCACTCACAGAGGTGATGAACACACCCAGATAGCCGGTCAGGCGTAGCGGCCACAGGGAAAACGCGGTGATGCTGTTGATGGCGAGGTGCCACAATTTTGCGTAGGAATAGCCAGCTACTCCTTCTTCTCGTTTGCCTGCATGAAATTCGACGTAAACCTTTTTGAATCCCATCCAGTCGATGATTCCGCGAAACATACGTTCGCGTTCGGTAACCCGCCGAAACGCTTCGACCACTTTTTTATCCAGCAGGCGAAAATCCGTAGTCTGCGAAACGATTTCCACGCAGGACATTTTGTTCATCAGCCAATAGTATCCGTGGGACCCAAGGCGGCGCATCAATGGCTGCTTGTCTATGCTCGTGCGGATCGTGGCGACCACTTCCGCACCCTTGCGCCACTCTTCGATTAACAGAGGAATCAATTCCGGCGGGTGCTGCAAGTCGGCGTCCATGCAGATGACGGCGTCTGCGTAAACGGCGTGGACACCCGCTGTCAACGCCACTTCTTTGCCGAAATTTCTCGAAAAATCGATGACCTTGACCTTGCTATCGGCGTGGGCGAGCTGTCTTAGAACAGAAATCGAATGGTCGGGGCTGCCATCATTGATAAAAACATATTCCCATTGGATGTCCGGAAGCGAGGCGGTAACCTGCTCCAGGCGCAGGTACAACGCTGGAATGTTTTTTTCTTCGCAGTAAACGGGGATAACAATGCTAACGTTCATAGTGTTTACTTGTATTTTTTGCATGGCATTTTTCAACTTAACCGTAAGTGCATAGGTCCCGATATTTTTTTAAAGCCTAGCTTCCTTCATCTCGCTATTGGATTCTACAACCACACCATTTGTAGAGAAACCCGCTTGCTTCGAAATTGAATACATCTTGATGCTCTTCTCAATAAGGGTGTGTGCGGATTCGTCCCAGCTAATAGCGGCGTGAACAATTTTAGTTTCAGCAGGTTCTTGCTTCGCCGAAGACTGATCGAAAAATTCACCTACACACTGCGCGAGCGACTTGGCGCAACCTGGTTCAAAATAAGAGGCGGCAGTTCCACCAACCTCCTTAAAAACTTCGATATCGCTGGCCAAAACCTGCTTACCTCGTACAAGTGCCTCAACCAAAGGCAGCCCAAAACCCTCGACAAACGATGGAAAAATGACGGCGGCACTTTTCCGATAAAGCAGGTCTAAAGTGTAGTCATCTACATCATGCAGCATAAGAAGGGGGCGCCCCAGTTTCTTGAGGCACTGTGCTTTCTTGAGAATATCTGTGTATAGCCATCCGACCTTACCAACAATAACGAGCGGATAAACCGCGCCTTGGCGCCATAAAATCTCGAAGCCATCCATTAAATAGCCATAGCCTTTTCGTGGTTCGACCGTTCCAACCGCAAGCAAAAACGGCACCCCCGAGTCAAGCAGCTCGGATATGTCCGGTGATAACGGGTCTGTCTGACGCAAGGTATTAACCTTGAAATCCGCACCAAGGTAAAAGTAGTCAAGCATCCCTTTTTGCGCCCATTCAGGAGAATTTCGGGTGACATGATCTGCAATTGAGTGTTGTACGGTTTGTGAAATTCCAATGAGGCCGTCAGACAATGCCACAATCCGGGGGAACAATACCTCGAAATCCTTTACAAAATCTTTGTCACAATACTGGGGATGTGTGATTGGTATAAGATCATAAATCACGGAAACAATAACGGGCCGCGATGTCATGGGTTTTTCGGCCAAATCAAGTGCACCGTATATCCAGAATGCGTCCGGCATCAGGAATAAGTCGTCTGAAG
>JBKJIS010000247.1:0-4774 GCA_046598305.1 Thiobacillus sp.
TTCGTGCGCGACACATTGCGCAAACTGCCTGGCAATTGTTCTGGAGTGAACAAGGCTGGAAGCATGAAGCCCAACCCTTGCTGGCAACCTTGCAGCCAGAGCCGGCACTGGCCGATGGTGCATTGTATTCGCCCTCGGACGTGCTGATATTGGCCAGCCTGCGTGTGCAGGATCCTGCGCTGAATCAAAAAGCGCTCAATGCCTTGCGCTGGCGTCTGCCGGCGATGGAGCGGGATCCTTATACCTATGCAACACGCGTGCGCGCATTGGCGCTCACGCAGCCGGACTAATGTCGGGAACTCAGGGTGCTTGCGGCTCAAGCGCGCGTTGAATGGGACGTCGATCCACCTGAATTTTCAGATCCAGCTGCTTTTGCTTGCGCGACACTTTGAGCTGGGCAGTGGCACCGGGGCTTAAGTCAGCGATCAGGTTTAGCAGCGAGGATGAATCAACGACCGTTTTGCTGTTGACGCTTAGCAGAATGTCACCTGGACGGACCCCCCCCACTTCCGCCGGGCCGCCTTTCAATACGCCCGCGATCAGCGCGCCTTCTGCATTCTGCAGGCCAAAGGAATCAGCCAGTTCGGGCGTCAGATCCTGCACTTCTATACCGACCCAGCCTCGCGTCACGCTGCCGGTTTTGATGATTTGTTCCATCACCTGACGTGCAATGCTGACGGGGATGGCAAATCCAATGCCTTGTGATCCACCCGTCCGAGAATATATAGCGCTATTGACCCCTACCAGATTGCCAGCGGCATCGACTAGCGCACCGCCCGAATTTCCAGGATTGATGGCGGCATCAGTCTGGATGAAGTTCTCGAAAGTATTGATGCCCAGGTGGGTTCGGCCCAGTGCGCTGACAATGCCGGCCGTTACCGTCTGCCCCACACCGAAGGGATTGCCCACAGCCAGCACCCAGTCACCGACATTCAGGCTTTCGGCCTGGGCAAATGTGATGGCGGGTAGACCGCTGGCTTCAATTTTCAGAACAGCCAGATCGGTCTCGGGGTCCGCGCCTACCACGCGTGCGGGCAGCGTTCGGCCGTCGGCCAGGGCAACCTGTATTTCGTCAGCCGCTTCGACCACATGGTGGTTGGTCAGGATGTAGCCATTCGAGCTCACAACCACGCCGGAACCGAGATTGGATGCCTGGCGCGGCTTGGGATCAAGCCGGTCACCGAAAAAATAGCGGAAAACCGGGTCTTCCAGCGCTGGATGCGCAGAGTCACGTACTTTTTGCCGGGTAAAAATGTTTACCACCGTTGGAATGACTTTTTTCGCAGAAGGGGCGAACGATTCGCTGGGTGTAAGCCGGCCGGTTGACGCCTGCTGCGCCTGCTGAATAGTGAGACTTTGCAGTTGTGGCTGCCAGCGCAACAGATCGGGCTTGAATAAAGCGATGATGAACAACACGCTCAAGGCCACCGTGGTGGATTGGGCAAAAAGCAACCAGAGTTTGCGCATAGTGATTGAATTCATAGGCTTGGCGTGATTTCGCCACGTCGCGATTATAACGTGTGGCGGGGATGTGCTACGACTTTATGCTATTGGGCTTCCGGAGAAGGGGTCAATTTGGTTAGAATGCCGGTTTTATCGTAATACGTTCGGGTTAAGCAAACATGAGCCAGGAAGCAGATGGGCAAAAAGTGGACACACGTAAACGAAAATTCCTGATTGCGGCGACCAGCGCTGTTGGCGGAGTCGCTGCGGCAGCCGTTGCGATCCCGATGTTGATGAGCATGATGCCGAGTGCACGCGCCAAAGCAGCGGGCGCGCCGGTTGAGGTCGACATCAGCAAAATCGAGCCGGGCGCAATCCTGACCGTTGAATGGCAGGGTAAGCCAGTGTGGATTGTCAACCGATCATCAGAAATGCTGGCCCTGTTAGGCAAGCATGATGACAAGCTCAATGATCCGCAGAGCGAACAACCGCAACAACCTGCCTACTGCAAGAATCCAACCCGCTCGATCAAGAAGGAATATCTGGTGGCGGTCGGCATTTGCACCCACCTGGGATGTTCGCCTACCTTCCGCAAGGATGTAGGCGCTGCCGATCTGGGTGGCGCAGACTGGCCGGGCGGCTTTTTCTGTCCCTGCCATGGTTCGACATTTGACCTTGCTGCACGCGTGTTCAAAAATGTACCGGCCCCGATCAATCTGAAGATTCCGCCTCATCAATACCTCAGCGATGCCAAGTTGCTGATCGGTGTAGACGCAAAAGGAGCTTAAATAATGTCTGCCCTGCAAAAAGTGATGGGATGGGTCGATGACCGCTTCCCGCTCACCGCCACCTACAAGGCGCATCTGTCCGAGTATTACGCGCCCAAGAACTTCAACTTCTGGTATTTCTTCGGCTCACTGGCGCTATTGGTGCTGGTGTTGCAGATTGTGACCGGAATCTTCCTCACCATGAACTACAAACCGGATGCCGAGCTGGCTTTTGCATCCGTTGAATACATCATGCGTGACGTCGAGTGGGGCTGGTTGATTCGCTACATGCACTCGACCGGCGCCTCGCTGTTCTTTGTCGTTGTCTATCTGCATATGTTCCGTGGCCTGATGTACGGTTCCTACCGTAAGCCGCGCGAATTAATCTGGATTTTCGGCGTGCTGATCTATCTGGTGCTGATGGCCGAAGCCTTCCTCGGCTACTTGCTGCCGTGGGGCCAGATGTCGTTCTGGGGCGCGCAGGTGATCGTCAACCTGTTTGCCGCCGTGCCTTTTATCGGTGAAGACCTGTCGATCTGGATTCGCGGAGACTATGTGATTTCGGACGCCACGCTGAATCGTTTCTTCGCCTTCCATGTAATCGCCTTGCCGCTGGTGTTGCTTGGCCTCGTGGCAGTGCACCTGGTGGCGCTGCATGAGGTCGGCTCCAACAACCCCGATGGCGTCGAAATCAAGAAACACAAAGATCCGGTGACACATATTCCGCTCGATGGCATTCCGTTCCACCCGTATTACACGGTGAAGGATATTGTCGGCGTGATTGTTTTCCTGATGGTGTTCTCGGCGATCGTGTTCTTTGGTCCGGAAATGGGCGGCTATTTCCTGGAAGCGGCCAACTTCATTCCGGCCGACCCGCTGAAGACGCCTGAGCACATTGCACCTTTGTGGTACTTCACGCCGTTCTACGCGATTCTGCGAGCGGTGCCGCCGATGTTTGGTTCACAGTTCCCCGGCGTGGTGGCAATGGGCCTGTCGATCGTGTTCCTGTTCTTCCTGCCGTGGCTCGATCGCAGCAAGGTCAAGTCGATCCGTTATCGCGGCCCGATCTACAAGACCATGCTGGCGCTGTTCATCGTGTCTTTCATTGGTCTTGGCTATCTTGGCCTGTTGCCGTCGACCCCGATTGCAACGATCTTCGCTCAGGTTTTTTCAGTGATTTACTTCCTGTTTTTCCTGTTGATGCCTTGGTATACCTCGATTGACAAAACCAAACCGGAACCGGAAAGGATCACTGGCAAATGAAACGCTTGAAGAACCTTCTTTTACTGTTGGCCGCAGCCCCCGTTGTCGCCTTCGCTTCTGGCGCCGCCGTTCAGCTGGACAGGGCACCGGTCAATGTGGCCGATCAAGACTCGCTTCAACGGGGCGCGCGCATATTTGTGAACTACTGCCTCAGCTGCCACAGTGCTTCATCCATGCGCTACTCGCGCTTGCAGGACCTGGGTTTGACCGAAGAGCAGATCAAGGACAATTTGCTGTTTGCAGCGGAAAAGCCCGGTGAAACCATGAAAGTCGGTATGAACAAAGCCGATGCTAAAGCCTGGTTTGGCGCAACTCCGCCGGACCTCAGCGTGATTGCACGTTCACGCGGCGCCGACTGGTTGTACACCTATCTGCGTGGTTTCTACCGTGACGATTCGCGTGCCACCGGCTGGAATAACACGGTGTTTGACAAGGTCGGTATGCCGCACGTCATGTGGGATCTGCAAGGCGAAATGGCACCGGTCTACAAAAAAGTGGGTGAACACGAAGTCATCGATCGTCTAGAACTGATCAAACCGGGTAGCGTGACGCTCGCCGAATACGACGCCATGGTCGGTGACCTGGTCAACTATCTGGTATGGATGGCCGAGCCCGACCAACTTAAGCGCAAGCAGCTCGGCATAATTGTTCTGGCTTTTCTGGCGTTCTTCTTTGTAGTGGCCTACTACCTGAAGAAAGAGTTTTGGAAAGATATTCACTAAGCCGGTTCATGCGGTTTAGCCAACAGCCGGACTGAGTCCGGCTGTTGGCTTTTATTGATTCGGCACGAATCAGTTTGCAAGAACAGGATGCCGACACACATTCAGAATGCTTGTGAATGCGCTGCATATTGGATTAATAAAGAATTTAGTGGCTGTTAAGAAATAAACTATTCATTTGAAACTTTCTTTTACAGCCACTTATGCAGATGTAAGGAAATAACATGAACATGTTATTTTTACATACGCTTAGCTCGGCTGTTGTTGCATGAAAATTGAATTGACTGGGTTTGCATGCAACAAGTATCAAACACACGTAACACCTTAGGGAGCCCCACCATGATGACCTTGTATTCTGGCAGTACCTGCCCATACAGCCACCGCTGCCGCATCGTCCTGTTCGAGAAGGACATGGATTTCGAAATCATCGATGTGGACATGCATAACAAGCCGGAAGAAGTGGCCAGCATCAGCCCCAGCGGAAAAATGCCGGTGCTGATCGAGCGCGATTTGATTTTGACCGAGTCCAACATCATCAATGAATACATTGATGAACGCTTTCCACATCCGCAGCTGATGCCA
>JBKJIS010000258.1:0-4798 GCA_046598305.1 Thiobacillus sp.
TGAGGGAAGGTGTAGACATTACAGGAAACGTGTCTCTGACCGGAGATACCACCAAACCCATCTACTTCACAGCCACTGCTGGTACTGTAGAAGGTGATTTTGACTTCACTGTGACGGGCGTGCCGTCCACTTCCACTACAGATACCTTTAATGGCGCCAGCATTGCCAGGGTAGCTGTCAAGGCTGCTCCGGTTGCCGCAACGACGAACACGGGGAAAACGTCCAGCCTCATTGCCCCGGTTGACGCGTCATGTGGTATTGCGGAAAGTACAGCCTCCTCAAGAATGCCCACCAGTAATCAGTGCGCTTCAGGCAAGGTGGGGTTGGCCATCTCCAGTCCGCAGGGTTTTAGCTGGTCCTGCCTCAGCCAGACAGGCGGCGCCGAGGCCAGTTGTTATGCGCTGAATTCGGCAGCGCCAGCGCCAGCGCCAGCGCCAGCGCCAGCGCCAGCGCCAGCGCCAGCGCCAGCGGGCCAAGTGCAAGCGGCAGCGCCATCGCCATCGCCATCGCCAGGCAGTCTTACTGATGACCCCGGCATCGGTGGCGGCCTGTGGGTGCCCCCCACTATGCCCAATCGCACAGTGGCAGACCAAACTGGGGACGCAACCACGAGGAGCAGCTATGTGCCCGGCTGTCTGAATACCCTGTTCGCATCCAACTCATCTACCGGATGTTCGCTAGACACCGACTTCAAGGGATCGATCAACGGGGCCGAGCGTGTTGTGAGCTTTGGTGGCGGCAATCAATTAGTGCTTCGTTACAAAACGCCGGCCACGATCACGAACAACAAGGTCGTCAAGGTGACTGACTGGAACGGTAGCAATGTGTCAGTGAACATGCGTGTCTGGCTGAGCAAGTCGGCAACGGACACCTATGCTAATGTGCCTGCGGAATGCAAGCAGATTTCATCGGGCATCCCGTCGATCTTCACAGGGTCTGTGACCAACGGTTTCATTACGACGTCAGGATGGGGTGGCACAACCTCGACGCCGGTGACGTATTGCAAACTGGACCCCAATACCGTGTACTACTTTGGTATCGAGTACGACGAAACCAACGTCGTGACGCCACGCTTCCAGGTTCAGGAGATGCAGGCGGACTTCCTGTAATCGTGGGATAATCGGCGGACCGGTAAGGTCCGTCCTGCTTTCAAAATGCCCGGCTGATGCCGGGCATTTTTTTGAGGTTTGAAACACCTACTCTTGGGTAAGCCGGTTGGAAGTGTGACGGGTTTGAAACCCGTCACGTATTCGTTTTGGCGTAATTGTTGATTGGAATGCAAGTTGAAAAATTTGAATATTTTGTGCTTGATGCTGGGGCTGGTGTCGGCCCCGATGTCGTTTGCAGCCGACTTGGTGCCGGTGAAAGAGATTTCGGATGGCCGGGGCAGCCTGTCCCTTGAGGAAATTCGCCGGGAACTCGAATACGCGCCCGTGAACGTCCGCTCGCAAATGAATCGCGAACAGATGAGCCGCTATCTTAGCAACCTGCTGCTCGACCGCCGCTTGGCGGATGCGTCCAGGGCCGCAGGGACGGCGGACTTGCCCCAGGTGCGTGCCAAGATCGAGCGCGCAACCCGAGATATCGTGGTGCGCGCCTACGTCGATGGCGAAATGGCCAAGGCGACTGCAAGCCTGCCCGATCTGACCGCGCTGGCCAGGGAGCGCTATATGGCCACCCTGGATGCTTACGTTGTGCCGGAGGCGATACGGGTGGCGCATATTCTGTTTGCGGTCAACGAGGAGGACGAGAACAAGCGCGACGCAGTGGTCAAGGCCAAGGCCGGGCAAGTGCTCAAGGCCCTGCGCGAAGGCGCTGACTTTGCCGAGCTGGCCAAGGAACATTCCGAAGACCCGGGAAGCAAACGCACGGGCGGCGAGATACGCGAATGGACGGAAAAGGGCAAGTTTGTGCCGCCATTCGAAACGGCTGCCTATGCCTTGAAGCCGGGCCAGATAAGCGATCCGGTGCGCACCCGTTTTGGTTACCACATCATCAAACTGCTGGAGAAACGCGAAGCCAGGCAACAAACCTTTGAAGAAGTGAAAGAGCCGAATGTGACGGCGTTACGCAACGAGTGGCTGGGCAGAAAACGTGCAGAATGGCTGAAGCCGTTCGAGGGTAACAAGCCGATCGAGCTGGACGATGCGACGCTGGAAGCGCTGAAAAAACCGTAAAAAGGCATAGCCAGGGGCCTGAATCAGAAATAGAGAAACAAATGAAACGGATGGGTTTTTGCGCCCGCAAGTACCCGGAGGGCATAAAGGGCAAGCCGTGGTTGTTGCCGCAAACACCCTGAAAGGTATAAAGGGGAGGCCGGGGGTGTAAAGTTGCTGAAGCAACAACAACCACGCTCTAAAGCTGACAAATCGGCAACTTTGAGTGGGCCTTCCGCCACCCTTTTCGAGAAGATTCCCTTGCAGCAAGCGTTTCCCGGTAGCGACTACAAAATGCCAAAGGGCGTGCCGTGCAAGCAACTGAATCTATTCGCGTTTTAACCGGACAGCCGTGGTATAGAATCGTGCCTTTCCTGCACCCCTATTGCGTTATCCATGCAGCTCTCCCCTGAATTTATCGCCATCGCGCGGCAGGCTTATGCCCTATACCAACAGGGCCAGTTCCAGAAGGCCCTTGAACTGGCCGAAACACTCCTCCCACAATCACCCCCTCAGCCCAGCCTGCTGAATCTGGCCGCAGTCTGCGCACGCCCGCTTGGTTTATTGGACAAGGCCGAGGCCTATTTGCAATCAGCCATCGAGATCCAGCCGGACTACGCCCCCGCCCATGGCAATCTCGGCCTGGTGCTGCGGGATGCCGGCCGGTTCGACGAGGCCGAGGCGGCGTTTCACATGGCGCTTGAATTGAACCCGAATGATCTGGACACCCTGGTCAACCTGGGCAATCTGTACCGGGCTACGCAGCGGCTCACGCAAGCGGAAGCTGCCTTTAAAAAAGCCCTGGCAATGGCGCCGGAAAATGTCAACGCGCTCTACAACCTGGGCCTGTTGCTGGCAGAGCTGGACCGCCTTGACGAAGCCGAGGCCGCCTTCCGCCATTCGCTGAAAATCCAGCCGGATCAGGCCGACGTATACAACGGTCTGGGCGGCGTGCTGATGGACAGGCTTCGCCTTGATGAAGCCGAGCAGGCGTACCGCAAGGCGATCACACTCCAGCCGGATTATGTCGATGCCTGGTGCAACCTGGCAATCCTGCTCATGGAAAGCCGGCAAATGGCTGAGGCCTGGACTTTTTTACAACGCTGCCTGGATATCCAGCCAAATCATGCAAATGCGCTCAATGCGATGGGCAATCTGCTGACCCAATCAGGGAGGTTCGACGAGGCTGAAAAAGCCTATCGTCACTCCCTGAAAATCCGGCCTGACTCCGCCAATGTCCATAGCAATCTCGGCAACCTGCTGATAGAGTCCAACCATCTCCCGGAGGCGGAAGCCGTCTTTCGCCAAGCTGTCACCCTCGAGCCAACTTACGGGTATGCCCTTGGTCAGGCTGCAAGTTGCGCCCGCCAACTACTATCCTGGTCGCATGCCACATCGGACGAGTCGAGTATTCTTGCCAGCATTAAACTCGGCACTTCAGGCATCCCCTCCCGCATAATCATGTCCTTGCCTTCTGCAAGCGCACAACTTCAATTGCAGGCTTCCCTGCTTGCCTCCCAAGACAAACTGCGACCCCACCTCGACAAGCCGCCGATATTCAGCGCGTCTACTCACCCGCGTAGCCAACGTATACGGATTGGTTACCTGTCGGCGGATTTTCATGAACATGCCGTGATGCATTTATTAAGTGGGGTCTTTGAGTCTCATGATCACGCACGATTTAAAATTCATGCCTACTCCATGGGCCCCAACACCAATGACCGCTACCGCGAAAAAGTCAAGGAGGGTGTTGAGGTTTTTCGCGATGTTCGGATGATGTCCGACAGAGATGCCGCGAGCCTCATTGCGGGGGACGGCATTGATATTTTGGTCGATCTAAGCGGAAACACAAAAGATTCCCGTGTGGGCATCACCGCTTCTCGTCCCACGCCCATCATTGTCAACTGGCTGGGCTATCCCGCCACGCTGGGCCATGCAAGGCTAGCTGACTACATCATAGGCGACCGCGTTGCGACTCCAGCCAATCAGGCCGAATTCTTCAGCGAAACATTGGCTCAGATGCCAAATTGCTGCCTGCCCAATGATAGTAAGCGCCCTATTGGCCATGTACCAACACGCGACGAAGAAGGCCTGCCTACAGATGCATTGGTTTTCGCAAATTTCAATCAGAGCTTTAAACTCATCCCGGAAACCTTCGATGTTTGGTGCCGTTTGCTGCGCGACATCCCGGGAAGCATCCTTTGGATGGCGGCTCCCCCGGCCCGCGCCATCGACAACTTGAGAAAGGAAGCTGATGTACGCGGCATTGATCCAGATCGAATCCTTTTCGCGCAAAGAAAACGGGACATCGCAGACCATCTCGGCCGCTTGAGCTTGGCCGATTTGACCCTGGATACCTTCCCGTACACCTCCCACTCCACGGGGTGTGACGCACTCTGGGCCGGTGTGCCGCTCATAACAAAAATAGGCGACACGTTCTCCAGCCGAATTGCCGCCAGCTTGTTACACACAGTTGGTTTGCCCGAATTGGTCACAGAGACCTGGGAAGAGTATTTCAATCTCGCATACATTCTGGCAACCCAGCCGGAAAAGTTGAAAGCCGTACGCGAAAAACTGGCACGTGGCCGGCTTTCGTCACCGTTGTTCGATACCGTTCAATTCACCCGTGATCTTGAGTCTTT
>JBKJIS010000161.1:0-7586 GCA_046598305.1 Thiobacillus sp.
CCGAGCCGGGCCGCGGCTTCGATGAAGTCCTGGTTGGCGTAGCCCGCAGCGGGAAGCAGCAATAGCAGTCGGGGCATGACTAGAAGCTGGCGAGTTGGGTTTCCGTCGGCTCGGCGCAGCAATACCAGGGTTCGGAATGATGCGGAATCACCGCGCCGAATTGCGCGGAATCGAGCGTTGGGGCAGTTTCACCCAATGCAGCGTGGGTGCGATTCCAGATACCGGCAAACACTTCGGCGCGCGGCAGCTCGGCTTTTTCTGCCGCCATCACCCAAGCCATGATCTCGGCCTGTAACGTGTCAGTGCGCACATCATCCGCCTGCCAGGGATAGCCCAACATGGCGGCGTCGAAAGCGCCCACCTGCGCGGCAAAATCCGGCAGGTGCAACAGATAGGAGCCTTGCGGCACCAGCAAACGTATTGCCAATTGAATCGGCGGCACCGCTTCGACCAGATTCAACCGCAGCAAGGCTGCCAATAGATCACGATAGCCCGTCAGCGTAGTCCATGGTGTGAACGGCACGAAGGTGGGGGCAAGCGCAATGTCGAGCGCGCGCACCCGCGCCAGTGCCGCTTCAAAACCGGCCTGGGTATGACCTTTGTCCAGCCGGTCGAGAATCGCGTCATCGATTGATTCGACTGCGGTCACGATGAACAGCAAACCACAAGCCTTTAGACGCGGCAGCAATTCGGCATGATCCAGCAGATGCTCGATCTTGATCGTCGCATCCCAACTCAGGTCGGGAAAACGCGCATGCAGCGCCTCGGCCACTTTCAGCGCATGGGTCGGCCCATTGAGAAAATCGGGATCGCCAAAGCTGATGTGCTGCGCGCCAACCCCGACCTGCTGCGCGATGTCAGCCAGCACGATGTCCACCGGCACCGCACGGAATTTTCCTTCATACACCGGCACCACCGGACAGTGTCGACACAGATGCTTGCAGCCGCGCGTGGCTTCGGCAAAGCCGGTAATTTTCTGCGTGCCGTCTACCAGAATCAGTTTGGCGTAGCGCTGCAGTTCGGGCAGTCCGTGGCGGTCGGGCAGCAGGAATTCGATCTTGTCGCGTCGCACCACGGTGTCGGCTGGCGACACACCGGTTTGCACCCAGGCCAGCAGGTCCGGTTCGGATTCGCCACCGAACACGGCTTCCACGCCCAACGCGCGCAACCAGGCAGCGTTCATCGGCGCATACAGCCCAAACGCGGCGATGCGTGCGCGCGGCGCCAGCTCACGAATTTTCGGCAGGGCGGCGGCGGCAATCCGCGTTGCGGTGTGCATGCCCAGATATATCGCTACGTATTCGGCGTCTTTAAAAACAATGGGATCGAGTTTTTGTTGCGACAGATCGAGACAGGCCACCGGGATGTCGGCGCGCGCAAACCAGGCCGCAGGCTGTGCCAGATTAAAGGGCTGTCGCCCCAACTCGTAAGGACTGACCAAAACAACGCGCGCCCCGGAGGGCGCGCAGGTGCTGACGGTGCAAGCTGTCATCGAAACCCCTTTACTTACCCTTCGGACGCTGCTCAAACATTTTCGCGAGACCGGGCTCTCGTGACGCGCCGGCAACGCCCATACGCTTGAGATATTCATCCCACATCGCGGTTTGATTCACGCCGATATCGTGGAGATATTCCCAGGAATAAATCCCGGTGTCATGGCCGTCCGAAAAAACGAAGTTGATGCCATACAAACCAACCGGTTCGGCGGCATTGATCAGGATTTCGCGCTTGCCGACCTGCAGCACTTCTTGCCCCGGGCCGTGGCCACGCACTTCGGCAGAAGGGGAATAAACGCGCAAAAATTCGAACGGGATCTCGAACTGCGTCCCGTCATTGAACGCGATTTCCAGCTTGCGGGAAGCCTGGTGAAGCTTGATGTCGGTAGGGGTAGGCATAGCCATAGCAGAATCACTCAAAATAAACGCTGCGCCAAGTTTAACCCCGCAACGCGAAGAATAAACCCCGGCGGAACAAGGGACTGATACCGATTTGAATTTGGTGCGTACGGCGCGATTCGAACGCCCGCCCCCCTTCGGAAGCCAAGCCAGTGTAACGCTTAAATGTGAAGCGGATCAGCATTATGTGCTCCCAATCCGAGTAAAACAAGGCTTCTGCTGGTCCATTTCTATTTTGCATTGACAAATGCAAGAATTGTTTTTATGAGGTTTACCCATCAAAAATTATGTGATTAAAATTCAGCAAGCCGAATGCGCCTTGTCGATCAACAACACAGCGGTAAGGCTTGGACTCATCGTATGATTTAGTTCACTTAGCGTCTGTCGGATGGGGCGGATAGCCTTGTCGGACAAGTACTGTTCCCGCCCTGACCGCCTTGCGCGGTTGACCACCGCCACCTGCCCGGGATTGCCATGTCAGCTCAACATGAAAATGATTTAGCGTTCACTCAAGGCCTCTCTGCAAGCGAGGAAACGCTTGCGCGCGATCCCTTGCGACGAAAATTGCATCTGACGCTCGCGTTCGGCATAGCCATCCTGATTGCGACGCTGGTGGCCAGTTATATGCAGGCCAGTGCCGGTCTGGATGCCTTGTCGCGAGTGGCGCTAACCAACCTTCACACCGACCACCTGGATGAATTACGGCTGCACATATTGCAAGCGCAATCGATTTCGCGCGGATATGAACTCACCCGCAATCATGAATACCTGGATCGCTTCAATAAAACAGTCGGTTTGATCCGTGATGACATCAAATCCATCAACGCGAATACAAAAGATGAAATTGCCATCGGCCGTCTTGTCAAAACGGCACTTGAAACCGTTGCAAGAATGGAGACTCAGATGAGCGGGGTGGTGCGCGGAGAAGCACAGAAAAAACAATCTGTGATGCAAAGTTCCCTGCTCATGTCGCGCTATGTAGCAGAACATCTGTCGGTAAGACAAGAATTGACGATGCAGAATATGCTCGACGTCCGGCAATCGGTGACCAGCTTTCGTCAAACCCAGATTGTCACCGTAGTGCTCGCTATCGCAGCGCTGGTGTTGCTGCTGTTGGCCATTACCGAAAACCATAAGCAATATACCTTGCGCCGAAGAATCAACCAGATGCTGATCGCGGAAAAAGACCAACTCGAACGCGTTGTCAGAGACCGTACCGAAGAATTGACTACGCTCGCCAGTTATCTGACTGAAGTTCGCGAGTCGGAAAAAATGCATCTGGCACGCGAACTGCACGACGAACTCGGCGCATTGATGACCGCCGCCAGGCTGGACTCCGACTGGATCGAACGTAAACTGCCGGAGGAAACCCGGGCGCTGGTGGCGCACCGACTGGCGCGTTTGCGTCAGTCGCTTGCCAGCGGAATTGCACTCAAACGGCGTATCACCAATGACCTGCGCCCTGCCCTATTGTTTGACTTCGGGCTGATCGAGGCGCTACGGGTGCTGGCAGGAGAGTTCAACCAGGGCAAGGAACTTATCCTGAATCTTGATCTGCCCGACGACGAAACCCTGTTTACCGAAGATGTGGCACTGAGCGTATTCCGGATTGTTCAGGAAGCACTGACCAATATCCGCAAATATGCACAGGCGCAGCGGGTAGACATCACATTGCATCTTGAAGCCGGCGTCATCGACCTGACGATTGCGGACGATGGCGTGGGGTTCGATACCAGACAACTTAAGTTGGGGCGTCATGGACTGGCCGGGATAAAGCATCGTGTGCTCACCCATGGTGGCACGCTGGCCATTCATTCATCGGCAGACGGTACCATCCTGCAGGTACGCGTTCCCATTACGCCTGCAGCTAAACCGGACGCGCGCTCCGGTCCAACTGGCTGAATTTACGGTAATTCAGGATAATATTTGGCGCGCTGCCGCAGCCTGCTCGATGAATTCCACCAGTTCAGCGGTTTTGAGCGATTTGTCGTAAAACGCATCGCAGCCCAGACGGATGCAGCGCTTCTGCATGCTGGCGTGCGCATAATTGGTCAGCACTACTTTAAGGGGCGAACCATAACGTTCAGGTTCAGCCTGCAACGCCGCCAGTACGCCAATGCCGCTGCCTTGCCTGAGTTCGATATCAATGATGACCAGCTCGACCGGAAGCCGCTCCATCTGCTGCAAAGCTACAGTTTCACCGTCCACGGCGCCCCGGTAATCGATGCCGTCGATCTCCCCCAGAATGCCTCCCAGCAGTTCCTGTAGCAACAACGAGTCTTCGATCAACAGGACTTTGAACATGGCTAATGGAAGCGGTATCCGGACGGACTCCCTTTCAGGGTAAACAAGACTACTCAGTGATAAGGCCATGACGCATGGCATAGGTGGCCAATTCGGCATTGCTCGCAACTTTGAGTTTTTCGGTTAGCCGGGAACGATATGTGCTGATGGTCTTGACGCTCAAATTGAGCTCACGAGCGATATCCGAAACCGATTCACCGCGCGCCAGCCGCAAAAAAACCTGCAGTTCACGATCCGACAATCCATCATGCAGCACAACGCTACGCTCTCCGCTCATCTGGTCGGCCAACAACTCCGCAGTGCGCGCGGATACATAACGACGGCCTTGCGAGACGATATGAATTGCACGCAGCAATTCATCTGCTTCGCAGTCCTTGCACAAATATCCATTGGCGCCGTTGCGGATCATCGCCAGCGCATAGCTTTCCTCGGGAAAACCGGTGAGGATCAACACCTTGAGATCGGGGTAACGCTGACGTACTGAACGCAGCACATCCACCCCGCTTTTTCCCGGCAAGGAAATATCGAGCAACAGCACATCGCACGGCTTGGCGCGTAATTGCGCCAGCGCATCATCGCCATTACCTGATTCAAAACTGATCTGGATCGATGCGTCCTCACTTAGCAACTCTCGAAATCCTGTCCGTACAATCTGGTGATCGTCGACAATAGCAACCTGAATCATGTTGCGCCTTTCTCAGTCCAGCCACGACGAATCATCTGGCAAGCACTCACGCCTAACGCCCTCGAAGCAGATTAACGACAAAAGTCACGACAGCCATCACCAGAAAGACCACAAACAGAATTTTGGCGATCTCAGCGGAACCTGCCGCCAGCCCCGTAAAACCGAGCACTGCGGCGATCAGTGCGATGATAAAAAATACGATGGCATACTGCAACATGACGTTTCTCCCTGGATGATGATCATGAGGCCGACTGTCTGTCAGATGGTGCCAGACTGTTTCGTTCCGAGCTTAGAACAGCGAACAGTCCTGTCTATCAGTAGTCGCCTTGTGCATGCAAGAAAACACTAACACGCACCTTGTAGCAGAGATCAGGCCGGAGGCTACTTGATTGCTTTGACGGCCAGCAAACCAATCACAAGGAACACCAAGAACAGGACGATAGCGATGTAGAACAGGATTTTTGCGATGGCAGCTGCGCCCGACGCGATGCCTCCAAAACCGAAGAGTCCGGCTACCAGCGATACAACAAAAAAAATCAAGGCCCATTTAAGCATGATAGAAACTCCCGACAGGGGACAAGGAAAACAAAAAGCTGCATGCAAACATGTCAGCACTCAATCATTATTGGCCATCCACCCAACCACGTCAGTCGGATAGCGCCACAAGCAATCCGCATCCATGCCTTGTCGTGCTGTAAGACATGTCTGACGATCTGATGCAGCGGCTCGATGTCGGATGATGCCTACACGCAGGCAGTGTATTGGCGTACACCTGCGCATGGCGTTCTCTCATAGTCGCAGATTCCAGCGATAGGTACGATGAAATTTATGCAGCCATGTGAGGGTTGCATGACCTTTCAAACCCAGGAGATCCAAATGGAAACCAGCGCTTTTACCAAACCCATTGAAACGCTTGCCAACGACATCAAGAACAGTGCAACCGTGGAGAACGCCAAGCAATCAGCCGACGAAGTTCGTGCCAGCGCCGAAGAAGTGATAGCGCGCAGCAGCACTGCGTTGCGCCAGGGTGCAACCCGCGCACGGGAAGCACTATCCCACACCACGGAACAGACCGCTCACTATGTGCAGGATCATCCGCTCAAATCCTTATTGATGGCAGTGGTAGCCGGGGCCACGATTGCCCTGCTCGCAGCGGCATTGAGCAATCGCCACAGCCATCATTGAATGAAAAGCAGACGCGCTACGGGAACGGGGAGATGTTGTCGCCACTGATTCGTCTTCTCATCAGCGAGCCAGGTCTGCTGCTTGACCATGCAGCGGGTTATGTCGCTGTAATCCGTGAGGATGCAATCGGCTGGCCGACGCGCCTGAAACAGCGTATCGGCTGGCTCATGGTGCTGGCGGCATGTGGCCTGCCAGGCATGATTCTGGCAGGCGTCAGCCTGATGCTGTTTGCCGTCACCGGGGTGCAACACTGGTTACTCTGGGCAATACCGGGCTTGCCGCTCGCAATCACGCTGATTGCCGCTGTGAGACTCGCTCAAGCCCCACCCACCTATCCTTCGTTTGCCCATGTGCGTACTCAACTGAGTGAGGACATGAAATTATTTGGCCACGAGCTTCAGGAGCCAGCCGAAAGGCATTCCGAATCATGAACATTGACAACCCCGCCCCCACGGGGATCAAATCAGACAGATCTGATCCCCAAGCCGCTATTCCACTCAATGCTGAAGCCCGGCTGGAACTCAATCGCGCCATTTTGCGCCAGCGAATTTATCGTCCGGGGGCCAAGTCGCGTGACAGCATACTGGGCGAAATGGGCGGCATTGCGGCGCCGTTGGCGCGTCAATGGGTACGCCAGCATCCTTATGCCAGCCTGGGGGGTGCGGCCCTTGCCGGCGTGTTACTGGTTCGCTGGAAACCATGGCGAGGCTTGACGGGGTCGCTGCTGGCCGGACTGATCATGCGCAAGGCATTCAATTATTCACTTGATTCAGGCGGCCACGCGTTGAACTGGTTGCTGGATGCCGCCCGCAATTCGAAGTCGCCAACACGCAAGCCTTGAACCAAGCCACCGTCGAAACCAAGGCAGAGTCCAAGGAACGCATGGTTACGTCGGTTCAAGATGGCTGTGTGTGCATTCCTTCAATGCATTCCTTTAAGGAGTAACTAATGAAAACACTGATAGTGGGCCGATTTGTACGCTACGACCAAGGCGAAACTGCGGCGTATGAATTGCAGCAGGCGGGCTTTTCAGCGGACGAAATAAGCCTGTTCTACATCAACCCGCAAGGCCAACACGACCTCCATCCGCTCGGCGGCGACGAGGATGAATCTGCAGGCACGCATCATGCCGGTTCCCGTGCCGTTGCCGGTGCGGCAGGTGGGGGCGGGATTGGCGGACTGATCGGGCTGGCAACGCTTCCTGTGCTGGGGCCGGCCGGGCCGCTGCTGGGTGCGGCGGTAGGTGCCTATACCGGATCGCTGGTGGGCGCGCTGGGCGGCATGAAACGATCCGAAGAGCCTGCAGTCGAGATCGCTGCACGCAACGCAAACAATTTGCCCGCCCCGGAGCCCGCCATTCGGCATGACGCAGAAATCTCCCCCACTTCCGACGCTGGCGAAGTTGCTGCGCGTCAATCTGGTGTAATGCTCGCCGTCGCCGTAGCCACTCCTGAACAACGTGCCGATGCGGAAACCATTCTGGGGCGATATGCGTACCAGATTCAGCAATCCGAAGG
>JBKJIS010000066.1:0-18380 GCA_046598305.1 Thiobacillus sp.
CGGCACCGAGGCCGGCGTCAGCAATCGGCCAAGCTTTCGACATATCGGAGAGCATAATTGTCTGCGTGCCGACACCGAAAAACGGATCCCAGGCACGATCGATATGGCCCAGTTGATACGCCGCCATATAGCGTGCAATAAAAAATCCGATCACACCGAGCACCGCGATCGGCAGGCGTTGCAACCAGCTTGCGGGCGAATAGGCCCACCCGGGCGGGACATCTGGCTTACCCATCATGCCCGCCATGCTCATACCCGGCATCATTGGGATCAGCACTGAAAACGCTATCACCAGCGCGCCGATCAAGGTCCCATTCGCATAGGCTTCCGGCAACGGTGTCCAGAATACCAGCGGCGCGAACATCAGCCACAGGCCAACAAAAGCGTTGGCCCACTGTGCCCAGGGATAGCGACGCCAAGCATTGGCGGACAAGGCGCTGAAGACGATCACCAGGACCCCGCTGATGACATCGCTCCAAGTCATCAGCAGGTTGCGCAGTTCGAATGCCGGCAGCCCGCGTTCGGTCATGACCCGCAACTGGTTGGCATCGGGCACGAAATCGCTCAGATAACCGAGTGTGAACGGGCTGGTCAGCAGCCAGAAGCCGAGCATCAGGTTGAGATAATGCGGCCACAACATCTTCCGATGGTCTTCGACCATCATGTCAATGTCGCCATGACCAGCATGCTCGCCGCCATGCTGCTTCGCATCGCCGCGTGGTACCAGAGTCATGCCGCACTTTGGACAATCGCCCGGTTCGTTTGTCACGACCTCGGGATGCATCGGGCAGGTGTATTCGGCCACCTGTTGCGCCATCGGCACGTTAGATTCCAGTGCCGTGCCGCAGCGCGGACAGTTGCCCGGCGAAGACTGGCAGACTTCCGGGTGCATGGGGCAGGCATGCGTAAGGCCGTCCTGTGCGGGAAGCGGTTCGGCCGCCGTCGAGGCCGGATGGGTGTTCTCTCCGTGCATGTGCCTTGACGCAGGCGCGTGCTCGTGATGGTGAACGTGGTCAAGCTGCTTGGGGACCTCCGTAACAACTCCTTCCGCCGTCTTTTTCAACGACGAGGGCAGTTCCAGGCCCTGCTCGCGGTACCAGCCCGCAGGATCAGCCTTCAATGCGGTCACCATCCTGGGCAGGGTCTGACGCAGCGAACGACCGGGTTCCCAGCCAAGCAGGGTGCGGGCGCGGGTGATATCGAGCGCGTAGTGGTCGTTGGCCCGGTCAATCATCCACGGCTTGATGAACTGATCCTGGCCGGGGATGAGGTCCTGAAGCCACGCGCCGGCCTTGGCGATCGGCCCGGGGACGTTGTGCGTCTCCCACGACTCGTCGCGAATCAGCCGTGAAAACGTATGCTGAAGTTCATCGTAGCTCAGCGCCTCCGGCTCGCCGATGAGGATCGCCACCTCCGGCGGCAGTTTGGCGCGGCGCTCCACGGCACTCTCGATCGCGTCCACCACGTCATCCAGATGGATGAAGGCCTGGCCGTGCGAAGTCTCGCCGGAATACAGGTGACCGGCGAGTTGCCGCTCGTAGATGCGCTGAATCTGGTGCGCCAGCGGTGGCGAATGGCAGACATCGTCGTAGACGCCGGCGAGACGCAGGATCACGGCTGGAATCGCGCCGCGCTCTGCCCGGATAAGCGCCTCGGTGCGGACCTTCGACTCCGGATAAGCCCAAGTCGGCCCGATTGGCGAGTCCTCGGTGAGGAACACGCCCGGCTCGCCCGGCCAGTGCACGAGCATGGTGCTGGCGAAAATGAATTGCTCGACCGCGAAGCCCTCGCGCTGTCCGCGCAGCATGCGTCCCGTGCCTTCGCGCAGGCCACGCAGCAAACGTCCCGTGCCCTCGACTGTGATCTCGTCGTATTTAGGGCTCGGTTTGCCGAGGAAATCATAATACGCGGCCAAATGGACCACAGCGGCGATGTGGGTGCCGTGATGTTCCCGCAGGATACGCAGTCCCTCACGCACGCTGTCATCGGAAGCGATATCGACGGGGATATGCGTACAACCCGGCGGCGGCGGACTCGGCGCCTTGCGGTCGAAGCCCACGACATCGCTGAAGTGTCCGGTTAGCCGCCGCATCACTTCGGTGCCAATGCGTCCGTTGGCACCGGTGACCAGGACGATCTTTTTTTCTGGTTCCATGGCGTGCGGATTTTTCATCGTATCCCTCTCAAACTCTTTCCAGCCGAAAGGCGAGTGCCCCCGACGGCACAAGACGCGTGTCAGGTCATATTCACTTCTTTGTGCCCGCTCAGGTGCGGGCGCTGCTCGCCGGTTAGCGCCGCCTTGGCCATGTTGAAGAATTGCTTCATCCTGTTTTCTTCAACGTCCCAGTACTCGGCGTGACTAATCTCGATCGCAAGCAGTGCTAGATCCGGATCAGTCGGGCCGTCAGGAAACCAGTCCTGGGCAGCAGGCGACCAAAGCTGCTCAACCTTGGCAGGGTCGTGCGTCACGCGGGCAACGCCTACGATTGAAACATAGCGGTCGTCATTCGGACTGGCATATGACACGTTGACGTTGCCGTCCTGCCGCAGGCTGCTGGCAAGTTCTGATTTTTCAAAGATAAAGAAATAAAGCACCGATCCCCGGTCGAGCGATTTGTTTTGCGTCGTCAACGGATGGCTGTAAAGCATGCCGTCGTGGTGACGGTGGGTGAGCATGCCGAAGCGGATGTCCTTGATTAAGTCCCAGAGTGTGTTGTGCTCGGTTTTCGAGTTGTTCATAAAGCCTCTCCTGTCAGGTTGTGGTGTCAAACATCTAAGCGCTCCAAAGAAAAGTTAGTGACGTGCGGATAAACCCACGCGTCACGCTCCGGTTGAGGTTTTTGTGCTGAAGAAAGCGCGCAGTTCCAATTCTGTCGGTTGTTTCCGGAATATGACTTCATCGTCCACAATGAGATTCGGTGAATGCCGGATCGAAAATTTTTCGACTAGATCAGCGCAGTCCTCCACGAAACACATGCGATACGGGATATGCAAATATTCGAGTTCTTTTTCCAGGCTCGGACGATGGGTGCAAGCTTTCGTCGCGATAATCAATACATCCATAATCTTCTCCAATCAATCAACCGGCCATGAGCCGGCCACTTCTTCTGGTCGAAAATGGCCCAAACGAGCAGGACACCAAGGCCGAGCATCAGTGCCGCAGGAATCCAGACCCAACCGATCCCACCCATCATGCCTGTGTCTTACATGGCCGACATATGCTGGTGCAGCATGTGTCGATGCACTTGTACGAGGGATTCGAGCTGCTGCGAATTCTTGGCAGCCATTATCTTGTGCATGCTCTCCTGCATCGCGCCCATTATTGTCCAGGTTTTGCGGGTTTTTCATCGTATGCCCTAAATGTGAACGGGTCAGAAAACCTCAAAATTCAAGGTTCACGTTGCTTTGTTTACGCTGACAGTCCAAGTAGTTCTGTGCGTTATCGAACATAGATGGACTCAGAGAATTCGCGGAAACGCAGGCTTGATCCGAATCAGAATCGGCCGGCTTGGCTTGTGTTCACACCATGCTGCTGTCCTTCTGGTCGCCAGCCGCTGCTTGGATGACTTCGCGTGCAATCGCTGTTTCCTGCTCGGTCAGGGTCTCCGCTACCAGCACGACCTGTCCGCTGGCAATCGCATCGCCGACCAGATCCGACAACCAGCCGTCCTTGTTACCGGCACCGGGGGTGGCGCCGGCTGCGGCACCGATCAGGCCACCTATGCTGGCACCCCATCCTAGTAACATCAGCGGGGCGACCAATGGACTGGCGACGAACAGACTCACGCTCGTCGCCGCCAGCGCCACGACCCCCAGCGCGCCGATGCCGGTGCCTACTGCGGTGCCGATGGTGGCATCTACCAGCACGTCCTTCAGTACTGCATTGCTGCCTTCCTCGGGTGCGGTGTCTGACGCGGCCGGGTCGGATTCGAAGATATGCAGCCGCGCGCGCGGTAGCCCCCGTTCGACAAGTTTTGAAAATACGATTTCGGCGTCTTCGCGATGGGCAAAGAATCCCGATACATGGTGGCGATATTCGTTCATGCTTTTTCTCCAGAAATCTGATTCGTATGTAAAGGATAGATCGTCAAACCTATCCGGTGGTGATTGAAGCGTTAGTGCGCTGCCGTACGGTTTTCAGGGTGTAATATTTACTTTGGGCGCGGACGCGACAGGCTGGGCTGCACCGCCTGGAGTCGGCCGGCACGCAGCTCGACCACGGTCTTTACTACCGCACGCGCCACATTGCGCACTTCTTCCTGCACGGGATCATCCCGGTCCAGGCTATCGTGGCTGGTTGCATACGGCTCGTAGTAGCCGATGAAACGGTCGAGCCGCGCCTGTGCACCGGCATCGATAAATCCCATCCAGTCGAGCCAGTCCGACAGGCCGCGGCGCGAGCCTTCGATCCCGGCGACATCGCCGTGGACGATCAGCCCGTAGACGCGTCCTGCCAGATGCTTGGGGTAGTCCCAGCCGGCCATTTCGAGTTGTTTTGCCTTGCCGGGATTCTTGCCCGAGGTCGAGGTGGGATCGGGATTACCGCCGTCGGCGCATACCAGGCGGTCGATCATCAGTTTCAACGGGCTGGGGCTCTGGTACCAATACACCGGCGAGACGATGATCACCGCATGGGCGGCGGTCCAGCGCTCATAGATCTCGGCCATCCAGTCATTGGTCTGGTCGAGCGCGTGGTTGGGGTAGCAACTGCACGGCCAGTTGCACAGGGGCATCGCGGTGGATACGCAGCCCTTGCAGGGATGTATCTTGCGGCCGTATTCGGAGGAGAGCAGGCTGAGATCGAGCACGTCGCACTCAATCCCGGCCTGCTCAAGGGTTTCGCGCGCGATCCCCAGCAGCCGGAAGGTCTTGGACATCTCGCCCGGGCAGGTGCCATCGTTGCGCGCCGATCCACAGATCAGCAACACCCGGGACGGGCTTGCCGGGTCGGTCCAGCGCAGTTGCGCGGCGTCGATGCGCTGCTTGGCGGCAATCCACTCGGACGACAAGTCGTAGTCCGGATCAGCATACCCCTGGCCCGCCTTCTGCGTGAGAGGGGACTTGCGGTACTCGGTGTGGGCCTGCCAGGCGATCTCTTCGAGGCGCGCAATGGACACGTCTTCGGCCCGGAACGCAGGGTCGAAGAAGGCGGCTCGAAAGCGGGTACTGAACTCGGCACGGGTAAGGGGGATAGGTGCTTGACCCTTGCGTACCTCAATCATGATGGACTCCGTTGTTGTCCTGATTTTCGCCCAGGTGGTGGTGTGGGAATGTAACTGTTTTCATGGGGTTTGCTCCTTGTTATGCAACGCTAATGGACGGGCATGTAGTCGTCTGTGCGGTGCCGAACGAAATGGACGTTACGCCCACTGCCTGGAGCGGGGGTGACGCTCTGCTTTGTTCGCCAACACACAGACAGGGACGTTTTGAAATTCTATGGTGCGTCCTGTTATTCCAAATTTCAAGGAGCATTCTGATGGGTAAATATTTGTTAGGCTGGCTGTTCGGTATTCCCGTGATTGTTTTAGTGCTGATCTATTTCTTATTTAATTGATGGTCGGGGAACGAAGCGGTAGAACCAAGCCTGTGGCAACATCCTGCTTCAGCCGCCTCGTGGTCAAGCGAAGCAGGATCAGCACGTAGTTTGGGCACTTGCCTCCGGCGGTCAGGTTTTGCATAGGGGCTGTTCAACGCATCGCCGACGCGAATCCGGTTGCGCTGCCGATGCCGGCTGGTTCGTGCGATACCCCGCTCAGGGTTTCGGAATATGCAGAGTCCGGCTGATCATCAACGAGCCGGAAACCGCGAACATCAACACCAGCGGGTGGAGTTGCCAGGGACCGATATGGATCATCCCAAACCAGAGCTGGTCGCCGATTGCACCGTAGCCGGCGGCGATGGCGATAACGATCACGAGAATGACAGAGCTGGGGATTGGCGTGCCCTCAAAATACTTCACCTTGTCGCTGCCTTGCGCCAGGGTTTCGGCGGTGATGTTGTAGCGGGCAAGGCGGCTCACACCGCATACCACGAAATAGATCAGAATCATGCGATCCCACAGGCCGTCCATGCCAACGCCATAGGCGATGGCCGCCGGCGCGACGCCGAACGAGATCACATCGGAGAGGGAGTCCAGCTCGCGCCCCAGCACCGAACTTTGTTGGCGCCAGCGCGCGACGCTGCCATCGACAATATCGAATACAAATGCCAGTGCAACCAGCGCGCACGCAAAAAATAGATGCAGCACATCCGGGGTCTGCAAATAGGTCATTACGGAGAACAGCGCACCGACGCCGCAGGCTGCATTGCCCAGGGTAAACCAGTCCGCAAGATGAAAGTTGCGGAGCATCGAGAGATGCGTGTCTTGTTTCATTGCAGGCGCTCCTTATTGTCGCTGGCTTGTATCAACCACGATAATGCGTGTGGAAGTCTGTTCCCGGACCACATGCCGACTGCCTTGCTTTTTGGCAGCACTGCAGGCACTTCTTCTATAGGGGCAACTCAACTTCTTGTGCGTCTGAACTGCGATCGCCAAGCGGAATGCGGCAGACAGAAAGCTCGTCCTCACATCAACTGTTTGAGATTTTCATGTGGTTTCAAGCACAGCGCACAGTGTCCCGTTCATACCGAAAGTTGTATGTGCGCTGGCGTACGTAAAGCGGAAAAGCGTGCATTTCCAGTTCGCCAGAGGTCAATATAATCAGTGCCAACGAGATCCGTGCAGTCTCGCTTCACTTTTACCCAATAGGGTGGGTTGAAATTCCGTGGCATCAGTGAGAGAAGCCTGGGAGGAAATTTATTTCCACATAACGTTGGCTTCAGCCTTGGCTGCGGCAGCAAGAAGATCCATGAGCGGCAACGCTCGATGTCTCATGCTTACCAGCGGCTCATCGGCGTCTTGGTCATCAACGGGTGGCGGGGCATTTTCTGCCTCGATAGCGTCGGTTAACCGACTCAGGGCCACCGGGACATCTTCCGCAAGAATCGCCCCGGGCACGGTTGGGCTGTGGCCCATCATTTTCAGCATCGTAAGCGCGATGTCCCCGAACAGGGTGATGTCGGCATAGGCGTTGGTTGTAAAAGTCACCAGCATGTAGAACTCCTCAAATTAAGAATGTATATCCGATTGGTGCAAGTTCGCGCACCCCATTTCTATACGTCACAGGCTTTCAATCATATTTCAGCCTTGCCTGACCCGCTCGGCAATGGCGGTAAGCGCCGGGTTTTCAACCGCTCCCATCGAAGCGACGGGATCGATGACCGACACTTCAACCAGACCATCCGCCTGCTCCTGGACAGCAACATTGCAAGGCAGCATGGTTCCAATTTTGTTTTCCAGCTTGAGTGCCTCATAGGAGAAAGGAGGATTGCAGCCGCCTGAAGTAAACGTGTGCGGAAATTATCCGTTGCACGCGGTGCGCGGTATGTACGTTGGCGTACCTACAACTGAAACGCCATACATGAACCAGAAGTTGCAAGCAGAGCACGCGGGATCGACGCGGGCGTGCTGCCCACAGACTTACGTAGGTGTGGACATTGCGCAGCGATTCAGCCCCTGGTTTCAAAATGCCTTAATGCAATTCCACCTCGACGTAGTGATCCCTGCGGTCGTCCACCAGGGGGATCATGCCTTGCGGATTTTCGTTCCCTTCGATGCCGGCGCCATTGACCACAACATCATCCAATATCACGCGGGTCACATGCTCGGGCTTATCACCGACGCGCCTGATCGTGATGTGATAGAACGTATCGCGATAGCGGTATTGGATTTTGTACGATTCCCAATCGGCCGGGATGCACGGTGCAATGCGCAGATGATTCCCTTCCAGATGCAGGCCCAACAGGGTTTCCACGGTGAGTCGGTACATCCAGCCCGCCGCCCCGGTGTACCAGGTCCAACCGCCCCGGCCGGTGTGCGGCGACACAGCGTAAATGTCCGCGCACATGACGTAGGGTTCGACCTTGTAACGTTCGATCTCCGAAGGCTGACTGCCGTGATTGATGGGATTGTCATGCCGAACAATTCCCACGCACGTTCTTTGTCGCCCATCATGGCAAATGCCATCGTGGTCCAGATCGCGGCATGGGTATATTGGCCGCCGTTTTCGCGAACGCCGGGCACATAACCTTTGATGTAACCGGGCTCCAGCGCGGATTGATCGAAGGGCGGGTCGAGCAGCTGGATGATCTGCTTGTCGCGTCTGACCAGGCGCTGGTCCACCGCCGCCATTGCCTGACGGGCCCGGATGGGATCGCCGCCATTCGAAATGACCGACCAGCTTTGACTGATCGAATCGATCTGGCATTCGTCGTTTTGCGACGATCCCAAGGGCGTCCCGTCATCAAAATACGCACGCCGATACCACGCGCCGTCCCACGCATTGGCTTCGATATTTTTGATCAGTTGCGACGCCTGCGTGGTACAGGTCTCAGCAAAAGCCTGATCGCCCCGGTCTTGGGCGAGTCTGGAAAACTGCTGCAGGTTTTCGTAGAGGAACCACGCCAGCCAGACACTTTCTCCCTTGCCGTTCTGGCCCACCAGATTCATGCCATCGTTCCAGTCGCCACTGCCCATCAGCGGCAACTGGTGCTCGCCAAAGCGCAAGCCATGCTTGATTGCGCGCACGCAATGCTCGTAGAGGCTGGCCGCTTCAGGCGAGCGTTGTGGCTGGTCGTAGTAGGCCTCTTCTTCCGGATTCAGCTCGCGTCCCTCCAGGAAATGGATGGACTCGTCGAGCACGCCGGTATCGCCGGTCGCCAATACATAACGACAGGTTGCATACGGCAGCCACAAGTAATCATCGGAAAAATGAGTGCGCACGCCTTGTCCGTGGGGTGGATGCCACCAGTGCTGCACATCGCCCTTGAGGAACTGACGCTCGGCGCAACGGATCAGCTGCTCGCGGGCGAGCCACGGGGTCGCATGGATCAGTGCCATGGTGTCCTGCAATTGGTCGCGGAAACCATAGGCGCCGCCGGACTGGTAATAGCCACTGCGGCCCCAGAGTCGACACGACAGCGTCTGGTAAAGCAGCCATCCGTTGGCCATGACGTCCAATGCAGGATCCGGCGTTTCCACGTGCACCGCGCCCAGGGTGTGGTTCCAATACCCCCACACCGTTTCCAATGCCTGCCGTGCACCCGCCGGTCCGCCGAATCGCTGGATGAAATACTGCGCTTCGTTGCTGTCGCGGGCCGCACCGAATACGAACACAATCTCGCGCTCTTGTCCGTCGTCCAGTTCGATTGAGGTCTGGATCGCAGCGCAGGGATCGAGACCCGCACCGGTCTTGCCAGACAAGCGTTTGCGGCGCATGGCCGCCGGGCTGGACAGCGAGCCGTTGCGGCCAATGAACTCGGTCCGGTTTCCGGTCACCGAATGCGTGCGCTCGCTGGCATGCGCAAAGACGACCCGATTGGCGCATTCGCGGCCATACGCATTGCGGGCAAACAACGCCCCGCTGTGCGGATCCATTTCGGTCACGATGTGCATCAGGTTGGCGTGTCGCCACTCACCCAGCACCAACTCCCAATACCCGGTCAAAGATAATTTACGCGCACGCCTGGAATCATTGCGCAGCTTGACCACCACGAACTTCACCGGTGCGTCCATGGCGACGTAGGTAAAGAGTTCCGAGGCGATACCGGCTTCGTAATGCTCGAACGCGCTGTAGCCAAACCCGTGCCGGCACACATACCCGGACTGGCCGCGGGCGGGCAGCGGCGTTGGTGACCAGAATGCCCCGGTTTCTTCGTCGCGGATGTAAAGCGCCTCGCCGCTGCTGTCGGAGAGCGGGTCATTGTGCCAAGGGGTGAGCCGGAACTCGTGCGCATTTTCCACCCAAGTATAGGCGCTGCCGCTCTCGCTGACGACGGTGCCAATGTGCGGGCTGGCGATGACATTGACCCACGGCGCTGGCGTGCTCTGACCGGGCTCGAGGGTGACGACGTATTCGTGGCCGTCGGGGGTGAAGCCGCCCAGGCCGTTGCTGAAAATGCGTTCGCGCGCCGCCAGTGGATAAACCGGTTCGGCGGCCGCTTGCCGCAAGGGTTCCAGTCGGTCCGACACACGCTCTGCTGACACGCGGCGTTCCACCTGCTCGATCAGAGTCTCGGCAGTATCGCTGAAGACGATGCGGGCAACCGTCTGCAGCAGGACACGCTCATCCTCGGTGAGCTCTTCTGCACGGCGCACGAAGACGCCACCCGGTTTGTCGATGATTTGCGCGTCGGGGCCCGCGTTAATCAGCCCCATGATCTGATCGTGCAACACAGCCCGATAGCCCGAGAAATCCTCGTTCACGATCACCAGGTCGGCAGCCAGGCCCTTCATCCGCCAATAGGCATGCGCTTGCAGCGCCTGCTTGACCAGGTCGATTCGATCCAGGTCACCGATGCGTAGCAGGATGATGGGTAAGTCGCCCGAGATGGCAAAGCGCCACAGCCCGGACTGCCCCAGCTGGTTGCGGGCAATGACGCTGGGCGCGGCACGGCGTAAGGCATTGCCGTAAATGACCGAACTGGCCAGACGGCCGTAGACCTGCGCATCAGCCTCGCTTGCGTTGAGGTGGCGTAGCACTTCCTGGCTTTGGAACCAGGCCATTTCAAAGGCGCGCTCGACGAAGTGGCGGTCGCAATATTTCTCAAGCAAGGCCAATGCGGCCTCGCGCGTGTCCGCGACACCGGAGATGATCTGCACGCTCGCCGATTCGTCGGGTGACAAGGTGAGGGTGCGGCGGATCGCCACGATGGGATCGAGCACCGGGCCATCGGTGTTCGATAATCGCCGGGATAAATGTGCAGGGCTATCCAGCACCACAGGGTTGGCCGCGGTTCGGCCCCGCCCGATGAACTGGGCGCGATCCGTTTCGTAAGTCGGCGCGTCGGACACCGCGCCAGGCGCCGCCAACAAGTGAAACATCCACGGCACTTGCTCCCCCGGGGTGCGCCGCCGCCGCGTGCAGAGGATCGCCTGCCGCTCGGGCAGGATTTCGGTTTGCACGAAGAGGTTGCTGAACGCGCGGTGGGCGAGGTCGGCATTCAAGGGCGCCAGCACGACTTCCGCGTAACTCGTCACCTCGATATGACGGAGCCGGGAGGAATGATTGGTGAGCGTGACGCGGCGGATCTCGACGTCGTCTTCAGGTGACACGCTGATCTCGGTGTGCGCTTCGATCTTTTGATCGCGCCGTCGGTATTCGGCGCGCGCCTGCACAAAGATCGCCTCGTAGTGATCGGCTTTCTGCAGGGTGGGTTGATACGCGGTCGACCAATAGCGCCCGGTATCGCGGTCGCGCAGGTAAATGAAGGTGCCCCAGCCATCGGATGTGGTGTCCTCGCGCCAGCGGGTGACCGCCAGGTCGTGCCAGCGGCTGTACCCGCCGCCGGCATGGGTCGCCATGACGTGATACCTGCCGTTGGATAGCAGGTGAACTTCGGGGATCGGCGTGTTCGGATCGGTAAACACACGCATATTCGCGCCCGCTTCGGCGGCGGGGCGTGCGGCGGCGCTCACTTCAGCCGCGTGCGGGTGCAAGGTTGCGCCCTTCTTCGGCACCCGCTCCTGCAGCAATAATTGCGTCGCCTGTGCAAGTGGGCCGGACATGAATCGGCGCTGCATCGGCTGCTTAAGCAGGACATGCGCAAAGGCCAGCAGGCTCATGCCCTGGTGATGCGCCATGAATGAACGCACGATGGCGTGCTGCTTGCCCCGCGGCACCCGCGAGGGGGTGTAATCGACCGCTTCGTAGAACCCATAGCCGCCGAGAAAACCCTGGGTGGCCAATGTCTGCAAGTTGCGGCACGCTTCCCGCGGCATCACCATCAACGCCAGCGCGCTGGCGTAAGGCGCGATGACCAGGTCGTCGCCCAGTCCGCGCTTGAAGCCCAGACCGGGCACGCCAAACGCACGATATTGATAGACCTGGTGCATATCTGTGGCGTTATAGCAGGATTCGGAAATGCCCCAGGGCACGGCGCGTTGGCGACCGTATTCGATCTGGCGCGACACCGCGGCCTTGCAGGTCTGTTCCAGCAAGGTGTTGTCGTAACTCGGCATGATCAGCTGCGGCATCAGGTACTCGAACATCGAGCCGCTCCATGAAATCAGGCTCACGGCCCCGCCATGGCTGGTTAACAGACGTCCGAGCGAGAACCAGTGCTTTTGCGGGACCTGTCCCTGCGCGATGAGCAGGAAACTGGCCAGGCGCGCTTCGGAGGCCAGCAGGTCGTAGCAGGACGGGTCGCGGCGGCGTTCGCTCACATCGTAGCCGATGGCCAGCAAGCAGCACGCTGTGTCGTAGAGAAACTCAAAATCCATCACCGCCAGGTCGCGGCAACGATTCACCAAATTATCGATAGCCTTGAGCCGATCCTCCGCGCCCTTGTAACGGGATACGGCGGTCCCCGTTTTGTGGCTGGCAATGCTTTCCTTGGCCAATTCCGCCAGGGTCGGGATGGTGCTGAAGTGCTGCGGGTCGGGCACCAGAAATCCCAAATCATCTCGAAGAGCGCGGGATTGCTGGTCGAAAGACTGCGCCCAGTAATAAAGTTCACCATCGATATCACACTCTGCGGGCAGCCATGCAACCAGCCCACCAGCAGTCCGGTGAATCTCATCGAGCAAGCCTTCGGCGGCTGCCAGGGTCTGGGGTGGCCCATTTACCGTGAAGGGATGGAGCGTGTCCTGCAGAAGCTTGATTTGTTTCGCCAGTTCCGGGACGGGTGTCGCGGGCAGGTGCTCGGCAAGCACCTGCAAGGTGTCGTGCAGTCCCTGAAACGCGTTGGCTGGCAACACTGGCTGATCTTTCAGCTCGGTAAGGCCAGCCTGCAAGGTGAGCAGGCTGCCGGCCAGGTTGCCACTGTCTACCGAGGAGACATAGTGCGGGTGCAGCGGTTGCAGCGTGTGCGTGTCGTACCAGTTGTAGAAATGACCACGGTAGCGTTCCAGCTTTTCCATCGAGGTCAGTGTGTTTTCAACGCGCAGCAGAAATTCTCCGGCTGACAGGTAGCCGAAATCGTGCGCGGCCAGGTCAGACAGCAGCGCCATGCCAATGTTGGTGGGCGAGGTACGCGAGGCGATTGCCGGCGATGGAACTTCCTGGAAGTTGTCGGGCGGCAGCCAGTTGTCCTCCGGGCCGACAAACTCCGCGAAGAAGCGCCAGGTCCGCCGGGCCGACGTCCGCAGGAAGGCACGTTGATCGCTGGTCAAATCCGGGGCGGGGGTCACAAGCGGCAGGCTGATCCACCAGCCGACGACGGGCGACACCAGCCAGAGCATCAAGACAGGCGCCCAGAAGAACCACTCCGCCGAGCGGGCTTGCTCCAAGGGCCAAGCCCCGATCAAAATCGTTGCCAGCACGAGCGCCAGCGTCGGCGCGACCCACATCTCCTTGACAAAGTCGGCCAGCGACCGGCTGGCGTTGCGGATTGAGTAGGAGTGCAGTTGCCAGAGCAACAATCCGCGTTGCGTAAACAGCATCCGCAGGCCTGAGCGTACGATCGCATCCAGGCAAATCAGTGCGTCGTAGGGCAGCAGCACCACCATCAGCAAAGCGTGCGCGAGGGGCCGCCCGGCGGACTTGCTGGTCAGGATCAGGTGCACCCGCCAATCCCGTTCTTTTGGCTTGCGGATGAGGTCAATCACGGTTCCCAGCAGGGTGGGCAAGAGCACCACCCCCATGACCAGCAGCGTCCAGAACCACGTTGACCCCGGACCAAACAGCCACCCGCCTGCCAGCAGGGCAAGCAGCGCCGGTGACACCAGGCTGCGTCGAAGGTTGTCGAACAGTTTCCACACCGACAAGGCGCTGAGCGGGTTGGGTTGGCGCTTTGCTTTCGTTCCGTTTAATGCAGGCGGACCGGGCACGCGCGGCAACAGCCAGCCTGCAAGTTGCCAGTCGCCACGGATCCAGCGGTGCCGCCGGCTGGCCTCGATGGCATAACTGGCCGGATGCTCTTCGATGAGGTCGACATCGGTCACCAGCGCCGAACGGGCATAGCCGCTTTCCAGCAAGTCGTGACTGAGAATGAGATTTTCCGGAAAGCGTCCATCGACGGCTTGGCGAAAAGCATCCACGTCGTAGATGCCCTTGCCGACGAACGATCCTTCCCCGAAAATATCCTGGTAGACATCCGAGACTTCGCGCGTGTAGGGGTCAATGCCCGACTCGCCCGCGAACAGTTTTGTAAAGCGTGACTGGCCTGCACTGGTGAGGCTGATCGACGCGCGGGGCTGCAAAATTGCATAGCCTTCGACAATGCGTTTCTTGACGGGGTCGTATACCGGTCGATTCAGAGGATGGGCAAGGTTGCCGATCAGCGTGCGTGCGGAATCACGGGGCAGTTGCGTGTCGGTATCCAGGGTGATGACGTACTGGATCGAACCGAGAATGCTGGTATCACCGACAATCTCCGAGAATGCAGTTTTAGCCTCGCCTCTGAGCCGCGCATTGAACTGTTCCAGCTTGCCACGCTTGCGCTCATATCCCATCCAGACCCGCTCAACGGGATTCCATACTCGCGGCCGGTGAAACAGATAGAAGATGCCCGGGCGATCCTCGTGGTAGGTCTCGTTGAGTGTTTGGACCGCTGCGCGCGCATACGCGAGCAAGGCGTCATCTTCTGGCTGTGTTTGCTCGGGTGCGTCGCGGAAATCCGTCAGCAATGCAAAGTACAGATTGGGATCGCGATTGCCAAGATAGCGGATCTCCAGGGCTTCGAGAAGATCATCAACCTCGTGCGGTCGGCTCAGCAAGGTGGGCACCACCACCATGGTGCGGTGACTATCCGGAATGCCTTTCGAGAAATCCATCCGTGGCAACGCGCGCGGCGACAGGAGGAGCGTAACCAGCAGGTTCACCAGCGAGACGGCCAGCGCCGAAGCCCCGATCAGGCCGGCGAGCCCAAAAAACCAGGTGCGCCAGTCACCCAACTCGACCCCATTGAAAATGGAAAGCACCCCCGCTGTCGCCAACGCGGTGAGCAGAAAGATCGGGCTGAGATAAAGAAACAGGCGGAAACGCCGGCTCGTCCGGCTGGCCTGTAATTTCCATGGTAATCGGAAGCCAACCGCACGCTCCAGATCAGGCCGTCCGTGATCGATCAGGTAATAACCGACATGCGCGCTGCGGTCATGGGTGCTTAATCGCTCTGCTGCAGTCTGCGCGAGCACAATGGCTGCGCGTGCCACCGCCCCCTCACTGCGCGAACTGCGCCTCGCCAGGTCTTCAATGACATGCCGGTAGCGGTCGCGCGTGGCAAAATCCTGGCTGGCGTACATCTCCGTCGGGTCTTCATGCAAGGTCTGTTCGACCACACTCAGCGATTCAACGAAATTTCGCCAGTCCATTGCGCCGATAAAGCGCAGGCTCCCGATGCTGTTTGCAATGGAGATCTGGTTGGTCGCGGCCGTCCGCCCGTCCGCATCTGATAATTGCGTTGCCGTCACCCCCTGGTCGAGCAGTTTTTGCTCGACCCAGGTTTGAACAAACGCCATGGCGGGTCCCTGAGCCTGAAGTCTTGCGTAAAACTCTTCCACAAACGGCGCGGTCAGCGGCACATCGGCATTGGCAAACTCGGCCAGCAACTGGATCAATTGCTTCGGTTCGCTTTCGGCAGCGGCGAGCATGTGGTCGGCCCAGGTGATGGCCGCGTCGATATCCTCGCGCCGCCGGGCAATGCGCACCCCAACGCGGCGCAGGTTTTCCAGCAGCGCCAACTGCAGCATGATCGGGAAGGCCCACAGTTCGCCCAGATTCAAGGGTTCAGCGGTCTGGTAGGCGGCGACGAATTGGGTGGCATTGTCGCTGTCGACACGCCCGTCCATGTGCGAGATCAGATCCAACGCCAAGTCATAGATGCGGGGGAAACCCGCTGACGGACCGCTGGCCAGCCTCGGCAACTGCCGGCTGTAGCCGCGCGGCAGATGCCGACGCGCCAGCCCGATCTGCTGCTCGACCAGATAAAAATTGTCGAGCAACCAGGCTTCTGCGGGCACCATCCGCTGTCCCGGCGCGACTGCGGCTGTCACCACGTCATAGGCTGCCAGCAGAACACGCGCATTGTCCGCCAGCCGTGGCAGCAATCGGTCTGGCCCCGGATTTGGATCGATTTTATGCTGGCCAGCCAGCGTGACCGCGTGTCGCTTCAGTTGCTCGATGCTGAACAGCTCCGAGCGCAGCAACTCGGTATCCTGGTCGTTCCGCAGTGTGTTTCGTGAGCGTGGCGAAAATCCGAACTCTTTGATTGTTATGACACTCTCCTTGTGCATATACGACGCCAGCAACGCTTGGTTTAGTCTCGCGCTGGCCTATGCTTGGTGTTGGATGATCAGGGGGATTGCAGGCAGACCAAGCCCAAGTGAGTTACCTGTGATAGCCGTCTCTTTAATACTTTCCATTTCTAGCAGGAATTATGCTTCCAAGGCAGGAGAAATGGCTCGATGAAGCCGAATCGGGGTGCTTGCCGACACACCCGATAGATGTTTGCTGACACGGCCTGTCATTGGACAACGCAGAACGGACAAAACGTGCAGCACGTTGCTGTCAAGGTTTTGGGTCTTGTTTTCTTGGTAACGCCGCATTACGCCGCATTCGATGCACGCCATGGGCTTCATCTTAACAAAAACATTCAAAAAAACATGGCGGGCCCAAAGCGGGAATTGCCTGATAGGCGCCTTGAGCCTTTAGGCGGCGAATTAACCAGAATATGTCAGCATCGCTTATCCTGTAGGCTGTTCTGCGCCAAAATCGTAGGCGCAATCCCAACGGCGACTGCCATTGAATAGTATTTATCAAGCACTCCAGAAAGCATGCCATGAAGAAATCCGATCTAGACAGAAACGAAGGCCTGAAAATAGCAAGTCAGATGAAACATGCCGGTACGCCAGACCGCTTCGGCAGCGCGGCCAATCCGGGCGTAACACGCCGCGATCAGCGCAAACTCGATCAGGCCCAGGGTTTGATCCCGTTTGCCGTGAAAATAGATGGCGACTTGGTGAAGCAGATTCAATCTCTGGCTGAATCCCGCGGCGAGGGTGTCAATGAAACTGTAGCGGCCTTGCTGACCAAAGGCTTGTCCAAATAAAACACAGTAGCCAGTGTCCTTCAAAAAATAGCAAATATGGACAGACTCTGCATTCACATAGGCAGAGTCTTTGCTCGCAACGACCCGCTACTTAGGATTGGTTGATGATAAAGGTAGCTCTTGCCGAAACGGCCCCTCCATCTCATCCATGTAATGCCCGATCGCATCCGTCTCGCGCTCGAGGAAGCGATCAACCGCATCCCGAAACTCCTCATTCTCCAGCCAGTGCCACGAATGCGTGGCGGTAGGCACAAGGCCGCGGGCGAGCTTGTGCTCACCCTGCGCGCCGCCCTCGAACACCTGCAGGCCATGGGTGATGGCGTATTCGATGCCCTGCTGGTAGCAGGTTTCAAAATGCAGGCCGGGCACGTATTCCAGCGTGCCCCAGTGGCGTCCGTATAGCCGCTGGCTGTCCTTGATGCAGAACGAGCAGGCGATGGGCATGCCGTTGCGGTCGGCGATGATGAGAACCAGGTTGTCTGGCATGTTGATGCGCAACTCCGCGAAAAAGGCACGGCTCAAACGCGGTTGGCCGCGGTGGCGGGCATAGGTGTCGGCGTAGCAGCGATAGAAATGGTCCCAGTCGGCGTCCAGGCTGTCGCGGCCCTCCACCCAGCGGAAGGTGACGCCCAGTTTGTCCAGCTTCTTTCGCTCTTGATGGATTTTTTTGCGTTTGTCGTGTTTCATCGCCGCGAGGAAGTTTTCGAAATCGGTGTACCCCGCGTTCTGCCAGTGGAACTGGAAGGCGCTGCGATGCATTAATGATGTCGCGTTGAGTGCCGCATGATCCGGCTCGGTGGGGAACAGGATATGGAAGGACGAGAAATTCAAATCGCGGGTGAGCTTGAGCGCAGCCTGGATCAGCGCGGCGCGGTTGGCGTCGTTCTTGGCCAGCAGGCGCGGGCCGGGAACCGGAGAAAACGGCACGCAGCAGACCAGTTTGGGATAGTAGTTGAGCCCGTGTCGGCGGTAGGCATCGGCCCATGCCCAGTCGAACACGAACTCGTCCCAGGAGTGATGTTTGACGTAGAGCGGCATCGCGGCTTCGAGTTGCCCATTTCTGAAAAGCGCCAGGTGTATCGGCTCCCAGCCGGTGTCGGAGCCGACGCAGCCGGTGGTTTCTAGCGCGTGTAAAAAGGCATGCTGCACAAAGGGCGAGTCACCGGCCAATGCATCCCAGGCTGCCGGATCGAGGTCGGCCATGCGCTGAATCACGCGAATGACCGTATTAGCGGCTTCCGCATCGGCGGGCTTTGCTTCAAAATGCGCGTTTTGGTTAGCGTCCATCAAACATG
>JBKJIS010000081.1:0-4274 GCA_046598305.1 Thiobacillus sp.
CGCGTTTACCCGATTGGCGCATTGACCCAAAAACTCGAAGGCCGCCTGCTGACCGAGATGGCCGAGCTGACCGAAGCGGGCTGTCGCGCCTTTACCCAGGCCGACGCGGTGCCCGCCGATCCCCAGGTGCTGCTGCGCGCGATGCAATACGCCGCCACGTTTGGTTTAAGTCTGTGGTTACGGCCACAGGATCTGTCGCTCGCGCGTGACGGTGTTGCACACGATGGCGCGGTGGCCTCGCGCCTCGGTTTGCCCGGCATTCCGGCGCTGGCCGAAACCGTGGCGTTGGCTACCATCCTGCTGCTGACACGCGAAACCGGCGCCCGCATCCACATTGCACGGCTGTCAACGCGTGAAGGCATCGCGATGGTGCGCGCAGCCAAGGCACAAGGCCTTTCCATCACCTGCGATGTCGCCAGCACGCACGTGCATTTATCGGAAAACGATCTCGTCAGTTTTGATTCACACCTGCATCTGGTACCGCCGCTGCGCGGTCTGCGTGACCGCGACGCCATCCGCGAAGCGCTGCGCGACGGTTCCATTGACGCACTATGTTCCGATCACACCCCGGTTGACGAGGACGAGAAGCAAGTGCCGTTTGGCGAATCGGCGCCCGGTGCCTCCGGGGTTGAACTGCTGCTGCCGCTGACACTGAAATGGGCGCGCGAAATGGGTGTCCCCCTGATCAAGGCCATCGACCTGATTTCGTGGAGGCCGGCACAAATTCTGGGCGTGCCAGGCGGCACTCTATCCGTTGGCAGTTGTGCCGACATCTGCATTTTTGACGAAACGGCTGAGTGGGTCGCCACCCCGAAAACGCTCGCCAGCCAGGGCGAAAACACCCCCTTCCTCAACCACCCTATGCAGGGACAAGTCCGCTATACCCTGATCGACGGCCATATCGATTTCGAGTTTTCGCATTGAGTGCCGCGTGGCTTTTACCGGTGGATGAACGCCCCGCCAACCGCAGCGTTTCTTTTGTCTTACTACTGATCAGCCTGTTATCCGGTGCGCTGGCCGTCGCCGGATTCGCGCCCTTTTACCTCTGGCTTTTACCCCTTTTGAGTCTGACCGTGCTGTTTGGACTTTTTTCCCGAACAGCTTCTGCGCGCACCGGCTTTCTCATCGGGTTTGCCTGGGGGTTGGGATTTTTCCTCACCGGAGTAAGTTGGATCTACATCAGTCTATCGGTATACGGCGGCATGCCGATGCCCTTGGCAGCACTCGCAACCTTCCTGTTTTGTGTGCTTTTGGCCCTGTTTCCCGCACTCGTGGGTGCACTACAGGCACGCTGGCGCGTTTCGCCCACTTTGCGATTGTTGGTGTTAATCCCGCTTGGGTGGGGGGGTGCGGAGTGGGTGCGCGGATGGATTTTTACGGGTTTCCCCTGGCTGGCGATCGGCTATTCGCAAGTGCCGGCCAGCCCGTTGGCGGGTTATGCCCCGCTGCTTGGCGTCTATGGCGTGTCATTTTTACTGGCACTGACAGCCGCCCTGCTGGCATGGGGCGTGACCTTGCGCGGCAAGCCGGCACAACGCATTTGGGGGGGGGTGGTCGTGGTTGCGCTAGGGATAGGCGGTCAGGCTTTGCGTGGAATCGACTGGACGACGCCGGACGGCGCACCCACTTCGGTTGCGCTGCTGCAGGGCAATATCCCGCAGGACATGAAATGGCTACCCGAAAAAACCCATGCCACACTCGAGATTTATGCGCGCATGGCTGCCGCCTCTCCGGCACAGTTAATTGTGCTACCCGAGACGGCATTGCCCCTGTTCGAATCCGACCTGCCCGATTTCTATCGCGACGGGCTGGTGGCGCTTGGCCAGAAAAATGGTGGCGACATCATGACAGGATTGCCGACGGGATCTGTGAACGGCGCGTACTACAACAGCGTCCTCAGCCTGGGCAGCGCGCCCAGCCAGCGATATCACAAGACGCACCTGGTGCCTTTCGGTGAATACATCCCGTTGAAAGCGGTATGGGGCTGGGTTATCCGGGTGCTGCACATTCCGCTATCTGATTTTGCGCGTGGTGATCGCCATCAAACACCGCTTGCGATCGGTGGCCAGCGCGTGGCTGCCAATATCTGTTACGAAGACGTCTTTGGTGAGGAAATCATCCGCCAGTTGCCGGCCGCGAGCGTGCTGGTCAATGTGAGTAATCTGGCGTGGTTCGGGGATTCGTTTGCGCCCTGGCAACACGCGCAAATATCGCAGATGCGCGCACTGGAAACCGGACGCATGATGCTGCGCGCCACCAACACCGGGTTGACTGCAATCATCAATGAGAAGGGCCAGATACTTGCCAGCCTTCCGCCTTTTACCACCGGCAGTCTCACCGGCAGCATTCAAGGATACGCCGGCAGCACGCCTTATGTGCGCTGGGGCAACACACCGGTGCTGGCGCTGTGGGGTGTGCTCGGGGTGGGCCTGCTCGGGGCCGCGTTCAGGCGGCGGCCCTGATCTGCGTGGCGTTGCCACCGCCGCGCGCCAGCGCTTCGGAATCGGCACCCAAACCCGTTTCCATATGCTACGACTATAAACCTCTTTGCTCGCGCCCTATTCTCATATTCAGGCATAGTTTGGTTAAATTTCCTGCAATTTCTTGACGCAGACTTACGCACATCAGTTTTGTTTTTTTGGGGAGTAAAAAATGCCAGTGATTACCGTCGCCGAGCTGTTCTTTATTGCGATGGCTATGATTTTTGCCATCCCTTATCTGATATGGCGGCTGGGCAAGACCGACTATTTCGCGCCGCTGGTGGTGGTGCAGATCATCACCGGCGTCCTGCTCGGCCCGGGCATCCTGGGCGCGGTGTTCCCCGACTACTACAACTTCGTGTTCACCAAGCCGGTTATCCAGTCGCTCAACGGAATCGCATGGTGGGCGGTATCCCTGTTCGTTTTTATCGCCGGGCTCGAACTGGATATCAAGAAAGCCTGGGCGCATCGCGGAGAGACCGCTGTGACCGCCGGCCTAGCACTGGGCATGCCGCTCATTTTTGGATGCGCTGCGGCCTTCGGGCTGCTGTCTTGGAGCGCAGGGTGGATGGGGCCCAAAGCGCAGACTTGGCAGTTCGTTCTCGGCATGGGCATGGCCTGCGCGGTGACGGCCTTGCCCATCCTCATCCTGTTGATGGATAAATTGAACATCCTGCGTCAGCCGATCGGCCAGCGTATCTTGCGTTACGCCAGCATCGACGATATCGCCATCTGGGGTGTGCTCGCGCTCATTCTGCTGGATTGGGACCGCGTCGGACGTCAAGTCGCCTTCCTGGTCGGCTTCATCTCCATCAGCTTCCTGTTCCGCAAATTGATGTGGAAATTAGAAGAGTTGGATCGCTGGTACGTGAGTCTGATCTGGCTCGCCATCGTGGCTTTGGCGGCAGATTGGGCGGGGCTGCACTTCATGGTGGGCGCGTTCCTGGCCGGTGTGGTCATGGAGCGCTCCTGGTTTAACTTGCCGCAGCTTGACATCTTCCGCAATAACATTCTGTTGGTCATGATGCCGGTGTTTTTCCTTAGCACCGGGTTGCGCACCAACTGGACCATGGGGGGTGAAACCGTGATTATCGCGGCGGGCATCATGCTGGCGGCTCAGCTCATTGGCAAATTGGTGGGCATGCAGATCGCTGGCAAAATTCTCAAGTGGGAGCCGGGCGAGGCATCGATCGTCGGTTGGTTGTTGCAGACCAAGGGTCTGATCGAAATCATCTTCGTGACGATACTGCTGGACAAAGGCATTATCACCAGCGAGATGTTTACTGCCATGCTGCTCATGGCTGTGGCCAGCACCATGCTCACCGTGCCCATGGTCGCCCCCATGTTGCAACGCTTGAAGTCGATCATCTTCAAGGTCGCTTCCGATCGGGTGTAAACCTTCTGGCTCGGGTCTCCGAGGAATCGGACGCCCGCGCCAATGCGAGAAGCGTTTCGGGGAGAAAGTGCAGGGGTCAAGAAAGTAAAGACCTCGTATCCCTTGGTCCGCAGCCCTTGATCTACCGGCTGGGTTTTTGTCGGAATATAGCCGTGATTGTTGATCGCCAGGGCAAGATCATCCAGTGCGGTCTGAAAAGCAATCTGCTTCGTGGCACGCAGAAACAGTGGGGCCGCCCACCCGGTGGCACCATCAGGCAGGATAGGGTATCCAGACCGCAACCTTTTCCATTTCAAAGCGCTGCCTCCTCAAGAATCTGGTGGTAATCACGAGTCAGTTGATCGCATATCTCAGCTAGCCGCTGATCGTTCAGGTGCTTGCTGATCAGTTTCGGATTG
>JBKJIS010000147.1:0-8489 GCA_046598305.1 Thiobacillus sp.
GCTTTCTGGTTATTCAGCGCAGCGATACGCGGGCTGGAAAGCACGTGCACCGAACCCTGGGTTTCAAGGAAATTGATGAGCGCCGAAAAATTCGTGGCCTGGAAAGCGAGGCCGAACAGGCCGCCCGCAGTGCCGGACGCCGCAGGCAACCCGCCACCCAGCACACTGGCCAGAGAACCTGTCACCGCGCCGGTGAGCAAATCGATCTGCCCCGTATTCGCGCCCGCCGAGAATTGGTGTTGACCTTTATTGAATGCCGACCAGTTGATGCCGGTCTGGAAGCCATCGTTAAGCCGCACTTCGAGTATTTTCGCTTCCAGCATGACCTGGCGTTCGACCGCCAGGGCCGTGGCTTTCAGGAATCGCTCAACGTCCCGCATTGTGCGCGGCGCGGCTTTCACCACGACGACGCCGGATTGCGGGCTCAGGACCACCTTGCCGGAGTCGCCGACGATGGCCTCCAGCGCCAATTTCAATTCGCCCCAGAAATCCGAATTGAGCGAGGTGCTGATCTTGCTGGTTTCGAGCGATTTTGTCGTGCTTCCGCCGCCGGCTCCTCCCGTTGCGCCGCCGCTGCCGGCGGCAGCGCTGACCGATCCTGAAATCACGCGCGTATCCGAGGTACCCGTGCGCGTACCGGCAAGGTAGTTAACCTTAAAAATGCGGGTTTGGGGGGTGAGCGGCTGCACCATCACCCGGCGACCCTCGATCGAGTAGTCATACCCGTAGAGTTCGCGAATCGAGGACAGCGCTTCGGGCACGGTGACATTCTTGAGATTGGCGGAAATCGTGCCCGCCACTTCAGGGTGCACCAGCATGCTGTAGCGCGTACCGGAAACAATCGCCATGAATACGTCTTGCGCGGGCGCGCCATTGACCACCAGATCGAAGCGCGGTTCGATCGGCGCAGCGGTTCCCTTGGGCAATTCCAGCTTGAGCGGCGGCATCAGCGCGGCGCGGGCCTGTTCCTCGGTCATCGGTGGAGTGGGCGGGCGCACGCGCGCAGCCTCGACGATTTCCTGCCGGATCGTCTGTTGCGCCTCTTTCGGCGTCAATGCGCCGGCGCAGCCCGACAGGGCCAGCGCAGCGGCAATCATCATGGTGAAGTGCTTCATCATCCGCAATATCTCCTGGTTTCTTATTTGCCGCGCAGTCGTTTCTCGACTTGCGGGTAGAGTTTAAGCACGGTTATTTCCCCGCCCCGACGCAGCACGACTTCGCTTTCGCTGATCCGAACCACGCGGACATCTTGATAACGTCCACCCACGGTGATCTCTTGACCATTGATGATGGCAATTTTCTGTTTGCCCCTCATCTTGATGGCGGTGAGTGAAATACCTGGACTGACTGAGCCCCCCGCCGCGCCCCCCGCCGCAGCGGGCGCTACAGGCAGCGCCGTGGGATCCGGCAGGGCGGCGAACGATGGCGCGACCAGTACCGCGGCCAAAACAAGCAGCATCATACGCGCAGCCATGCTTCCTCCAGGCTCAGGGTGTGAACGGTCAAGGTGAGGGTGAGTTCAGGACGGGCGGTGGCATCGAGCGTCGCTTCGATCCAGCTCAGACGCCACGGCAGTGCTTCCAGCCGCTCGAGATAGGCGACCAGATCGGCATAACGTCCGCTCACGGTGATTTCAAAACCGTGCCGATAAAATCCTGGCGGCGCATACGACTCCACACGCCCTTTAGGGCGTAGTGGATCGGAGTACCCCTCAAGGGGGTATTGAAAAGAATCCTTTAGTGCCCCATCGACCGCTTCCGGCAGCGCCACCGCTTGCGGGCTGAGCGTTTTAAACCCGACAACCCGGATGCCGCCCTGCTCCCGCACGACATTTTTCAGCACCAGATTCATGCGCTCGGGCGGGACCAGCGAACGCGTGCGTGTTTCAAGTTCGGCACTCAATTCGGCCAGTCGCCCGGCTGCCAGGGCAAGCGCATCCCGTGCCGCCCGATCCGGGTCGCGGCCCGCCTGGCCCGCAAGCAATTGTTGCTGCTGCCCGATTTGAACGAGCGTTGCATCGGCCATTTTCAGGCGCTCGTTCGCCCGCTGCTGGCGGAGCTGGCCGGCATCGATAATGAAGGTTTGCACCAGGGCGAGCATCACAATCGCCGCCGCAACGAAAATAAACACGCGCTCCCGCAGGCTCATCATGCCGACACGCTCGCTAACATGACGCAGCTTTTCACTGAGCATTGGATTTCTCCTGGTCTGCCGGGTTTTCCCGATTGCCCGCGTACAAGGCAAAATCAATGTGCCCAAGCGGTGCCGCGGTTTGGGCTTTGCTATCACCTGCGGGTTGCGCCAGCGTGGCATTCATGCCGGAAAACTTCATGCCGGCAAAAGGCGGCTGTTTGCCGAGCCGGTCCATGTACGTCGTCAGCAAGCCGGCGTTCAAAGCCGATCCATTGAGTGCGACATAGCCCGGCGAAAGGGTGAACCCATTCAGCCAGACGCCTTTCGGGCTGCCATGCGCGAGCGCGCGCAAACGCGGCGAAAATCCGGTCGAGGTCGTGTCGAGGGTGCCGCCGATCGCCGCCAGCAGCGCTTCGCGTTGCGCCACCTGGGCCTGCGTGAGCTTGACGCGCTCAGCCAGCAGCGTGCTCGCAGGCCGGGCGGCGGCGGCGGTCAGCCGATCCAGCGCCTGTTGCGCCTGTGCCTGCCGGGATTCCTGCTGCGCGGCCCGGGTTTCGAGCTCGCCGGCCTGGTAGTGCAAATAGCCCGCCCAGGCCAGCGCAGCCACCAATAACAAACCCAGACCCAGCGCCGTTTCATGCAAGCCGAACGCAAAACGCTGTTTAAGCAGGAGCGGGCTGACGAGGTTGATCTGCTGGCTCATGGCTGGGTGTCTTCCATGCGCAATGCTGCGCCGATGGCATGAAAGCAGGGCGACGGCAGCGTGTTCACCTCGGGAAACGCCGAGATATCCAGCGCATTCGCCAGATTCAGCACCTCGACCGGCAAGGCCAGATTCCCCGCCAGTCCATCACGCAAGCGCTCGACCTGCTCGCTCGGCACCAGCAGCAGGCGATCGACCGGAATGCCGCCGAACTGGCGGTCGAAATGATCCAGGGTGCGCTGGATTTCCAGTGTCAGACGTTCCAGCGCATTGTCGATGCCTTCGCTCTCCAGCATCGTCTGATTCACCCCCAGCGCGCGCGTCATGCACAATTCGCCATCCAGCGTCAGGGTCAGCAAGCCGCCGGTTTCGATGAACGAGAAGACCGCCAGCGCGCGGCCTTTGGTTTCCAGTCGGGTGACCAGATTGCGCTGGGCGGTTTCGATAATATCGATGATGGTGAGATTCAGGCCGGCATTGGTGGCGAGCACGGTTTCCTCGGCAAGCAGGCTGTTTTTTGCCGCCACCGCAAAAATCTGCCGGACATGGGTCAAATGCTCCGGATGCGGCACGGCCAGCACGTCCACCGTACCGTCGTTGGCATGAAAATCGATCATGTCCTGAATCTGCCAGCGCACCGCGGATTTGATTTCTTCTGCGGGCACGTTGGGGGCGTCAAGCAGACGCAGCTTGTAATCGGCCGGCCGCAACACGAGACTGACCGGGCCTTGATGATCCAGTTTGGCCAACGCCTCGCTCCAGTTGTCCCCGTCGACCAGCACCACCCCCACCGCGAGCAACTTGGGCACCGCTACCCGGCGGTCAACGCGTGCATACGCAATGCGCCCCGGCAGGCGCATATAGGCTGTGAGTCCCTGCTCGGTTGCTCGACGGAAAAACCGCATGTGTCAGACCTGAAAATTTTTCTGAACTTAAACAAATAAGTCGTTGTTGTCAAAGGAAATCAATACATCTCTCGAAAGTAAATCAAGGATTTGCTGCCGCGATACAGGCCGAAGGAGGCGCGTGCGGCCGGGTCATTGTTATAGCTGGCACCTGGCGCCCACAAACCCTGCAGGTAGGACAAGTTGGCTTTGGTCGCAGAACATGCTGTTCCACCAACCGGATCGTCCCATAAATCTACGCACAAATCCACGCTGCCCTTAATGGCACCCAAGCTGGGTTTATCCAATCGCAGGCTGCCCACGCCTTGCAAGAATGCGCCGCCCACAATCACTTTGCTCTGCGGCAGGTTAGTTGCGGTAATCCCATCCCGATAGTTTTGCAGCTTGATATTATTAGCGGCAATACTGGTGAGGTTGTCGTCGATATTGGTTACAAAAGCGCTGCCATTCCAGTGTTGCACCGTCATCGGGATCGGCAGGCCGAGCAGCTCCGAGCCGTGGGCATTCTGCAAACGCAGCCGGCCAAAGCGCACCTCGGTAGTGGCTTGTACGCTTGCATTCATGATGCTGGTTCGGTCAAGGCTGCCGCCCACATTCAGATTGTAAGGTCCCATCCTGACCCCATCAGAATCGGTTGGTGCGATACCTATTTGCAACGCGGCATACGGGCCATCCGGCGCTACGCCACGGCTGATCGCCAACGGCGCGGCAATGTCAGCGGTGCCTGCTGTAAAACTGCCACTTGTCGGCAGTGAAGTGTCCAGTCGTGCAGTTAGATTGATACCTGCATTTACCGCGCCGAACTGCAGCGGAATTTTTGCTAGCAGATTGCCCGCTGCATCCCGTTCGAGCTTGGCATAGACCCCCTGATAGTTTTGAGTAATATTGTCACTAAAGTCGACCGCCATCAGGCGGAACCGGGCGTCGAATCGCTCACCCATATAACTTCCCCATTCGGCGATCACGGCCTCTCCGCCATTCAGCGTGGTGCTGATCGCCGTGCCCAAGGTGAGCGTCGGGCCGGCCGCATTGACCGCAGTGACAGTGGTGGTGAGCGCGTCGCTGCCCGTGCCCGCTCCCGGGATGCGTACCTTGGTGCCGATGCTGAATCCGGCAATGGAGTTAACGCCGATCACCGTCGCCGGCGCGGTAGTGCCTATGGCGTTTGCCAGCGTTTGCGGGAAATTGGCGCGAGTGAGAATCGGGCTGGAAGGATCGGTCGTGATCGTGAAGTGATCCGGGGTGAAGCGGCCGATGTTGGCGCTTACCCCCCCTGCCGGACTCAGCAGTTGATTGCCAATCGAAAGGTAGCCCTTGCTATCCGGGTCAAACAGGCGGGTGGTGAGGGTCATGATGCCCGCCTCGGCGTAAACAACCGCATTGCTTGCTGCGCCAGCGTTGAAGCCCCCGACGACCGCCACGCCAATACCGTTCACGCCAGTACCGTTGCTGCATGTTGCAGTCACCGTGTTGCATGTCAGGTTACCCGCAACCGCACCCGTCAGATCCGGCATATTGGCAGCCGGGGTCAAGCTGACGCTTTCTGCGGGCGTTTCCTTGCCGAAGTTCGGGGTAACGACGCCGCTGGCATTGAGGGCAGTCACGCTCAGGCTGAACGGGTTGCCCGCTTTCATGAATGCGGCTCCGCTGGCGTCTGCCGCGCCCGGATTGGGGGTCACAACGCAGCCGCTGACGCAACTGATGTTGGAGAGCGTGAAACGGTGAGGAACAGCGATAAACGAAGCTGATCCACTTGCACTGCCTTTGGTTGCCGTCAATCCCACCATGCCGACATCAGGATAGGACAGGCTGAACGACGCGCTGGAGCTGGGACTGGCGCCGTCGAAACTGAGTGAGATCGCCGTACCCGGGCTACCGGTGGCAAGCGTGGTGGTGGCTTGTAGCGTGGTGGTGATCGTGGCTTGTTTGGTTCCGCTCGCGGGGTTCTGATAAGCCGTAAAGAAATTGATCGTGTTCGCACCCTTGGGAAGTTGTGCAAGACAGCCGCTGATGCTCCCCGTCACGGTATTGCCGGAAACCAGGTTCGGCACGGTCACACTCAGCGCCGCGGCGGAGAAAGTCACACTGCAACTGAAGGTGCCGCTGGATACATTTTTACAGGTAGTTGGCGCCAATTCGGCCGGAACGGAAACAGCATCGAGCGTAGCGGTTCCGGCGCTGGTTTGGAACACTGTAGCGCTTGCCGAACCCGAGCCTGCTGGAATGCTCACTACGTTGCCGCCGGGCGACAGCGTCACGCTCACGCCGCCGGTGTAAAAAGCCGTGCATGCCGCATTGCCGCAGGCATAGACCTTCACACTTGTGGGAGAGCAGGTGGAAAACGGCGGTGCCGGGTAGTCGATCTGGATATGATCCGGCGCGACAACTACGGGCCGCAGCGCCACCAGCTGGCCGATGTTGGCGGCGGCCGTTTTGGCTGTTGCCGTCCGGGTGCCGCTGGCCACCGCATCAGCCTGGATGCTGTCAGTAACGGTGATAGTCACCCCGTTAGGACCCGCACCGGTGCCCACGTCGATGCGTTCGGCCATGCCCGACGGGGACGTGAAGCTCGTATTCCCGTTCGTCGTTCCGAAAAACCCCACCAAGCGTGCGTTCGCAACAGTCGTCGTGACGGAAGGAGCGGTTACGGACAGCGAGAACGCATTAATCTGTCCGCCTGAGGCATTGATGGGCGCTGCGGTATCCACTCCCCGATAGGCAATAATCGCTCCTACAGCCCGGTTGTTGGGGCTAATGCCCCAAGTGGTGCTGGCTGGCTCGGTGGCAGTGGCAAACTTGTAATAGACTGCCTGGGCCAGGATGCTGCCGTTGTTGTCCCGACGCAGTAGTGTCCAGCCGCTTGGCGCGGTGAGGGTAGTAGCGGTTCCGCCGCGAACTGAGAGCTGCACCAACATCAGATCCCCGGCCGCTGTTCCGGCCGGCGCGCTGAAACTGAGCGAAGTATTTGTGCTGCTCACGACGCCTGTGGCGCCCACAAAGGTGATGGCTGCCACTGGCGTCGAGAGCAGCAGCAGCGCAGACAATAGTGCACCAAGAAAAGCAAAAAGGCGCATGTTTTTTATCGGTATTGTTGTTTTGCACATATTCATCTCCCTAGAGTCGGCACAACGGCCGGTCCACAGAGTCGGCACAACGGCCCGTCCACAAAAGCGGCCAACACCACAAATGGTACGGGCGGGCGGGGGTCATTTTCCGAAACTCGCCTGAATCTGCCGCTCGACATAACCCATCTCGCCGACAACGCCCGAAGTCGCGGTCGACGTAATCAGGTAAATCGCTACCTTATCCTCATCGGCACCAACGGTCGCGGGGGGGGTGCGGGTGCAAGTGACACTCACCTTAAAGGCGTTAAAGGCGGCGAGTGTCCCGGTGAATGTCAGCGTGGTGGGGTCCGGGTCCGGGCACAGCGTCGTGCTCGTCGGCGGCTGGGTTGGCGGGTCGACCACCCGCCACGCCGCCCACTCGATGCCGGTGCGTGCCGCCTGATAGGCGCGCGCGCCCTGAATGTCCAGCGCGCTGCTGATGTGGCTGGTGCGCGACAGCGTCACCATGTAAGTGCCCAAGGCTGCCAGTACGACCAGCAGGAAAATCGCGGTGGGCAGCACAAAGCCGGACTCGGCGGGCGGCGGGCGGTGGGCGGTGGCGGGCGCGCGGCTATTTTTATGCACTGTATTCATGCGCTATCTTTATGCAAACTTGGGTCATGGCTGATTGCTCACTTGAGTCGTGGCATACAGGCGCACGGTTTCATCTGCCTGGCTCACATTCAGCGTCAAGCTGACCAGGCCGCCGCGTTCGGTGATGCCGGGCTGATAGGTGAACCGACACCCGCTGACGCGGGTGGCCAGCAGCGCCTGCGGGGTGGCGGAGGCGAAGCTGGTGGGCTGGGCGGCGGCGATGGCATAGCCCCAGAAGCGCGTGAGCGTACCGGCAGCCGGATCGCAGACATAGCTCACCGGGCCGTCGACGACCTGAAAGCGGTTGCCGGGCGATTCGAGCGGAAAGCGCTTGGATGCGATCTTGATGTTGGTCACGCTGCCGGCCGCCCCAGCGTAGTCGGTGAGGGTTTCGCCCGCCCAGGCGTTGGCGCCTGGAATGCCCAGGTTGTACACGGCAATACGGTCGCCGGCCTGCATGGCGATGGCGGGCCCAAGCACATCGAAACTGCTGTCGGCGGCCGTGAAATCCAGGAAATCCCCCCCGCCCTGTGCGCGATAGCGCCCGCCGCTGCGGGTGCCGAGAAATTCCAGATAGAACACGGTCACGCCGCCCCCGACCACCGGGGTGACGCGCACGCTGTTGGGCAGCGCCAGCCGGATGTCGCGGCTGATGCGGCGCAGCGCGGTATCGGCCGTGTCGGTGAGACGGGCGCGGCGATCCTGGGCGACGTAGCTTTCCAATGGAACGCGCAAGAACACCGCCACCATCGAACCGACGATGGCGGTGATCGCGATGACGATAATCATCTCGATCAGGCTGAAGCCGGCATTTCTATAAGTTGGGCGCATAACGCGTGCGGGTGCCGGAAAGAATGACGCCAGGGTTGCCCGGGGCGGTGACGGTGACGGTCACGAGCAGGGTTTCGCCGTCGGGGATGCCGTTGAAGACGCCGGCCGGCTGCACCTGGATCGCCGCGGTATAGGCATTCAATCCGGCCACAGCCGTATCCGTGATGTCCCTGATGCCGGTCATGGAAAAGCCGTGGTAATCGTTGACGTTGTCGAAGG
>JBKJIS010000186.1:0-2545 GCA_046598305.1 Thiobacillus sp.
ATGGTGGCATCAATGTCCAGTATCCAGGGGCGGTCCAAGGCGTCCCTCACACTGCGCATCAGTGCGGGGCGCAGCCACTTGCGGCTTTGCTCCTCGTCCATGCGCGCGAGGCCGCGGCGCATGGCATCTTCGCTGATGACCCGGCGCATCCCCAGGGCTTGTGCCGCTACCGCGTCGCCGCGCAGTGCGGTGATGTGGGCGTAGCGTTTGTGCCCGGCCAGGATCGCCAGCAGCAGTGTTCCAAGCACGTCTCGCTTGCTCGGGGCATTGGGACTGGTATAGGCCAGGGGGCAGTCTTCTACCCAGCGCTCAAAGATGCCAGCGGTTGCCAAAAACTCGGCAAAGAACACCAGTTGACCGTTGGGCGTGGCTTGCGCACCTACCTTCGTCCCAGCGCACGTGCATGCGCCCGCCCAATGTGTCTACCGCCATGGCCGCCGCGGTCGCGAGGGCCACTTCTCGCTTGCGTTTTGATTCACCTATTGGGTGAGTGTGTCAAATCTGCGCAAGTCCGCGTCAGTGCTGGGTTTTTACCGATTCAGGCTCGGGGCAACTGCCGGATTTAGGTTCATTGTTGGCAGATAAAGGGGGCGCTTTCCTTATATGTATCATTTGACACCATAAAGGGTAGCGTCCTCTTTCCCTCTTTCCCCTTTTACCCCTCTTCATGACTGCAGGCGCCGCAAGGGGGAAGCCGGCAAGGCGCCAGGGTCGGATGCTTGTCCGGGCCAGGAGTTCTTCATGGTGTGGCTACTGGCTTGGTTCTGCACATTGAGTCAGAACAATGGATGCCAGACTTAACACAAGTTACGAGCTTAGTGCATGTTTCGAAGTTCTAATTCTTCAGACAAAACCACTGCGTTACGCTTCTGCAGGCTCGGCTTGGAACGCCACATAAAACGTGGTGCTTTTGCCATTGCCTGTGTCGAACCAAATCCGTCCCCCCATGTTTTCAACCAAGGCTTTGCTAATGCTCAAGCCAAGACCGGTACCGCCTTTTTGCCGCGTGTCAGAAGAGTCTGCCTGAGAAAATTTCTGAAAAATACGGCTGTGAAATTCAGCAGGTATGCCTGGACCCTGATCGGATACTGCAGTCGTAATCCATCCATCCGCGCTGGATACCTTGATGTCCACCATGCCGCCGGGCGGAGAAAACTTGGCCGCATTGGATAAGAGGTTGGAGAGCACCTGCCCGAAGCGGGCGGAATCGATCTGGATCATGGCCTGCGGTGCCGCGGTGCTGAAATTAAAGCGCACCGAATACTGCTTGCCATAAGACGCGTTCGCTTCGATAGACTGCTCGATCAGCGCAGTGAGCCGGTGGGGTTTCAGCTCATATTCCATATGGTCCGAGGTGATTTTTTCCACTTCCAGCAAATCGTTGATCAGGGTGAGCAGACGTTCGCTGTTGTTGCACGCGATCTGGATTAACCCTTTCGCCTTGTCCGGCAATTCGCCCGCCACCCCGCCGTTCACCAGGCCCAAGGCACCGCGAATGGAAGTCAGGGGAGTACGCAGTTCATGGCTCACCACCGAGACGAATTCACTCTTCATTTTCTCGATCTTTGTGCGCTCGGTGATGTCGCGCACGATCGCGACAAACAGGCCGCTTCCGTCGCTCTGTGTTACCAGTTGCAAGAAAAAATCGACCGGAAAATCGGTGTCGTCTTTACGCCGGTGCACCGTCTCAAAACGAAGCGATGGCTGTTCTCCTGAGAGCAGGGGCGCTATGAGCCGCCGAAATTTTGGCTCGGGCAGAAGGGGTTTGATCTGGTAGGTCATCATTCCAAGAAGCTCTACCCGGCTATAACCCATGCTCAGGACCGCCCCCTGATTCAGGTAAACAAAGCGAAGGGACTTCGGCTCGAACATAAAAATCATGTCCAACGTGTTGTCCAGGACATTCTTGAACCGGAGGAGCTCCGCCGCGGTGCGTTTGCGCTCGGTGATCTCCTCGTTCAGCGCAGCGGTGCGCTGCGCCACCAGGCTTTCCAGCTGTTCGTTGTGGAGCAGTGCCAGGCGTTGAAGGTAAAAAAGGTCGACGAACACCCGCACCTTGGCACGCAGGATCTCGGGAATGATCGGCGAGTAGATGAAATCCACCGCGCCCAGCGTGTAGCCATTGATGCGCTCGGCCTCCGAGTTTGCCTCGGCGGTGACGAAGATGATCGGCGTGTGCTCCGAACGCTGGCGGCTGCGGATCAGCGTGGCGGTCTCGAAGCCGTCTATCGTCGGCATGTTGACGTCGAGCAGGATCACGGCGAAATCCCGCTTGAGGAGCTGGCGCAGGGCCTGCTCGCCCGAGGTTGCCGTCACGACCTCCAGATCCATGCCCGAGACGATGGCGACCAGCGCCACCAGCTTGGACGGCGTGTCGTCAACAATCAGCACGTCGGCGCGCTCGCCCGCCGGAATCTCGATCTTGGGAAAAACCATCATTTGTATCCCTGTTCGCGGTTCATTTCAGACCCGATTCTATAAGACGCGGCCCGATTTCTTCCGGCTTGCTGGAGCACGGTCGCGTTCACCTTCGCACGGGCTGCGG
>JBKJIS010000054.1:0-8160 GCA_046598305.1 Thiobacillus sp.
CGCCTCTCGATTAGAATGCGCGGCTGCTCGGAGAGGTGGATGAGCGGTTTAAGTCGCACGCCTGGAAAGCGTGTTTAGGTTAATTCCTAACGCGGGTTCGAATCCCGCCCTCTCCGCCAAACACTATTCGACCTCGCGCCCTACATGCCGAAATATGACTACCACGGCAGGCTGTCCGTGGTTGTACCCATCAAGAACGAACAGGACAACGTCGAGCCGTTGGTGCGCGAAATCGCCGCGGCATTATCCGGCAACACCACGTTCGAAATCATCACCATCAACGATGGCAGCACCGATGCCTCACAGGCACGCCTGGAAACACTCAAAACCGAGTTTCCGATGTTGCGTGTGATCCGCCATCGCGAATCTTGCGGACAAAGCCGAGCGGTGACAACAGGGGTGACAGCGGCGCGTTATGAATGGATCGCCACACTGGACGGCGACGGGCAAAATGATCCCGCCGATATCCCGGCGCTACTGGCTAAACTGACCGACCCGACACAACCGGATAACCTGGAGTTGCTGGCGGGATGGCGTGCCAAGCGCATCGACACCTTTCTGCGTCGCCTGTCGTCAAAAGTCGCCAATGGGGTGCGTTCACGACTGTTGAAGGACAACACGCCGGACACCGGTTGCGGGCTGAAGGTGTTTGCTCGCGAGACCTTTCTGGCTTTGCCCAACTTCGATCACGTGCATCGTTTTCTGCCGGCATTGGTCATGCGTAACGGCGGGGCCGTGGTATCTGTTCCGGTCCACCATCGTGCGCGCGAACGTGGCACTTCGAAATACGGTGTACACAACCGGTTGTGGGTAGGAATCGTCGATCTGTTTGGCGTAGCCTGGTTACAACGGCGGGTGCGCCTGCCGGTTATCGAATCCGACTCCGACCTTTAAATGAAAGTACGCGTCATTCTGAAAGGCCTGGCGCTGATGTTGAGCCTGGCGTTATTGGGCTATCTGTTCAATTCCAGTGACTTGGGTAACAGCGTCAATGAAGCCTGGATTGATGCGCGTGTTCGCGGCCATGGGGTGAATGGTGCCTTGCTGTTTCTGCTGATGGGCGGGGTGTTTACCGCCATCGGATTGCCCCGGCAGATCATTGCGTTTCTGGGAGGGTACGCTTTCAGCATCGAGTTGGGTACCTTGTTGGGAGCACTGGCCGCGCTAGTGGGATGCATGTTGAGTTTCGGATATGCACGTCTATTCGGCAAAGGTTTGTTGCGTGCCAAGTTGGGAGAGCGTGCCGGGCGCTTCGACCATTTTATCCACGCTCACCCATTTTCCATGACGGTGCTGATTCGGCTATTGCCTGTTGGCAGCAACATGTTAACCAATCTGGCCGCCGGTATTTCGAGCATCCGGCCCGCCCCATTCTTTTTGGGCTCTTTTCTCGGCTATCTGCCACAGACGCTTGTCTTTGCGCTGGTGGGGAGCGGCGTGCTTATCGCGCCTATGCTTAAACTTTCTCTAGCCATCGGCCTTTTCCTGATTTCGGGGGGATTGGGCGCCTGGCTTTATCGCCGTTTTCGGCATGGGCAGAGTCTTGACGAAAAGATCGATGCTGAACTGAATGAAACTGAAAGGGCGCTCAATGAATCTGCAAACAAAACCTGAGATTTCCGGGCGAGGGTTGCTCCTGTTAAGTCTGCTGCTACTGGCCGCACTCACCGTCGTGGCGTTGCTCACGCGCACGCTGGTCCCCATCGACGAGACGCGTTATGTGAGCGCAGCATGGGAAATGTGGTTGCGGGGTGATTTTCTGGTGCCGTTCAAGAATGGCGAACCCTATAGCCACAAACCGCCCTTCATGTTCTGGATGTTTCATGCCGGCTGGGCGGTGTTCGGCGTGAATGAATGGTGGCCGCGCCTGGTGCTGCCGCTGTTTTCTGCGGGCTCATTGTTGCTGACCTGTCTGTTGGCGCATCGGCTTTGGCCTCAGCACACTGGGTTGGGCGGAAGGGCTGCGTTGATTCTGGTGAGTGCGATGTTGTGGATTCTATTCTCCACTTCAATCATGTTCGATGTGCTCCTGGCTTTTTGGGTGTTGGTCGGCATGCACGGCATTCTCGTGGCGGCCGATGGAAAACGGCGCGGCTTTATCATGCTGGGCATCGCAATTGGCTTTGGCGTGCTGACCAAGGGGCCGGTCATCTTGCTCAATTTGTTACCGATCACAGTGCTGGCATTGTGGTGGCAGCCTGGTCTGCAATGGAAACGCTGGTTTGGCGGTGTGGTGCTGGCGGTATTGCTGGGTGCGGCGATTGCTCTGGCGTGGGCATTGCCGGCCGGTATGTCTGGCGGCGAGGCCTACCGCAACGCGATATTCTGGGGGCAAACCGTCGACCGCATGGTGGATTCCTTTGCCCACCGGCGTCCGTTCTGGTGGTATCTGCCCTTGCTGCCACTGGTGTTGTTTCCCTGGTTTGTCTGGCCTGGATTGTGGAAGGCATTGGCGCACCACAGGCGGGGTGGACTAGACCGCGGCACGCGCTTTTGCCTTGCCTGGATGCTGCCGGTGTTCATCGCATTTTCTTTTATCAGCGGCAAGCAGCCGCACTATCTGGTGCCGATGTTTCCGGCTTTTGCGTTGCTGGCGGCACGGGTGCTGGCCGATTGGAACCCCACCCGTGTGGGCCTTCCTGCCTTGCTTGCGGCTGCGCTGGGTGCGGCATTGATTGTTGCGGGTAGCGGACAGATTGCTGCGCTACAAGGTCAGGTTGTTGCGTTGCCACCGCTTTGGCCTGGCATCGTGCTCATGCTCATGGCACTGCTGGTGTGGGTTGCTGTACGACGAGGTGTCCAGCCTGTTCTGATGCTTGGGCTGCTGGGTGCTGCGACCATGAGTTTGGTGCAGTTGGCAGCATCACCATCGATTGACCCTTTGTATGACATCAAGCCTTTGGCGCTGGCGATAAAGCAGGTTCAGACGGAAGGGAGGACGGTGGCCAATGCGGCCAGGTATCATGCCCAATATCAATTTCTGGGCAGGCTTGAGGCGCCATTGGTTGAATTGAAAGGGACTGATTTGAAGTCCTGGTTAGCGGCTCATCCTAATGACTTTGTGGTGGTATATCTGAAGGACACGCAAAAACTGGACGCCATCACAGCCCGTTATAAACAGGCTTACCGTGGAGGCGCTGCAGTACTGGTGGACACGCGAACGGCGGCCGGTTTGCTGGCCGCCGATGTTGAATAACAACGCTGAAGCTTAAGCTTCAGCGTCGCGTTGAGGCATTACCACTTCGCGGGAAGGCGAGATGGTGGAAATGGCGTGCTTGAATATCATCTGGGCGGGCTGATCCTGGCCCTTCAGCAGCACCACGAATTGATCGAATGACTCGATTCGTCCCATCAGCTTGATGCCATTGACAAGAAACACTGACACCGGAATGCGATCTTTACGCAGGGTGTTAAGGAAAACGTCTTGCAGGTGGTTATATTCTTTGCCGGCCATGTTTGGCTCCCTGTCAAATGAAAGCGGGGCGAAGCCCCGCATAACTTATTATTAGTGGATTACTCAATTTTTGCACTGGCGCGCACGGATGTGATGGCATCACGCACACGCAATTGCTGGGTTTGTTTGACGATTTCTCCCCGCACAGTCTCAAGTGGAGGGATTTGCGGTTGGCGCGTGTCGTCGAGACGGATGATGTGATATCCAAATTGTGATTTCACCGGCGTTTTGGTGGTTTCACCTTTCTTCAGGCCAGCCAGGGCATCGGAGAATTCCTTCACATAAGCACCCCGGTTTGACCAGTCCAGCGCGCCGCCATTTTTGGCTGAGCCCGTATCCATGGATTTTTTCGCCAACTCTTCGAATTTGGCTTTTTTGCCCAGATCAGCGATCATTTTTTTAGCCTCGGCTTCGGTCTTCACCAGAATGTGGCGTGCGCGATATTCCGGCTCTACGGCTTTGGACTTGGCCGTGTCGTAAGCCGTCTGAATTTCGGCATCGGTTACAGGGTGGGCTTTGACGTAGTCCTCCAGATAGGCCTTGGCGAGTTGATCTTTACGGCGCATGTCGAGTGCAGCGGCCATTTTGGGTTCCTTGTCGAGCCCTTTGTCCAATGCAGCGCGAGACAGCAGTTCCAGGTTAATCAGTGACTCACGCACGCGGGCGTCGAGTTGCGGGGAATCCGGTTGGCCCTGTGCCATTTCGCGCTTGACCAATTCCCCATATACGGCGGGAATTTCCTTGCCGTTGACCACCGCGAGCGGCTTGGTCGCGTCGGCGATAGCAGGGGTGGGGGCGGGAGCCTGGGCTTGAGCCAGTGGGGACAAGGCCAACAGGATCAAAGCGGGGAGGAGTGCGACGCGCATAATAGGGATTCCTTTCAGAGTTCTTCTGGTGATAAAGCGGTGATTGACAAAGCGTGAATTTCACGCTGCATTAACTCGCCCATGGCTTCGTAAACCAATCGGTGGCGGGCGAGGGTGGAAAGCGTGCTGAATTTGGGGGACACCAATGTGAGGCGAAAGTGACCGCCGCCCGAAGCCGCACCAGCATGACCTTTGTGCTGGGCACTTTCGTCTTCCAGTGTAATGGACTCGGGTTCCAGAGCGGCGAGGCGTTCGCGGATTTGATCAGCAGTGCTCATGTAGGGAAAACTTTCTTGAAAGGTTTGACGCTGACGGTCGCATAAACGCCAGCCGCAACATAAGGGTCTGACTCTGCCCACGCTTGTGCGGCAGAAAGGGAATCGAATTCGGCGACGATCAGGCTGCCTGAAAAACCGGCGGGGCCAGGGTCGTTGCTGTCAATGGCGGGGAAGGGACCCGCCAGCAGCAAACGCCCCGCCTGTTGCAGGGTGTGCAATCTATCCAGGTGCGCAGGGCGGACGGACAGGCGCTTGTCGAGACTGTCGGACACATCACGGCCGACGATGGCATAAAGCATTATTGTTTTTCTTCCTTGTCCAGATCTGCTTGATCCATATATTTGGTGAGCATCATGCTTTGGCCGATCACAAACACCAGCATCAGCCCCAAACTGCCAAACAGTTTGAAATTGACCCAAGCGTCAGTAGAGAAGTTGAAGGCAACAATCAGATTTGCAACCCCCATGAAAGCAAAAAATCCACCCCAACTCGCATTCAATCGACTCCATGCCGGGTCAGGAAGTTCCATTTGTGCCTTCATCAGGTTTTTGATGACGTTACGTCCGAACGCAGCGGCTCCAAAAATGATGCCGGAAAATATCCAGTAAAGGACGGTGGGTTTCCACTTGATGAAGCTTTCGTCGTGCAGCCAGAGCGTGGCGCCCCCAAACACCACAATAATACCCAGGCTGACCCACATCATGGTTTCAACCGGGTGGCCGCGCAGCTTGACCCAGCCGATTTGCACAATGCTGGCAACGATGGCAATCAGCGTGGCGAAATAAATGCCTGGCTTTTCAATTCCGCCGACCGGTTGCGGCAAACCCAGGCTTGCCATGAAAGCGCGTGTGGCTTCAGCGTTGGAATCCCCCAGCTTATACGCGATGAAAAACACAATAATGGGAAACAGGTCGAACAGGAGTTTTTTCATTATGTAGGGGCAGAACGCTTACGTTCATTCGAGAGGTCGTGTATTTTGCTATGATTCTCCCTCCTGACCAAGTGCTTTGGCCCTTGGTTCCCTGAACCTGACCATCGATGCTCAATATCGATCTGCATTGCCATTCCAGTGTTTCTGACGGGGTTTTGTCTCCGACCATGGTGGTCACGCGTGCGGCTGCCAACGGCGTGCACGTGCTCGCCCTGACCGACCACGACGATGTGGCCGGGTTGGCAGAGGCGCATGTCGCAGCTGCGGCTGCGGGGATTATGCTGATTCCAGGGGTAGAGATCTCGGTAAGCTGGGGCGGCCAGACGGTTCATATTGTCGGCCTGCGTATCGACCCCTTGCACCCTGAACTGGCTGCCGGTTTGCACAGCATCCGGCTGGGCCGGATGGAGCGGGCCCGGCGCATGGCGGCCGACCTGGCGCGACACGGTATTGCCGGCGCCTATGAAGGTGCAGACAGTTATGCGGCCAACAAGCAAATGGTGGGGCGTACCCATTTTGCGCGCTGGCTGGTGGCGCAGGGTCATGCACCGGATATGCGCACCACGTTCAAACGCTTTCTGACACCGGGCCATCCCGGTTATGTCGACCACGAATGGACTTCACTGGAAAACGCAGTGACCTGGATTCGCGCCAGCGGCGGCATGGCGGTGATCGCGCATCCCGGGCGCTATTCTTTAAAGGCGCATCAGCTCGTTGTGTTGCTGAATGACTTTCGTGCGCTGGGCGGCGAGGGCATCGAGGTCATCACCGGCAGTCATCATCCTTCCGAATACGGCAAGTTTGCTGACCTGGCGCGCGCTTTTAGTCTCAAGGCCTCACGCGGTGCGGATTTTCACGCACCGGGCGAAGGAGTCGATATCGGCTGTCTCCCGGCGTTGCCTCATTATTGCCAACCGGTCTGGCAAAATTGGCCCGAACTTGAACACCACTCTTCCTTTTCTACCGCTTGAGTACTTATGGCGCAATTTTTTAACATTAATGCCGACAATCCACAGCTTCGGCTGATCCAGCAGGCGGTCGACATCATCAAGCGTGGCGGCGTGATTGTGTATCCGACTGACTCTTGTTATGCGCTGGGCTGTAAAGTCGGCGACAAGGAGGCTGCGACTAAGCTGCTGGCAGTGCGTGGACTCGACAGCGCGCATGACCTGACCCTGATCTGCCGCGATCTATCCGAACTGGGACGCTACGCACAAGTAAATAACAACCAGTTTCGCCTGCTGAAGGCGCACACCCCCGGCCCTTACACCTTCATTTTGAGGGGTACGCGTGAAGTGCCGAAGCGGCTGCTACACAAAAAAAACGACACCATCGGCTTGCGCGTACCTGGGCATTCCATTGTGCAGGCGCTGTTGGAAGAGTTGGGCGAGCCCATTCTGTCTTCCACCCTGTTACTGGAAGGTGAAGACGTGCCGCTGACCGAGCCGTGGGAAATTCGCGAGCGCCTGGAGCATCTGGTTGAACTGGTGATAGACGGAGGGGCGTGTGGCCTCACCCCCACCACTGTGATCGACCTCACCACCGACATCCCCGCCGTGATTCGCTACGGCAAGGGCGATGTGTCCGACTTCGAGGTCTGAGGCGAATGGAAGAACTCACGCTCATTGGGAAAATCGCCATCTTTGCCTTGCCGGTGATATTTGCCATCACCCTGCACGAAGCGGCGCACGGCTATGTAGCGCGTTTTTTTGGCGACATGACAGCGGCAGAGGCGGGCCGCATCACGGCCAATCCGCTCAAGCACATCGACCTTGTTGGAACCATTATCGTTCCGCTGGTTATTCTGGTATCCAGCAAGCTGTTAGGCGGAGGCGCGATTTTGTTCGGATGGGCCAAGCCCGTGCCCGTTAACTTTGCCCAATTGCGCCGCCCCAAGCAGGATATGCTCTGGGTAGCGGCAGCCGGGCCGGGGATGAATTTCGTCATGGCCGTATTCTGGGCGCTGATGATTCAGGTGGGACATGCACTGGGCAATGGATTTCTCTCCGCCCCGATCATGCTGATGGGCGCGGCCGGCGTGTTCATTAATGTCATCCTGATGGCCTTGAATCTCATTCCGCTACCGCCGCTGGATGGCGGTCGGATTGCTGTCAGCCTGTTACCCATGAAGCAGGCGATGCAGTTTGCCAGGCTCGAGCCCTATGGCCTGTTCATTTTGCTGGGTCTGTTGTTCACCGGTATCCTCGGAACCATTCTGTGGCCACTCATCAGCCTGCTCATCGGCATCATTGCATTGCTTACCGGACTGGATTCGACTCAACTGCTTGGCTTGATCCAGTTCGTACTGTCCTGATCACTCATTCTTTATAACTCGCGCCCAAACCTATCCATGTATTCCGATCGCGTTCTATCCGGCATGCGCCCCACCGGGCGTTTACACCTTGGCCATTACCATGGCGTGCTTAAAAACTGGCTGCGTCTGCAGAACGAATACCAGTGCCTGTTTTTCGTGGCCGACTGGCATGCGCTGACCACGCACTACGACACACCGGGCGTGATTGAGGAGAACGTGCGCGACATGGTGATCGACTGGCTTGCTGCCGGCGTTGATCCGGCGCAGACCACGCTGTTCGTCCAATCGCGTGTGACCGAGCATGCTGAATTGCATTT
>JBKJIS010000138.1:0-7105 GCA_046598305.1 Thiobacillus sp.
CGCGAGTGGAAGTGCGCAGCGCCAGTTCCGGCATCCACCTCGGCCACGTCTTCGAGGATGGCCCCGCGCCCACCCACAAGCGCTACTGCATCAACGGCAACGTGTTGAGGTTTGTGCCCGACGCGGAGAAGTAAGGGCGCGCCATCGCCTCAAACAAGTCCAGCGAACCGTCGGGCAGCTTGGATTCGAGTCGTGAGGCCGCCCCATCCAAACCTCTGCCGTTTGGCTGCTGCTTTAACATGCACGCCCATGCCCCTGCAGGCCCCCTTACAAGGCCTTCCCGCTGCGAATTACCCCAACGGCAATGCCTTCGATCACCAACTCCTGGCGGGTGAGATCAACCTCGATCGGCGCAAAGTCGGGGTTTTCTGGCAGCAGCTGCACGATGTGGCCGTGCTTGGCAAAGCGCTTGACGGTGACCTCATCGCCGATTCTGGCCACCACCACCTGCCCGGCTTTTGCCTCGGCGCTACGATGCACCGCGAGCAGGTCCCCATCCAGAATGCCGGCGTCTTTCATGCTCATACCCTGCACCTTGAGTAAATAATCCGCGCGCGGTGAAAACAGCGCGGCATCGATCTGGACATGCCGTTCGATGTGTTCTTGCGCCAGGATCGGGCTGCCCGCCGCCACCCGGCCCACCACCGGCAGGCCGCTGCCGCCCTTGACCTGAATCCCGCGCGACACCCCCGGCACCAGATCCAGCACGCCCTTTTTCGCCAGCACCTTGAGATGCTGCTCGGCGGCGTTGGGCGAACTAAAGCCAAAGTGCTGTGAAATTTCGACACGCGTCGGCGGGCTGCCGGTAGTCTCGATCCACGCCTTGATCAGGTTCAGGATTTCTTCCTGGCGGCGCGTTAATTCTTGCATGGGGCTTCCTCTGGATACTGTATGCATGTACAGTACGTTTACTGTATGTTTATACAGTATAGATACCGAATTCGAAAAATGCCAATGCGCGCGGCCAGCACACCAGCAGGCCCCGCACAGGCAAACAGGAGAATCCCCATGATGAAACTCGGAAAAATCAGCGCCCTCGCCTTTAGCCACATGAAACAGCGCGGGATCTCCATCGCCGCACTCAACGACCTGATCGCCCACGGGCAGGTCGAAAAGCAATTCGACGGCGCGCAGGTGGTGTACCTGGACAGCCCCATTCCTGGTCCATCATGGGCTGGCCGCCCGCAGCCCCGGCTGTATGCGGTGATGGATGCGTCCGGCGAAGTGCTCACGGTAGAAAGGCGGGTTCGGTTACGGGGATAAGCAGCTTTAGCCCGTCCGACGCAGGCAACAAAAAACCCCGGCGAACCGGGGTTTTTTGTTTCAACCACCTGTGTGTTTACGCAGCCTGGATGTTTGAAGCCTGCTTGCCCTTGGGGCCATCCGTCACGTCAAAGCTGACGCGCTGGTTTTCTTGCAGGGTCTTAAAGCCCCCTGCCTGAATCGCCGAGAAGTGCGCGAAGAGATCAGCGCTACCGCTATCCGGGGTAATAAAACCAAAGCCTTTAGCGTCGTTGAACCACTTGACAATACCTGTTTCCATTTTCATTTCCTTAAATAAACCTATTTGGGCAACATGCCCGACCCATCGAATATCAAGGAAAAGTGGACAACCAGAGCTACCGCTAGTGAATCTTGAATCCTACAGATGCGTGATTGGATTCCAATCTGGCGAAAAGTTCAACTTTATCTTGGTGTGGCGGCTGTCTGACCAATGCATAAGGTGCTGAATGCGTGGAGCGAGGCGCTGTGTGACTCTAGCAGCGACCATGAATTCCTGATTACCGCAGTCAGCCACAGCGCCAGCAACAATTACCGAGGTGGTGGGGGCCACCGTACTGTAGTGGAAACTGGCCAGTCACGTTGAAGCATTTATGTCTGCCATGCCCGCCCGGCCGATGACGGTACAATATCAGGAAAGCGACTACGGCTTTCTGGCGTGCCTGCTCGCCGAAGAAGGCCTTGGCTGGGTGATGCGCCAGGGCGACACCACCCTATCGAGTGATGATGCGGCCGGCCCAAATCTCAGCCAGCCCTTGTCAAAGCTTGTCATTTTTTCGGATTACAGTGGACTTTCCTGAAGATCAACGGAAATTATGTAAAGTTCAGGTTAGATAACGCAAGGAGGTTTCATGGCATTTTGGCTTGCACTGTTAAAGGGGGTGCCTTGGGCCGGGGTGATCAGTACGGCGCCCCTGGTTGCCGATGGCGCGAAGCAATTGTGGAAAGCCGTTTCGCGAAAGCCACCCATACCAGAGCCGATCTCTGAGCAAGCTCACTCACCGCACACACCCGGCTCGGCTGCAATCGAAACACTCTCTGCACGGGTTGTGTCGCTTGAAACCAATGTGAATAATCTCCACGCACAGATGCTCAAGTCGTCTGAGCTGATCAAAGTGCTTGCCGATCAGAATGCGCTGTTGATCAACCGCATTGAGGCCAACCGGATTCGAATGCTCTGGCTTATCGGAATTTTCACGGTTACGGTCATCGCGGCGTTGGTCAGCCTGGCCATTGTAATTGTTCGTTAATATGGGCTGTGCTGTCCATTCGGGTCTTGCAATTTCCCTGCAGTCAGTGCCAAGGTCTGGATTCGCTTACCCCTTGACTCGTGTCGTGAATCAGAAGAACGAATGAGCCGCATTTTTAGAATATTTACAATCGCGTTAGCTGTTGCCAGGGCATCCATGGCTATGCGGCTGAGTCGGCTGGATTAAGGGTGCAGAAACTCCCGGATGTGATTGATGTCAGGGTGCCTGTGCGGAGCGAAAGTCGATTCGACTTTGGTGTCACGATTTCTTCACCCTGCGATATGCCACAACGTTACAATGAAATCGGGTTTCATATAGGCCGCTTTGTACAAGGTTCATTCTGATGTTTTTCATTCACAACCCCCGGGTGCTAATTAACGTATAGCTGAGCATGTTACGTCTACCTGAATCCTTAAATGCTTGGGGCTCGTCCAAGTTCAGAGATGTGTTCAAACAGGAAGTTGAAAAACTCGATGGGCAACACCTGCCGTTGCAACAAGGTTTGGCGGCAACCAGCCATGTCTCGGAGCGGCCCATTCAGGTAATGATCCTCGGTGTCACGGAGGCACCCGAATGCATCCGCGTCAGAGCCGGGATTTTTTATACGGGTGTGATTTCTGGCTGCAATTGCGCGGATGACCCCTCGCCTGTCGACGAGCAGAACGAATATTGTGTGGTTCAGATTGGCATAAACAGAACGACCGCTGAATCAACTGTGGGTCTGGTAAAGGATTAGCGGAGAGAACTCCAGGCTGTCTTGTCAGGGTAAAAGCAGGCAAAACACTGCACCCGCGTCATTGTGCAATCGGAGTTCACCGGTGCGACCCTGATTCTGGTGGCTCTGCGCAATCAGTCTGGAAAATTGCAGGCCCAGACCAGTTCCACTGGCACGATAAGGCCTATTTGTCTCCACGCTGGCCAGGATGTGTTCGGGGTATCCCGCCGAGTCATCGCACACGATCAATGCCAGGCAGCCCTCAATCAATTTCGCCTTGATGCCGATGCCAGCGCGCGCGTAGCTCAGGGAATTATGAATGGCATTGATCAAGGCCATCTCTATCAGGTCGCGGTCAAAAAACCATATTTCTGGTGTGTCCAATGCTATGTCGAGCTGGACCTGGAGTCGCCCGCGCGACAAAAATACAGCCCGTGCCTTGATCGTATCAAGCAGATCATGTGGAGAATAGGCATCGATATTGGGTTGAATGGGCTGATTGGATGCTTTGTAAATCAACAGTGCCTGCTGCAGTCTGTCGACCACTTCCTGGCACTGCAGCCTTGCTGAATCAATGGGCGCATCATGCGTTGGATCACCCTGCGTCGGAATGCTGTCGATTGTCATAGACAGCAAGCTCAGGTTGTTCTTCAGCTCATGAATCAGCGCTGCATAGAAATCGCTGCCTTCCAATTTCATGCTGAACTCGCCCGGTTGACGCCAAAACGGGTTTCGACTTCTTTCAGTTGCAGACGTAAGCCAGACAGGCGGCCATGACCCGGCGCCTGTCGCTCCGCTTCGGCCAGATGGCCGCGCGCAGCTTCGATCATGGTTTCATCCATGCCGACCTGGTCGATGTATTTGAGTATGACCCATACGGCGTTCATCATGATGCGTGGGTTGTAAGGTGCTTCGCTGCAAGCGGTCATCAACTTGTCGACAGCATTTTTATAGTCGCCACGCTGCGCCAGCACCACGCCTTCATTGTTGAGCTTGCGCACACCAGAGGTGGCCGAAGCGAGCACCCCTGCGCCCACATCGCTTCGACCCGCTGCGTCGTATATTTTTCGGGCTTTGGCCAATAGCGCTTCACTGTCGTGGGCATTTTTTGCCACTTCGGCAACAATGCCATCGGCTTCATCAAAACGACCACTGGCCATGCAGGTACCCGCCAGATCCAGCATCATCTGCGCATCGCCGCGTGTGCCCGCAGCGCGCAACTCCGCAGCGGTATCCAGTGCTTTGACGGCTTCTTCCAGCTTGCCCGCCTGGGTATGCACCATGCTCTGGGTAACCGCTGTCACCAGCTTGCCCTCCGGGCTCGACTGCAAGGTGCTTTTGTTTCGCTTGAGCGTGGTGGTAGCGCCATCAAGATCGCCCTGCTCTACCTGCACCCGGCAGAGATTGCCAAAATCGGACGGGGTGATAAATATCGAATGCCGCCCCTTTTCCAGTGCATTGGAAAAGGCAACACGTGCGGCATCCAGATCACCGTTGGCGTGGGCAATCTCGCCTAGTTTCTGTTGCCGACGAACGGTCTTTCCTGAAATGGCCACCCCTTGTTGCAGAGCAGTCTGAGCGCCGGGCAGATCCTTTTTTGACAAACAAACATCCGAGAGCAGGTCATAAGCTGCGACCATTTCCGGGGCCTTGTCCAGCACATCACGCAGCTCCTCTTCTGCGGCTTCATCTTTTTTTTGCAGGTGAAACGCGCGGGCAAGGCCCAAACGTGCCCACGGGATGGCGCGCATTTTAATCACTTGCTGATAGAGCGCTTCGGCTTCTTCAAAACGCCCCAGCGTGACCAGCAACTCGCCTTTGAATCGCAAGGCATCCACCACGTATTTCGGTTTGTCGTGGACCAGTTGATTGCACGCCGTTATCGCCGCTTCGATGTCGTGAGCAAGATAATGCCGGTAGACCTCTTTAAATGCCCGTTTTTTGAGCAGAATGCCTTCCAGTCGACCGCGCAGGAGTTCTGCACTGAACGGTTTGATCATATAGTCATCTGGCGCGAGTTCGGCTGTTGCTGCCACTTTCTCGTAATAGGACTCAGCCGTTACCATCATGAAGACAGTCTTGACGGAAATCAGTTGGCTATGGCGCAACTCTTCGAGCAGTTGCTGGCCATCTCGGCCATCACCCAGGTTGAAATCGCACAGGATGAAGTCGAAATGCCCTTTTTTTACCTGATAGATAGCCTCGGCAGCGTTAGACACCAGTTGTACCTTGGTCACGCCGAAGTTGGACAACGTCAGCCGCAATGCACTGCGTATGCCGGGGTAATCGTCTACCACCAACGCACGCAAGGACGCATAGTCAACTCTGTCGACGTTGCCATGGGCTGAAGGCAAGCTCACGTTTGCGCTTCTCTGAGAGGGGCGTATGTCCGGATCACCGCTAGTTCACGTCATTCGATTCAATAAAGGAAATATCGGCCTATTCCGGGTTATCTGAACCTTATGCGGTCCAAATTTCACATGCAGCCAGCAATTATCCGGGCAAGGGGCGGCTGATTTCCAATTCTTCCCCGAAGGGCTGGCTTGGGTACTGAAACGCCACCGGGCCATCGGGCTTGGCATCGACAAACTGACGGACAAACGGATCGGTTGAATCGGCCAGTTCAGCCGCATTGCCTTCAGCCACCACCACGCCATCGTGAATGAAATAGACATAATCGGCGACTTTGAGCGATTCCGATACATCGTACGTAACCACAATCGAGGTCAGTCCGAGCGCATCATTGAGGCGCCGGATCAAGCTGGCAATAGTCGTAAGCGAGATCGGGTCAAGACCCGCAAACGGCTCGTCGTACATGATCAGCATGGGATCGAGCGCAATCGCCCGGGCCAGAGCCACCCGCCGCTCCATGCCACCTGATAGCTCGCTGGTGCGCATTGCATGCGCCCCACGCAAACCCACGGCGTGGAGTTTCATCAAGACCAGGTCATGAATGAGTTCCTCCGGCAGGTCGGTATGCTCGCGCATCGGGTAAGCAATATTTTCAAACACAGATAAATCGCTGAACAAGCCGCTAACCTGAAACATCATCCCCATCTTGCGGCGGATAGCGTAAAGAGCGTCATTGTTGAGTTCATGCACCACCTGCCCATCAAAGGTCACGCTGCCTTGAGACGGCTTGAGTTGCCCGCCCAGATGGCGCAAAAGCGTGGTCTTGCCACACCCACTCACACCCAGTATGGCCACCAGCTTACCCCGTGGAATGCTGAGATTGATGCCTTTGAGTACGGAATTATCCTCATACGAAAAATGCAGGTCGCTGACTTCGATGAGGTTTTGAGTAGAGTGGGACATGGTTTGTTTTTTGGTTTCAGCAAGCATCATTCAAGGGTGCCCTCAAGCCGGCATCATCGATCTAAACAGCCGACAACAAGGCCTCGGGTGCCTCCAGCGCAGCCTTGACTGCAACCAGAAATTGCACCGCATCGCGCCCATCAATCAGGCGATGGTCGTAGGTGAGGGCCAGATACATCATGGGCCGGATAACCACTTGACCATTTTCAGCGATGGGTCGCTCCAAAATGGTGTGCATGCCAAGGATAGCGGACTGTGGCGGATTGAGGATGGGCGTGGAAAGCAGTGATCCGAATACGCCGCCATTGGTAATGGAAAATGTGCCGCCCGAAAGGTCATCAAGCGTGAGTTTGGCGTCTCGTGCACGCAGTCCGAAATCTGCAATGCCCGCTTCGATCTGTGCTGACGACAAGGTCTGCGCGCGACGCAGGATCGGTACCACCAGTCCGCGCGGACTGGAAATGGCGATGCCAATGTCGACATCAGCCGGCCAGACAATGTCGGACCCATCGATGGATGCGTTAACAATGGGAAACTGCACCAG
>JBKJIS010000128.1:0-3041 GCA_046598305.1 Thiobacillus sp.
CACCCCCATCATGCGGTTACTCATGTCGGCATAGAGCGTGTAGTTGCTCGACAGCGCCAGAATGTTGTGGCGAGCGGCCAGGTCTTTCAGCTGAAACCACGGCACCCCCATCTTCACTCCCAGCGCCTTCACCTCGGCACTGCGCGCCACCACACAGCCGTCATTGTTGGAGAGCACCACCATGGGCCGGCCTTCCAGCCGGGGGTTGAACACCCGCTCGCAGGAGACGTAAAAGTTATTGCCGTCGACCAGTGCAAACGTCATCGCTTGAACCGCTGGATCACACTGGTCACCACACCCCAGATCGTCAGCTCCTGCCCATCCTGAAATTCGATCGGCTCATAGGCAGGGTTCTCGGCCAGCAGGCGAATCCGCCCGCGCCGCTTGTCCAGCCGCTTCACCGTCATCTCGCCATCCACCACCGCAATCACAATGTCGCGGTGCCTGGCTTCCAGCGCACGGTCCACCACCAGCAGATTGCCTTCCTGTATCCCCGCGCCCGTCATCGAGTCGCCCGTTGCCCGCACAAAAAAGGTCGCGTCCTTGTTCTCCACCAAGTGTTCGTTCAGATCCAGCCATGCCTCCACATAGTCGTCGGCCGGTGACGGAAAGCCCGCCCGTACCTTGTGGCCAAACATCGGCAGCGACAGGTGCGTGGCATTGGGGTGAGGCATTCGCGTCCCGGGTGGGGCCGCGGCTAAAGCCTGTACCGCTGGCACCAGACGCACCGGCAGGCGGATCACCTTGGTGGGCTCGCTGGGCGGGCGGCCAGCCCCGGGGCGCGGTCCGCCACAGGGGGATTTTGTCGATTCACTCATGCTTGAATTATGTTACAAAAATCAAAAATGGCGAACTCGAAAAATTTGATGCAGGATGGCATGGGGCACCGCAGGCCTCTGAGCCGGCGGTGCCGCCCGCACCGCACCAACTGGGGCCCCCGTTGCAAAGCCGATCTCTTCATTGATGGCAAAACAAAAAATAGCCACCACAAAAAAATGATTAATCATTTAGAAATGGGGTGCATGAATTACGTCGCGCTATTTGAAATCGAAAATCAGACGACCATCACGATACGCGCGGTGCGCCATCAACGAGAAGCCATTACCTCTGATCGCCATTGCAGTTGCTTGCCGAATACACCGCATTGCACGACACTGAGGCCATAACAAACACAAGCAACACCGGACACGCGGAGAAAAAACCAACAAGCGCCACCGGAATCCTTGAGCAAACTCGACGACCTCTATCGACTGCATCGCCTGCTGGACGGGCGACGCACCGGCATCCTCCGATCCGCGCTGATCGACACGCACGGCTTCGCCCGCTCCACCCTTACCCGGCTCATCGCCGACCTGCGCGACCGCCTCGGCGCCCCGCTGATTCACGACCCCGAACGTGGCGGCTATCGCTACGACACCGCCGACGGCCACCACCACCTGCCCGGCCTGTGGTTCACCGCCGAAGAACTGCTCGCCCTCGTCACCCTCAACCAGTTGTTGCACACCCTTCAGCCCGGCCTGCTGGACGACCACCTGCGCCCCTTGCAAAACCGCCTGCACCAACTGCTTGGCGCCGCGCACCTCGGCAGCGGCGAAGCGCCCAAACGCATCCGCATCCTTGCCATGGCCGCGCGCACCAAAGACCTGCGCCACTTTCAAACCGTCGCCGGCGCCGTCCTGCAACGCAAACGCCTCGTCATCGACTATTACAACCGCGACCGCGACGAAACCCGCCAACGCACCGTCTCCCCCCAGCGCCTCGCCCACTATCGCGACAACTGGTACCTCGACGCCTGGTGCCACCACAAAAAAGCGCTGCGCATCTTTGCCGTCGAATCCATCCGCCACGCAAGCGCACTGAACAAACCCGCCAAAGCCATCCCGGATACCGCCCTGGACAAAGAACTCGGCAGCGCCTACGGCATCTTCGCCGGCAAACCCACCGCCACCGCCGTGCTGCATTTCACCGCGCGCCGCGCCCGCTGGGTTGCCAATGAAACCTGGCACCCGCAGCAAACAACCCGCTGGCTGGACGATGGGCGGTTTGAACTCTGCGTGCCGTATTCCAACGACAAAGAACTCATCATGGACATCCTCAAATATGGGCCGGATGTGGAGGTCGTCGCCCCCGATTCCCTCAGAACCGCAGTCAAAAATCTGCTTGATCAGGCGGGAAGGCTTTATGAATAAGGGTTTCCGGCAGGCTCAGGTTTTGAGCCTTGGCGAGGGTAGGATTTGCAGTGTGCCGGTTGGCCCGGAAACACCCCATGCTCGCCAGTGCCCGGGTTGTTTCCGGCCAGAGACAGGTCTAACATGACCACTCGATATGGTCACCAAGGAATGGACATGAACATCAACGCCGCCGAGTTCAAAGCCAAGTGCCTGAAACTGATCGACGAAGTCGCCGCCACGCATGAGCCGCTGATTATCAGCAAACGCGGCAAACCGCTGGTGAAGCTGGTGCCCATCGAAAACGAAGTGCCCGCCAGCATGTTCGGCTACATGAAGGGAACGGTCACGCTCCACGGAGACATCGTCGCGCCGTTGGATGAAGCCTGGTCTGCGGAAACCGGAGATGAAGACGCCCTCTATGCCGATCTCAAACCCAAGAGAAACCGCTGACATGGGTGGTTTGCTGCTGGATACCCACGTCTGGCTTTGGTATGCGGAAGGCGTGACCGGGCGTTTGAGCCCCGCCACCCTGGCGGCCATTGATCGCGCCAGAATTGAGCACCGGCTGCATGTTAATGCTGTCAGTGTCTGGGAAGTTGGCATGTTGTGCGCGAAAGGAAAAATCAGCCTGTCCGCGCCCGTCCGTGAATGGGTGCGCCGCACCATGTCGATTCCGGGTATCCGCCTGCAAGCACTCGATGCCGAGACCGCGCTGGAAAGTACGCAACTGCCAGGCAGCCCACATGGCGACCCGGCAGACCGGTTCCTGATCGCCGCAGCGCGCATACATGGCCTATGTCTCGTCACCGCCGACAAGAAAATCGGCGCATACGGCAAGGCCGGGCACGTCCGGATTTTGGTGGCATAGCC
>JBKJIS010000228.1:0-8996 GCA_046598305.1 Thiobacillus sp.
GGCGGGGCGGGCGTTTGCGCAAGCAATTTTTCGACCAGCGGTGCTGCCGCGCGCGCCTCGCCTACCGACACCGCATGCATCCACACCGGCTGATTCGGCAGCGCGCCCATCCACCCAAAGCGTTCTGGAATATGGCGCCAATACCCACGTTCTTTGATCCCGCGCACCAGCAGCCGCAGCGGGATCAACGGCAGCGCCAGCCAAAGCAGCAATTGATACAGTGCGCGTTGCAGGAAAAGTGACATGGCGTGATTTTATGGGAAGCGGGAGGCGGACTGCTAAACTCTCGCCAAATTCTGGGAGAAGACACATGAAAGTGCTGGTCACCGGTGCCGCTGGATTTATTGGCATGCACGTCGCGCACATCCTGCTCAAACGCGGCGACGAAGTGGTCGGCATCGACAACCTCAACGATTATTACGACCCGGCGCTGAAGCTGGCACGGCTGGAACAGTTAAAGCCCTATCCCAACTTCCGCTTCGTCAAGGAAGACATCTCCGACCGCATGATGACCGAAGACCTGTTCGAAAAAGGACACTTCGATGCCGTCATCAACCTCGCCGCCCAGGCCGGCGTGCGCTACTCACTAAAAAATCCGCACGCCTACGTGCAGTCCAACATCGTCGGCTTTGCCAACCTGCTCGAAGGCTGCCGCCACCACGGCGTCAAGCACTTCGTCTACGCCAGCTCATCCAGCGTGTACGGCGCCAACACCAAGATCCCGTTTTCCACCCACGACCCGGTCAACCACCCGGTGAGCCTGTACGCCGCCAGCAAGAAGGCCAACGAGCTGATGGCGCACACCTACTCGCACCTCTACGGCCTGCCGACCACCGGACTGCGCTACTTCACCGTCTACGGCCCATGGGGCCGGCCCGACATGTCGCCGTGGCTGTTCACCTCCGCCATCCTCGAAGACCGCACCATCGACGTCTTCAACAACGGCGACATGATGCGCGACTTCACCTACATCGACGACATCGCCGACGGCACCGTCAAAGTGCTCGACCGCATCCCGCAGGGCAACCCCGACTTCGACCACAAGAATCCGGACCCGGCATCCAGCCACGCGCCCTACCGCGTCTACAACATCGGCAACCACACCCCGGTGCAGCTGATGGACTTCATCGGCACCATCGAAGCCGCCCTCGGACAGACCGCGAAAAAGAATTTCCTGCCGATGCAGGACGGCGACGTGCAGGCCACCTACGCAGATATTGACGAGCTGGTTCGCGATACGGGTTTCAAGCCAGCGACGACGCTACAGTATGGGATTGGGAAATGGGTGGAGTGGTATCGGACATACAAGCAGTTGGCTGACCGGAAAAATAATCGTATCTGAGCCCATTTTTTTTACCATTTTTGTTGTTATTTTTTTGTTTTAACAGACTTTTAATGCTAAAAACTGATTTATTCAACAACGCCCGACAGAACCAAAGAAAGGGTTACAGACCGAAATCTGTAACCCTTTTAAAATATTACCTGTGTGGGTAGATGTCAAACCCACATGAGCGGCATGCGTCCTTACTTGGCGGGCTCGGTAATCGCATTCATCTGAAGAGTGACCGCAGTCTGTGCCAACAGTCTACCGTTGACCGATGTTCCAGTGTTCACGGCGATCATTGTTTTACCCAGTATGATGCCCTCAAAGTGTGCATTGGTTCCAAGAGTCGCCGCGCCAGCGACCTGCCAGAAGATGTTCTTGGCCCGGGCGCCACCGGCCAGCGTCACTCGCGTAGCGTTGGCCTGGTCTAGCGTTCCTGCCACCTGGAATATCCAAACATCGTCCGGGCCACCCGAGAGCGTGACATCCGTGGAAATTAAAAGAGGCGTAGTCCATTTGTAGAGGCCAGGAGTGAGGGTTAGTCCGCCAATCTCACCGGCGCCCAGCTCAATGAAATCGGGTGAAACGCGTCCCGCCGCGTCGTCGTACGCGTATCCCATGTCGCCCACAGCCAAGCTCAGGAAGCTAGGGTTAGTCACCGCGCAGGGGCCGGGGCCAGCCGCGTCGACAGCGTATATATTCCCCGTCACTTCCCCGCAGGTGAGGAGGATAGCTGCACCGGTGATGGGGCTCGCCCCAACATCCCCAACAATAGCGGATCGATAAACGTTGGTGGTTCCGGTTTGGCTCAGAATCGAAAAAGTATCAGCGTTGCCAAGGTATACCGGCGTCTGAACAGAGGCAGCCATTGCGCCGCCGGATAAAAAAATGCCGATTAGTACTGGCAGAAACAAATTTTTAGAATATTTTTTACATTTGTTCATAACATGTCCCCTCCTTGAGGACTTTCAAACGGATGCGACGGATAGGGAATTCAATATCCATAATTCAAGTGTGGCATAAAACGGGAATAATGGGAATAACAGGCTGCTGAAATATCCCGCACACATTCGTGACACCTTGCTCGGGGAAATTTGATTTCCACTTCACTCGTTCGCATTATGAAATTTTCAGCCTCTTGGGGCTTTTTTTAGACCTTTTGAGTCCGGTTTCCCCGCATTTCCCGCCCTTCACGCCGTCTGTAGACGGATCTTCCCCAGCGTGCGCATGCGCGTGAGGTTGTAGGCCGTCATGGTCAGCACAAACATCTGATCAACTTTCTTCAACCCGCGCACCATCACCTGGCGGATAGGTCCGACGGTCTTTGCCCAGCCGAAGCCTTGCTCGATGAGTTTTCTTTTTTGTACCGAGATGGCGTAGCCCTCGCTGGCCGCGATGGCATCTGGTACAGCCGAGCGCCGTCCCGAGGTGTTCTGCGCGACGTGCGGGATGACGTTCATTTCCTGCAGGGCATCAATGAACTCTTGGGCGTCATAGCCCTTGTCGGCACCCAGCGTGATTTCTGCCTGCGGATTGTCTGCCGCTTGCCGGGCATCGTTAATCATCGCCTTGGCCGCTTCGCGCTCGGCGAAGCCATTGGCGGTGGTGACCATGGCGTTCGCAATCAGTCCATGGCGGTTGTCGGTGAGGGTGTGGCCCATGAAGCGCAGCCGGCTGGCGTTGTCGCCTTTGCAGTACAACCGTGCATCGGCATCGGTGTTCGATACGTGCGTGTCGTTGCTGCGGCTCTTGTCCTTGAAGTTGGCACTGTCGCTGTCGTCGTATGCGCCGTCTTTGCGCACAAAGCTTTTGTGGCCGGCCCACGCCTGGATGAGTGTGCCGTCCACGCTGAAGTGCTCGCCCGAGAGCAGGCCTTTATCGTCGGCCTGCTCCAGCACCTGATTGAAGAGTTCGATGACGGCGTCGTGCGCGATCAGACGCTCGCGGTTCTTGGTGAAGACGGTGGGCACCCATACGGTGTCGTCCATGGCCAGGCCTATGAACCAGCGAAACAGGAGGGTGTATTGGGTCTGCTCCATGAGTTGGCGTTCGGAGCGGATGCTGTAGAACACTTACAGGAGCATGGCGCGCAGAAGCTTCTCGGGGGCGATGCTGGGGCGCCCGCCTTTGACGTCGGCTTCGTACATGCACGAGAACAAGGCATCCAACTTCACCAAGGCGGCGTTGACCATCTGGCGGATGGGGCGCAGGGGATGGTCGGCTGGCACGAAGTCCTCCAGCTTGCGCAGGGTGAACAGGCTCTCGGTGAAGGTGTCGGATCCGCGCATGAAGGGGGCTCTGGATTGGGTCAGTGAATGGGTATCAGTTTAACTTCTGAGGGACGGGTGGCGTGCGCCGGCTGGGGTATTTCAGCAGCCCATTAGCCCCCTTGAGTCAAGAGCACAAACAAAATACTCGCAAACAACCGCGATAAAAATTTATTACGCCGACCATCACTTCCATTTTGCAAAACGGTTTTCGCGCCCTTCACTTCATCGTGTGGTTACGTGAATCGCACCAGTCACCCATGTGGATCAAGCGATAACGATGTTGTCGGTTTCGCCCTGACAGTCAAACTGTCCCAGAAGCATCTCGGTACCGTGTTGCGTCCAATTGTTGGGCAGATCTGTGGCTACCATTGCTGGTTCCAACCCCTTGTGGCTCGCAATCCGGACGATCCATTTCCTGCAAACGTGTTGTGATGGCAAACGATCAGTGTCCAATCAGTTCTGGTGGCTCGTTGTCCAACCCCGAATCCTGGCTCGCTGATCGTTGCCAACCATTATGTAAAGCAACGCTCCACTGAAAATATTTCGCCTGTCTTTAACATGTGAAAGCACGCGCGGGCCAGCTTGTGCACAACCGCCTTGATCGCGACCACACCGTTGCGTTTGGCTTTTTTGCGCTGATAGAATTTCTTCGCCGACTCGTTGTAACGTATCGCAAAATTAGCGGCTTCCACATATGCCCAAGCCAGATAGCGGTTGCCGTTTTTGGTATTGCCTTCACCTTTCTTTTTGCCGTTCGATTCATGGACGCTGCCGACGCAGCGGCAGTACGACGCGTAGTTGCCGACATCGGCAAAACGATCGATGCTGCCCGTCTCCAATAAAATCACCGTCGCCAGCACGTCGCCGATACCCGCCACACTTTTGAGCAAGGCGAAAGCCGGATTGCTGCGGCAGTGTTTCGCGAGTTCCTTCTCGATCGCGTCGACCTGTGTTTGCAAGGCGTGCATCACGGCCAGATTGGCTTTCATGGCGAGCGTTTCCATGTGGCCGAAACCCATGTTGTCAATATCGGCGGACGACAGTTTTTTAATATGGTTGCTGCTGAGGTGCGCGCCTCGCTGCTGGTCGAACATGGTTTCAATCGAGAGAATCTGGACGGTGCGCAGCTGCACCAGCTGCATGCATTTTCGCGCCAATTCGCGCACTGCGCACTGCGAGCTGGGCCTTGGGCATGATATGGCCTTCCGGTAGCAGACCCAACCGGAGGATGTGTGCCAAATGCCGGGCATCGGATTCATCGCCGCGATGTTTGAGGCCATCATACTGTTTGATCGCTGTCGTGTTCGCCAAATGGATGGAATAACCGCGTCCTGTAAGCCGTCCACCAGCCAGTACCAGTTGAAGGTCGATTCGACGACAACGCCAAACAGGTCGGCTCGATACGGACTCAGTGCCGAGCATATTTCTTCCAGGCTATTGGGATGGCGTCTGGAATAAAGCACTTTGTCGTTCTCGTCTGAAATAACTACAAAACAGTTGTTGGAATGTAGGTCTATGCCGCAAAATAACATGCCGTTCTCCTCATTTAAAGCTTGGTTCGCACCTCAACTTTAACTCCGCAGCGTTCGCTGTGGAGGGAGACGGCTAGATGATTATCAGGTCTAACATTCAAACAATTTGTACGGATTACGGGGTCAGCTTAGACACGATTGATTTTCACGTCCCACAAGCACGGGGTCACACACAAGCACGGGGTCATGTCTTGCCTTTTGCCTTCCCCAGTTACGTAGCCGCCGCTGTCGTCAATCCCCGCTGGCTTCACCACCTCACCCTCGCCTGTAAATTTGACCAACCCATGGAATACAGGCGTTATCGTTAAAGCCTATATCATGGCGTTTGCGGAACCAGATCAACAGGCGGCGTCTTGTCGATCCGTGGAACCATATAACCGAGGCTCCAGCACTCATTCGCGCAGGCCAACCTCTTACCTTGCAGTCAACGCCATGTCGTTTACCCAAACCAAGGAGAGAGACTCATGAAGGTTCAAGTTAGTGCTGCCGCAGTTCTGTTGAGTGTTGCGTCGTTTTCAGCGATTGCAGACATCGTTGTGCCCATGACGCTGGTTGATGGAAAAGGCATCGGCGCTGCCGTCGGCCAAGTCACGATCAGCGAATCACCGTATGGCCTGGTGTTTAGCCCGGCCCTCACCGGCTTGGCAGCGGGCTTGCATGGCTTTCATGTGCACGCCAATGCCAGCTGCATGCCCAAGGACAAGGAAGGCAAGATGGTTGCGGCGCTGGGCGCCGGGGGGCATTTCGATCCTCAGGACACCAAGCGCCATGGCACGCCGTGGGGGAACGGTCATCTGGGCGACTTGCCGCCGCTATTTGTGGATGCCGCCGGCAATGCCAATCAGCCTGTTCTGGCGCCGCGCTTGAAAATGGCTGACATGAAAGGACGCGCGCTGATGGTTCATGCCGGAGGTGACAACCATTCTGACCATCCTGCGGCACTGGGTGGCGGAGGGGTGCGCATGGTGTGCGGCGTGTCGTTGTGAATATTGGGGCACGATTTGTTTAGATGAGCACCGTAAAAGCGGAGCCGATTTGTCGGCAAAACACGTCCCAAAAAAGGGCGCATCCCACGGTTAGGCCACCTTTCATTTTCCCTCGTCGCTCATCGCAGACACGCAAATCACGTTCCACTCATATGTTTTATTGAGTGAAACTCTGTGGCCACGCTTGCCTGCTGAATTCCGTGTCTCTATCTGGGGACAATAGCCTGGGCTGCGGCCCCGTTCTATCCCCATCGAATTTATTATCCCATTGTTTAATAGAACAATTCCGGCATTGGCACGCACTTTGCTGATACAGGGTGTTGCGTCCAGTTCCAAGGCAGCAACCGCGCTATCGCGTATGTGCCAACCCGCTCACCGAAGGAATCCATTCCCATGCTCAAAAACTTCATGCATCCCAGCCCCGCCCAAGCCGATCCCAAGCCAGCCAGTCGGTCCGGCATCGATACCAACCGCTTCAAGGATTCGTCACTTGATTCCGCCAAGCCGATTGAGAAGGCAAGCAGCGCTCCGGCTCAGCCTGCGCCCAGCGAAGATGGCAACAAGCTCATCGTCGGCCCGAACATCAAGCTGAAGGGCTCGGAAATCACCGATTGTGAAATTCTGGTGGTGGAAGGCCGGGTAGAGGCGTCGATGAACAGCCGCGACATTCGTATCGCTGAAGGCGGAGTGTTTTCGGGCAAGGCAGAGATCGATGTGGCAGAGGTACGCGGCCAGTTTGAAGGTGAACTGACCGCCCGTAAACGGCTGGTCATCTATTCCACGGGCAAGGTCTCCGGCGTGATTCGTTACGGCTCGATGATGATGGAGGAAGGCGGCACAATTTCCGGAGACGTGGCCACGATTTCAAGCGGCGCAGGCAAGGTGTCGGCAATATCGGGGGCGGCGTCGACTGAATCGGAATCAGTGCAAAACGAGACAGCACGGCTGGAACTTGCGCGCAATTCGATGGGTAAACGTCAGGGCTGATTCAAGCCTTGAGCAAGGGGGGCTGTCCTCAATGTGAGACAGTACCCTCGGGGCTGGTCATGCATGGCCCTGGTTTTTTAGTCAGGCGATAAACTGCGCGAGCTTTTCTGCCTGATCCACGCGTTCCCAGGTGAATTCCGGCTCGGGCCGTCCAAAGTGCCCGTACGCAGCCGTCTTGCGATAGATGGGTCGACGCAGGTCGAGGCTGTCGATAATGCCGCGCGGGGTCAGTTTAAAGCTGCCGCGCACCATGGCTTCCAGCATTTCGTCCGGCACGGTTCCGCTGCCATAGGTTTCAATCAGCAGAGAAACCGGCTCAGCCACGCCGATGGCATACGCCAATTGAACCAGACAGCGTTTTGCGTACCCTGCAGCCACAAGATTTTTGGCGATGTAGCGCGCCATGTAGGCCGCCGAGCGATCAACCTTGGTCGGGTCTTTGCCTGAAAACGCACCGCCGCCGTGCGGGCACGAACCGCCATAGGTATCGACAATAATTTTGCGGCCAGTGAGGCCGGTATCGCCGTTGGGTCCGCCGATTTCAAACGGCCCGGCGGGATTGACCCATAGTTTGAAGGTGGGTGCGCGCAGCGCCAGCGGCACCAGCGGGTCGATAATTTCGCGCGCAGCTTCCTGCGCGACCCAGGCGGGGTCGAGGTCGCGCTCAATCTGGGTGGAAAGAATCACGTTTTCGATGCCCGCCACTTTGCCGTCTTCATACGCAACGGTGACCTGGCTTTTGGCGTCGGGCCGCAACCAGGGCATGGCGCCGGACTTGCGCAACTCGGCCTGCTTTTGCACGATGCGATGTGCCAACCATACCGGGTAGGGCATCAGGTCCGGGGTTTCGTCGCAGGCATAACCAAACATCAAACCCTGGTCGCCGGCACCGATGTCGCCGCCGGCCAGGGTGATGCCCTTGTGAATCTGGATCGACTGGTGGTTGAAGCGCACCTGCACTTCGCAGGTGTTGGGATCGATGCCGGTTTCGGTGTCGCGATAGCCTATGTCACGCAGCACCTGGCGGGCAATCTCTGCAGCGCGCGCCTGAATCTCGTTGAACAATTCCTTGCGCATGGTTTTGAATTCACCCGCAATCACCACCAAGTTATCCGCAACGAAGGTTTCGCAGGCCACTTTGGCCTCGGGCTCTTCGGTCAGAAACGCGTCCAGAATGGCGTCCGAAATCTGGTCGGCGATTTTGTCGGGGTGACCTTCTGAAACGGACTCGGAGGTAAACAAGTGGCGGCGGGGATTCATGGTGTGATGCGTTCCGGTAAAGCTTGGTGCGAATGGTCAGGCGGTTCGTGCAGCGAGTCGCCAAAGCGATGTAACTTCGGCCGCGCGGGCAGTGTGGAGCGGGTCACTGGCATCTGATGCGCGGGGATGCGTGGGTTTGACGTCAACGCGCGCCACCACGTTCAAACCGGCAGCCTCAATCGCTGCGAGCAACCACTCGCGCGAACGCAGGCCGAGGTGCTCAGCGAGGTCTGACAGGATCAGCCAGCCTTCGCCGCCCGGCTCCAGATGCGCGGCCAGCCCATTCAAAAAGCCCAGCAACATGCGGCTATCCGGGTCGTAAATCGCGTGCTCTAGCGGCGAGTTGGCGCGGGCGGGCACCCACGGCGGGTTGCAGACGATGAGCGGCGCGCGACCTGCTGGAAACAGATCGGTTTCAACCACCTCCACTCGCCCCTTCAACCCAAGCCGCGCAATATTCTGGCGCGCACAGGTTAATGCACGCGGGTCCTGATCGGTGGCGATGATATGTTTGACGCCCCGGTGGGCCAGCACTGCAGCCAGTACGCCAGATCCTGTTCCGATATCGAACGCCAGCTTGGTTGTCGGCAGCGGCGCATCATTCACCAGCCCTACATATTCACCCCGCACGGGCGAA
>JBKJIS010000246.1:0-4991 GCA_046598305.1 Thiobacillus sp.
GCACGCGAAAGCGTACAACCCGCACGCACGGTCTACACCGGCAACTACGTATTCCGCCCACGCGCGCTGAATTGGTTTATTCCCTTTGCACCGCTGCGTCTGCGCATGTCCGGCCCCACGCTGGGACGACTGATGAAGGCCGAGTTAGGCAACAAGTTCATCTCCGCCAATCTGCCCATGCTGCACACCCGCACGCTGGATGCCACCGGTGAAGCCGAGTTCCGCCCCGGTGTGGTTACGCAGGCTGACACGGTTGATCTTTCCGACGAGTTCGAGCGGCAATTCATGGGTGATGTCATGTTGTTTAGCGTCGAAGCACTGGCCATGCAGGGCTATCCGCAACAGCCTTTGTCAGCCGATTCCATCGCCGCTATGCTGGATTGCGTACGCGCCGACCTGGTGCTGAAATACAGCACGCGCCATGCAAAAATACTCGTCCAGCTCGATGCATTGACTCATTTTCTCAACACGACAACGCACTGGTGGCACACGCCGGAGCACCTCCATGCCCTCGCGCATTTCCAACGGTTCATTGAAAACATGCAGCGCAATTTCGGCGCGGCTTCGTCCGGTGATCAACGCCTCGCCTGCCCTGTGCACTGGCAAGCCTGGCGGGCGCGACTGCTGGCCGCCCTGACGGGGCTGCATGCAGACCGCCGAGTGTGGGAACAGGCTATCGCCTCGCTTACCCCCCACACATGATCGACCGCCTGCGCCACTGGCTGCATCGACGCCGCCATCCGGCGCGCTATGCGCAGCTCGACACACTGCTGCGCACACAGGCGCTTTCCCGCGAAGCGTTGCTGGAAAAACAACAACGCGAACTTGCCAATATCATCAACCTGGCTGCTACTCAAACGTCCTACTATGCCGAGACACTCGCCCCGTTCTTGAATCACGCCCCCATCGCGCTCAGTACCCTGCCCATTCTGCACAAAGCGCTCATCACGCAGCACATGGATGACCTTCTTGCGCGAGACGCTGACCGCAATGCGGTGAAGGTCGGACACACCGGGGGGTCCACCGGCAACCCGCTGGCCTTCTGGTACGACGACGCCAAACACGAACTGATGCGCGCCGGCATGATGCGTAGTTACATGTTGTCGGGTTGGCGGCCGGGACAAAAAATTCTCAACTTTTGGGGCGCGCGTCAGGACGTGGTTCCCGGTGGGGTGTTCGGCGCACAACTTGGGGATGTCATTGCAGCCGAACACACCCTTGCTGCGTATGAATACACCGGGGAACAGCTCATTGAATGGGCGTACTTCATCCAGCGTTATCGTCCTGTTCTGTTGCAAGGCTACGCATCAGTACTGAGCGAAGTCGCACGCGCGGTGATCGAAAACGGCCTGTCCATGCCCAAGACCCTGCTTGGCGTGTATTCCACTGCCGAGGTGCTCACCGACAGCCAGCGCCAGCACATGGAACAGGCCTTTGGCTGCAAGGTGTTCAACCAGTACGGCAGCCGCGAAATTCCCAATATCGGCTGCGAATGCCGACACGGCAACATGCATGTCTTCACCGACATGGTGATGCTCGAATCGGTCGCCATGCAGAATGAAAACCGGCTACTGGTCACGTCGCTGACCAACCGGCTGATGCCGATGATTCGCTATGACATTGGCGATGCCGGCCGCTTGCTCGACGGCACATGCGAATGCGGGCTGCCGTTTCCGCTGATGGAAATGGCGCTATGCCGGCAAAATGACCTCATCCGAACTCGAAGCGGAAAAACTGTTCACCCGTCCTATTTCAACCGCTTGCTGTATGGCAAGACACAGATCCGGCAATACCAGTGGGTGCAACACAGCCTGAGCCAAATCACGTTGAATCTGGTTGCACCCCAACCGCTGGACGCCGACACCCTGGCGTCATTGGCCATCAGCATTCACCAGGACATCGATACACACATAACGCTGGAAGTTCACTATTTCGACCACATTCCATGCACGGTTTCGGGCAAGCATCGATTCGTGATCGGGTTCGCCTGACCCAGGCGTCCGCATACCCTCCCATAAGTCAATTTCAATGGCTATGTCACTGTTAAACATTGGTCCATGCTGATATCAATCGAGTCAATGGGATAGGTGACCAAATGAAGGCCGAAGCATTCCAGAAGCTGACGAACGAGCTTGAGAAGCTGACGCCCCACCGACAGCAGCTACTGTCAGATCGGCTTCGCACCGCAGGGCAAGCCAGGGTAGTGCGCAACCTGGTTGAAAGCCGGGTGTTGGAGCATCTGTCCTGTCTGCATTGCAAGCATGAAAAGGTGTCTCGCTGGGGATCGGCCTCGGGCTTGCAACGCTACCGCTGCGGCGCGTGCAAGGCCACCATCAATACGCTGACGGGGACGCTGCTGGCGCGTTTGCGCAACAAGTACAAGTGGCTGAAAAAAGCCCCACAAATGGCGCAAGACAATAGCGTGCGTAAGAACGCACAAGCCTGCGAGGCGCATCGCAACACCGCCTTGCGCTGGCGGCATCGTTTCCTTCAACGGCACAACACCCAGCAAGCGACCCGATTGGCAGGCATTGCCGATGCCGACGAAACATTTTTTTTTGAGTCGGCCAAAGACAAGAAACGCGGGCTGGCGCGTGCGCCGCGCAAGCGGGGAGGCAAAGCTCCGAAGCGCGGCCTGTCCGATGAAAAAATTCCTGTCCTGATTTGCCGGGATCGCATCGGAAACACCGCCGACTTCGTTCTGAAGAAATCGGACAAGGAACACATTGGAGCTGTACTCAAGCCGATCCTGGCAAGCGATGCCATCGCTCTGCACGGATGGGGCCGTGCATTGGGCACGGTCGCGCGGAAGATAGGCGTCTGTCATCGCTCGGTCAATCTGGCTGCAGGCGTCCGGGTGATTACAGGTGTCTACCCTGTCCAGAACGTCAACGCCTGCGGCAGCCGGCTCCAGGAATGGATGCGCCGTTTCCACGGTGTGGCTACATGCCACCCGGCTAATCATTTGGGCTGACGAAGAGTGATCGAGCGAACGTATAACGCGCTTCTCCCCGCAATATCCTGCTCGCCGTGCGTGGGTTGTATGGGTGGGGCAGGGGTGGCTACTGTCGAGTCGCGCGTGACATGTGCATCGGCTGACGAAGGCACCTGTTTACAAAGATGTAGTCGTGCTGCCCGAAACGAGGTTCACTTCAATCTGCTTTACCCCGGCATCCTGGAGCGTTGCTTCTCGACGCCCCGAGCACTCAACGGGTAGAGCAGATCGCGTACATCAATGACGCTCGTTTTCGTTGCTCCTGTAATGTCTCCGAAAAACATCTCCTTTGTTAGAAACGTTCATTGCCACTGGGCTCTGAGCGGGGGGCATCATTCAGTCCATGCCGCAGCTTGCTCACCGCTGTGTAGACAACCCGCCGTGCACGATTCACCGCGCCCAGCGGTTTATGTTCTGGCAGAGCGTGCCAGGGCGTGTAAGAGAGGTTCTCGCAGAAAGTCATTTGCGCGGATGAATCGAACGGCTGAGCCGGAATCGTGATTTTGGCCACGAGCACCGGAGGAGCGGCGGCCTCCTTCCACTCCACGGTTGATTGCTCTATGGGCGTGCTTTCAAAATTCTTGAATGTCTGAACGTAAAAGTTAAAACACGCTTCGCCCGAGTTCAATGTGCTGGCCATTGTCTTTTGCAGATAGTCCGCGTCCGGCCGCGAAAAAAACCCGGGAGCCTTGGCTCTGTCGTCTGAACAGGACTTTGCAAAAAACTTGATCGCCTTTCTGTCTGGCCCCACACCCAGACGGTAGGGCGTCATCGACCAATACTGCTCGTACAAAGGATTTGCGATACGCGTGCCGCTTATTTTTAGTGCCAGACGGGTGTTGTGGAGGCCCAACTGCGATGCCGCTGCCAGCTTGTTGAGCACGTTAGGTTTTTCAGTCATGATTTTTTCGTGAAATCCTTTCAGCATCCCGAGATATTGCTTGGGGCTGTCCACAAAGAAAAAGGGATGATTGATCATGATGAAGTCCTGCGTTTGGGCGTCCTTCTCTTCGGGAAGGGTTTTCTCACCTGCTACGCCAGTCAACTTGATCGCCATGCCTCGCGCGTCCTTATCTTTGTCTGGGCTGATTTCCGAGGCGCCATTCGAGAAGCGGATCCATGCCTGGTAGCGCTTGCCGGGCACAAATACGCCTTGGCGGAGTTCATTGGGCAATCGCGCGTCGACGTCAAATATGGCCCGAACGCATCCATGTGGTTTGGCATGGGCGTCCCGCATTGCCGGTCGTCTGCCCTCTGTATACCGACGATTGATGTAGTCGGCGATGGTTTCCGCCATGCGCTGATGGGTATCAGCTTCACCCGGCTCCACGCGCTCCCCGAGCGCTTCATCGAGTCCGAAGTCGATATTGGAAGCCGGTGGGCTTGCGTTGGCGAGCGATTGTTTTTCGGGGCTGGTGCAACCCAACAGGAAACACATGCCTACCGCAATACTGGTGAGCGGTCGATTCATACTTACCTCGTCCCATTATTGAGCATGGCGGGAATTGAGGCCCGTCTGCGTTTCGTCGTATAGCACCGTCGCGCTACCGGAAGCGTTGTACACATCGACCTGCTTTGTCTGGGTATTGCTGGCCTGGCTTCATCCGGTTTTGTCTTTTGCTTGTTCTGTCGCGTTCTGACTGCTCCAGATTTCCAGCAATAATCGGGTGACTGTGAATATTACGGGACCGAGGATCAGGCCGGACGCACCGAAAACAATCAGCCCGCCGACGATGGAAACAAACGCGAGGACGGTGTGCATTTTCAAGCGTCTTCCCACCAACATCGGATACAGTAAATTGTCGATCCCGCCGACCACGACCGTGCCCCACAGCGTGAGCAGCAGGGCTTTGCCTTCGCTGCCGTCCAAAAAGCAAAAAGATCGCCGCGGGCACCCAGATAACAAACGCGCCCAGCACGGGCACCACCGCAAGCAACCCCATCACAATTCCCCATAGCAAGGGTGCCGGCAGTCCCAGCCACCAGAAAATCAGGC
>JBKJIS010000050.1:0-15632 GCA_046598305.1 Thiobacillus sp.
GTTAGCCTGTTAATTATCACTTATCAACACAGGGGAATACAGTTCCACACTTTCCTTGTGAAATTCCGTCAGTTCACAACCGGCAATCCGGCTTGCGAGGCAACAGGGGGCATGCGAGGCAGCAGGGGCAGACCACGGTTTAAATGAAGGAATTGTTTGATGGGTAACGGAAACCGTGTTCTGTTCCCAATTCTGCGCGATTTAATTTCAGGCTGGTTGTTTCTGTCAGTAAACGCATATAATCGACAAAATATTGTTGATTGTTTGATTTGTTAAGGAGGTTCACATGCTGCACAGCTATGCGTTCTCCAACTTTCAGTCGTTTCGGGAGCGGGTTGAGGTTGAACTGAGCATTAACCGCAAAACCGTTCTGACGGACTGGATGGCTGAAGCGCCAACAGGCGAGCGTGTGTCGAAATTGATGGCGGTGATCGGCCCCAATGGCAGCGGCAAGACAGCCTTGCTGAAGCCGGCGGCGTTCATGTCCTGGTTTATTGGCCAGTCTTTCCAGTTGCCGCCGGATGCAGGCATTCCGATCAATCCGCATTTCGCCGCAGCGGACGAGCCGACCGAGTTCGAGGCAGTGGTCGATTTCGATGACAAGCTGTGGCGCTATGTGTTGCGCTGCACGCCAGAGCGGGTATTGCACGAAGCGCTGTATCTGAAGCGGGAGCGCTTTGGGTATGTCTTCGTGCGCGATTGGGATGCCGAGTCGAAGTCGTATGTCGTCAAGCAGCAGGATTTTGGCTTGCCTGCGCAGGAGGCGCGCCGCGTGCGGCCCAATGTGTCGCTGATTTCGTGGGCTGCACAGTTTGGTGTGCCGCTGGCTATCCGTATGGCGGCAGCTTATGTCATTACCAATGTGAATGTGTTTGGTCGTGTACCCATGGGTGAACAGGTTTTACAGAGTGCCGCGCGGCATTTCTCGAATCACCCCGAGCAGCGCGAACGGATGAACCGTTTGCTTGCGGGCTGGGACTTGGGTTTATCCGGCGTGGAACTGCAGGAAATACTTGTCGGAAACCCTCAAGAACCCGGCCAGAAAGTATGGATGCCATTCGGCAAGCACCAGAGCCGGGGTGCTGAGTTTCGTCTGCCTTTCTTGCTGGAGTCCAGTGGTACGCAGGGCGCTTTTGTTTTGCTGTCGCGCTTGTTGGAAGCGCTCGAATCCGGCGGCCTCGCGGTGATTGACGAATTCGAAAACGATCTGCACCCGCACATGCTGGAGCCGATTCTCGACTTGTTTGCCAATCCTGCCACCAATCCGCATCAGGCCCAGTTGCTGTTCACTTGCCATGCGATGGAAGTGTTGAATCTCATCCACAAATCGCAGGTAATGCTGGTGCAAAAAGATGCGGAATGCGAGAGTATAGCCAGCCGTATGGATGCGGTGGAAGGTATCCGCAACGATGACAACTACTACGCTAAATACATGGCAGGCGCCTATGGCGCGGTGCCGGTATTTTGAGCGGCGGGCACATGGCGATCTGGAAAGCGCTGCGCACCTTGCTGATTGTGGGCGAGGGCTACCACGAAGAGGCCTTTCTTAATCATGTGAAACAGCTGTATGCGCCGCGTGGTTGCGGGCTGTCTGTGACGATCAAGAATGCACGCGGTAAGGGCGCCAAGCATGTGATCGACTGGACTATCCGGCAGGCTGCTGTCGCGAAATACGATGTAGTGGCAGCCATGCTGGACACCGATACGGATTGGACGGATGCGGTGGCTAAGCTAGCCAAGACTAAAAGAATTCAGGTTTTGGCATCCAAACCTTGCTTTGACGCGGTGATGCTGCGTCTGCTCAATCAGAACCCGCCGATGGGCGCATCCGCTTGCAAGCAGCAACTTGCCCCCTTCGTAAATCATGATCCAACGCAGCGCCAGAATTACGCGTTTCACTTTAATGCCGAATGCCTTGAGGCGGGCCGCGAGCGCGAGTCGACGATAGATGATTTGCTCAGACTCATGGGGAAATAATAACAGGGTGTCTACACCGTTTGGTTTCGTGATGCGCTGAGTTCGAGGGGGCGGGGTTTTCCGCCTTTTTTGTCCGTTATCCGACAGGCTGCTAGCATGGGGATACCCCTGTAATTTTTGCGAGACACCTTGCCTGACACGCCGTTTTTAACCCGTTTGCTTTTGTGCGCTGTGCTGTGCGCGGGGCCTGCTCACGCGCTGACGGTGGAGGTGGTGGCGCCGGAAGAAATCAAAACGCTGATGATGCAGCACCTTGAAACGGCGCGTTCAGCGCGGCTGGGCGAACGGATGGATGCGGAAGAAATGGCGCGCTTACAGCGGCAGAGTGAACTGACGGCGCGAGATCTGCTGGCCACCGAAGGCTATTTTTCGCCGCAGGTTGAAAGCGCGGTGGAATGGGTGGGTGATGACTGGCGGGTGGATTATTCGATTGTCCCTGGCGTGCGAACTCAGGTGCGAAGTGTCAAGCTGGATTTCGACGGTGGATTAAAGATGGGTGAAGACAATGCCGGGCTGCGCGCGCGCATCGAGCGCAGTTTTTTACTCAAGCAAGGCATGCCGTTTCGTCAGGCTGACTGGGACAAAGCCAAGCTGATGGTGTTGCGCTCCTTGCTGGGAGACGTCTACCCAACGGCGCGGATTGCGGCGAGCGAGGCGCGCATTGATCCTGCAGCCCATGCTGCGGACCTGACGCTAACGGTCGATAGTGGCCCGGCCTTTGTCTACGGAGCTCCGGTGATCAAAGGCGTTAAGCGTTACCCGGAGGCGATTGTTCGCAATCTCAATCCGATGAACCCCGGTCAGCCTTATAGCCAGCAGGATCTACTGGACTACCAGGCGGCGCTGGAAGCGAGTAGTTATTTTGCGCAGGCCACGGTGAGTGTCGATCCCGATCCCGAACTGGCGTCAGCCTTGCCCATTCAAGTCGAAGTGGTTGAGCGACCCGAGAAACGCTTTAGCGTGGGCGCGGGTATCAGCACCGATACCGGCGCGCGCGTGCAGGCCTCGTGGTTGCATCGGAACATTCTGGATCGAGGGATGCGACTCAAGTTTGATACGCGGATTGATACCCGACGTCAGACCGGTACGGCAGAGCTGGCCTGGCCGCGGAATGCACATGGCTACGAAAACAGTTTGGGCGTGCAACTCAAGCAGGAAGATATCGAAGGCGAGAAAACCCGCTCAACGTTACTGGCTGCCAAGCGTAATCGCCTACGTGGGAAGATCGAGACAACGCTGTCGCTGCAATATCAAACAGAAGATCAACGCATTGCTGATGAGGTCAATACACGCAACCAGGCCTTGACCCTCAACTACGCCTGGACCCAACGCAATGCGGGGCGCAGTTTCTATCCTCGGCGCGGTTATGTGCTGAACTTGCAGGGTGGCGGTGCGCTTGAGTCCTTGCTGTCCGACACCAGTTTTTTGCGGCTCTATGGGCGCCATACTCAGTATGTTCCGGTAGGCAAGAATGGACGCCTGGTTTTGCGTGGCGAATTGGGAAGCGTGCTGGCCCAAAGCCGTGACGGCATTCCAACTGACTTTCTGTTTCGCGCCGGCGGCGACAATTCAGTGCGAGGCTATGCGTATCAAAGCCTGGGACGCACGCTGAACGGCGCAGTGGAGTCGGTGCGTTATCTCGCCACCGGCACTGTCGAATACAACCATTTCTTTGATCGCAACTGGGGGATGGCGCTGTTTGTCGACGCAGGGAATGCCGCCGACAGCGCGGCCAGTTTTTCGCCCGTGTTTGGCTATGGCGTGGGTGCACGCTACAGCTCACCGGTAGGGCCGATCAATCTTGATCTGGCGTATGGCGAAGCCACCCAGAAATTCCGCCTGCATTTTTCACTCGGGCTGTCGTTTTGAAGCGCATTTTATTGAAGCGCATCTTAGTGAAGCGTGTTGCCTGGGGGGGCGCGTCGATAACCCTCGCTTTGGTGATTCTGGTTGCGGCGGCCTTCTGGTTAACAACCACGGCAACCGGATTTCTGTGGCTGGCCAAGCAGGCCACTCCGTTAAGCAATGGCCGCTTGGTGCTCGAAGGCGTGGAAGGCCATTTGGGCGCATCGGTTCACATCAGGAAGCTGATTTACACATCGGACCTGCAGCGCATCACCCTGCAACAGGTCCGGCTGGACTGGAAGCCCCGTTCGTTATGGTATCGACTGGTCGAGATCGAACTGTTGGCAGCGCAGCATGTACGGGTGGACATTCTCAAAAGGGATCTGACGCCGCAGACTTATCCCGAGAGCTTGCGTCTGCCGCTGGAAATCCGGGTTGTCGCATGGGATGTGAGGCAACTCGATCTGGTTGATAACGGCCAGATGCGCAGCTTTACATCCTTGCATGGCGAGGTCGATGGCCGGGGTGATCGCTTCGGTCTGACTGCTGCAGCGAATACGCCGTGGGCGGAAGTCGTGGGTCAGTTCGGCATCAATAAAGATGCGCCGTTCAAGGTGCAGGGTTCGTTCACTGCACACCGCTCGTTACCCGTTCCGGTTAAGGCCCAACTTGAGCTGTCGGGTGAACTGGCCGCGTTCGATTTCAAGCTGAATGCCTTGGCCGAAGGCATGAGCATGATGGCTGCGGGCAAGTTGGCTTTGTATGCGCCGGTCCGCTTGCCGCGTCTTGTGTTATCTGGTCAGGGAATCGACCCAAGAAAGTTTTCGGCGGATGCGCCGCACGCTGATCTGGCGTTTTCCGGCATGTTTGAAGGTCAATCGGGCGAACGTTTGTTGGGCACGTTCAGCCTTGCCAACCCGCAAGCCGGCCGGCTCGATCAGGGTCGCCTGCCGTTGGCCAACCTGACTGGCGCGGTGGTGGGCGACAGCGTGAACGCTGATTTCAGTGCGCTGGAAATCGACCTGGGTGACGCCGGGCGCTTTAGCGGTGACGGCCAATGGCGCAATGGCCAGCTTGCGGTCAACCTGAATAGCGCGCGCTTGAATCTGGCGGGGATACACCGCGACCTGTATCCCACCCGCCTTCAATCTGCGCTGCGCCTGGCCGGCAATGCCCAGCGCCAGACCCTGACTGCCGATGTGGCCGAAACCTGGGGGCAGGGCAGCTTTACCCTGAGCCTGGCAGATGCGATTCTGCGTTTGCAGGATGCGGATTTCAGCGGGCAGGCCGGGCGGCTGAAGGCAAAGGGCAGCATGAAGCTTGACGCCAGTCGCGTATTCGAAGCCACGTTCGACGCGACCCAGATCAACCCCGCCCGTTTTGGAAAATATCCGCGCGCCAAACTCAATGCGCGCGGCGAAGTGAGCGGTGCATTGCTGCCCGCGCTGCGCCTGCAAACACAATTCACGTTACCACCGGGCGAACTCGAAGGCCGCCCGGTCAAAGGGAAAGGCAAGCTGCATTATGCAAACGGCCATTTGACCGACACCGACCTTGATCTCGATCTGGCCGGCAATCGGGCTGTGTTAAAAGGCGCATTGGGTGGCAAGGGCGACCGGATGGTGTGGGACATCAACGCGCCTGCGCTGGCTCGGCTGAATCTAGGCCTGGCGGGGCGGTTGAAGAGCACTGGCAGCATCAGTGGTGAATTCCGGCAGCCGCAAATCGACGTCCAGCTCAATGCCAGCGGCTTGCGCTTACCCAATAACATGGCGGCCGATTCCGTGGACCTGAAACTCCAACTGCAGGCCGCATTGACGGGTGTGTTCAATGGGCAACTGGACGCACGCGGTATTCGCGTCTCCGAGCAGCGCATCACAACTGCACGCGCCAGCATTCAGGGCCGCCGTAACGCACATACCCTGTTGCTCGACGCGCGCCTGGCAGACTGGCATGGGGTTGTGTCGCTGGCTGGCGGGCTGGATAAGAATCAGGTTTGGCGTGGCCAATTGAATCAGGCCACGGTGCAAGGCGCGTGGCCATTGCAATTGAGTGCGCCCGCCAGTTTGGTGTTGAGTCGTGACCAGCAGCAGGTGAGCAATCTGTCGTTTACGCTGGCAGGCGGAAAAGTGAACAACGTGCAGTTCAACCGGCAGGGCACCCAGATGAGTACGCGCGGTGCAATCAGCAATCTGCCGCTGGCGCCATTGCTTGGCTTGCTGGAGGCGCCCCCCCCCTTGACTACTGACCTGCGAATGAAAGGCGACTGGGACCTTCGCCTGGGCGACACCCTGGAGGGTGAGGCCCATTTTGTTCGGCAAGCGGGTGATGTGAAACTCAAAGAGCCGGCCATGAGCCTGGGGCTGACCACGCTCGGCCTCGACCTCAAGGCGGCTGCCAGTCGGGTAACGGCACGCCTCGACGTCACTACCCGCGAGGCAGGAACACTACGCGCCGAAGCGAGCGCGAAACTGGGTCGCGATGGCGCGGTCTTGACGCTGCCGCGCAGTGCTCCGCTGACGTGGACTGCCGCACTCGATGTGCCCGACCTGCGACTGCTCAAGCCGTTTATTCCGATAGGGTTTCGCCTGGATGCGCGGCTGGCTGCGCAACTTGCCGGCAGCGGTAGTCTGGCTGCACCGCGCATCGATGGACAGATCGATGCCAGCCGGATTCGGTTTACCCTGCCGGAAGAAGGGGTGTCGATTACCGATGGCACGCTCAAGCTGATATTGGCCGATGATCGAGTGAAGGTACAGCAGGGCGAATTGAAAGGCTCGGGCGGACGCATTGTGGTGAGCGGCGAGGCGCAGCTGAAAAACCCGCAGGCAGGGCTTACGCTGACATTTGAAAAGTTCACCGCAATTAGCCGTAGCGATCGTCAAGTAACGGTATCCGGCGTCACCCGTCTCAATCTCGATTTGAAGCGGCTGGAACTCACAGGGGAACTCATCGCCGATCGCGCCCGGCTGGAAATGCCCGAGGCCAGCAAGCCGGTTCTTTCATCCGATGTGGTGGTGGTGGGCCAGCCGCCACGTGGAAAACCGGCAAGCCAGCGCTTTCCCATGGCGCTCGATCTCACACTCAAACTGGGCAACGATTTCCTGTTCAAGGGTGCCGGCCTCGACGCGCGTCTGGGTGGCCAGTTGCGCGTGTTTACCTTGAATCAGCGCCTGCGGGGTGAGGGTACGATCAGGGTGGTAGAGGGACGCTACGCCGCGTATGCACAGAGGCTCAACATCGAGCGCGGTGTGTTGCGCTTTGTCGGCCCGATCGACAACCCGGGACTGGATGTGCTGGCGGTGCGTAAAACCTCGAACGTCAAGGCGGGTGTGCAGGTAGGCGGGTCGGTACAGCGCCCGGTAGTCAAGCTGTATTCCGACCCCGCCATGCCCGATACGGAAAAGCTCGCCTGGCTGGTATTGGGGCGTGGCCTGGAAAACAGCGGGCAACAGGAGTTTGTGTTGATGCAGGTCGCTGCGGCGGCTTTGCTGAGTCAGGCTGAGTCAGTCAACTTCCAGTCGAAACTGGCAGATACCTTGGGCATCGACAGTTTCGATGTGCGCGCCGGAGAAGGCGCAACGCTGAGCAGTTCGGTGATCAGCGTGGGCAAACGGCTCTCGACACGTGCGACCCTGAGTTACGAGCAAAGTCTTGATGGCTTGAGTCAGGTAGTTAAAGTGCTCTACCAACTGAGTCCCAATGTGCGCCTGGAAGTGCAGGCCGGGCAGCAAAGCAGTTTCGATGCGCTCTACACGCGGGAATACGACTGAGACTATCGGCTGAGACTATCCATTCCGGGGCACCTCCAGATGGTAGAATCGGGGCCTATGTTTCACGCCCGTATCATCGCCATGAATTCCCTTTATCACCTGACTGTCCAGTCGGAGCGCAGTTGCTGATGCGCATCCTGCTTTCCAACGACGATGGGTATTTTGCCCCCGGCCTCGCCGCACTGGCCAAGGCGCTCGCACCGCTGGCCGACATCACCGTAGTGGCGCCCGAACGTGACCGTAGTGGCGCGTCCAATTCGCTCACACTCGACCGCCCCTTGATGTTGCGTCAGGCCCCCAGCGGTTTTTATTACGTCAATGGTACGCCGACCGATTGTGTCCATCTGGCTGTCACCGGCATGCTCGATCACCTGCCCGACATGGTGATTTCCGGCATCAATCACGGTGCCAACATGGGCGACGACACCATTTATTCCGGCACCGTGGCCGCGGCCACCGAAGGCTACCTGCTGGGGATTCCGTCGATTGCGGTTTCGCTCGCCAACCACAATGCGCTGAACTTTGATACTGCTGCGCGCGTGGTGCTCGAACTGGCGCAGCGTATCCAGGCGCAGCCCCCCACTGAACCGATGCTGCTCAACGTCAACGTGCCGGATTGCACATGGGACGACTTGAAAGGCCAGCGCGTGACCCGTCTCGGCAAACGCCACAAGGCCGAATCGGTGGTCAAAACCACCAACCCGCGCGGCCAGACCGTCTATTGGGTGGGCGCTGCCGGCCCGGCGCAGGACGCAGGCGAAGGTACCGACTTCCATGCCATTGCCAACGGCTTCGTTTCAATCACCCCGCTGCAAATGGACTTGACCCTTTTCAGCCAGATGGACAGTGTGAACACATGGCTGAAACCCTGAGTTCGCGCGCGGGAATCGGCATGACCTCGGCGCGCACGCGTGGCCGCATGATCGAGCGCTTGCGTGAACAAGGCATCAAGGATTCCATCGTGCTGGCCGCCATGGACAGCGTCCCGCGTCATCTGTTCGTCGATCAGGCACTGGAATCGCGTGCCTATGAAGACACTGCACTGCCGATCGGCTTTGGGCAGACCATTTCCAATCCCTACATCGTGGCGCGCATGGCCGAGCTGGCTCGTCATGGCGAAAACGGCCTCGGTCATGATCTCGGACGCGTGCTGGAAATAGGCCTTGGCTGTGGCTATCAGGCTGCGGTGTTGGGAAAGTTGGCGCGTGAAGTGATTTCCATGGAACGCATCGCCGCGCTGGTGGGGAAAACCCGTCCGCGTTTGCGTCAGCTCAGAATCAACAATGTCAAACCCAAACATGGCGATGGCATGTCCGGCGCCAAGGACTTTGCGCCGTTTGATGCCATCGTGATTGCCGCCGCATTTGGCGAAGTGCCTCAGGCTCTGCTTCCGCAGTTGGCTGATGGAGGCCGGCTGGTGATGCCGCTGGGCAACACCAACCAGACTTTGTGCGTGGTGGAACGACAGGGAGACACCTTCACCGAGAAGTTGCTCGAAGGGGTGAAATTCGTGCCTTTACTCCCTGGAGTGGCGTAATGAAAAACACCGCCGGAGTCAGCATGAAAACCTTCGGGCTGAGCCTGTTGATGCTGAGTCTGGTGGGGTGTGTTGCATCCGGCCCCGCGCCCGTGAGTGATCGAACCCACGCACGGGGCGCCTCGCCCGTTACCGCCAAGGCCGATCCGGCTCGCTCCGCCACACCGCAGATTTCACCGTCAACCAATGGTCTCCACACGGTGCAGCGCGGTGACACCTTATATGCCATCGCGTTTGCCAACAGCCTGGATTACCGCGAGCTTTCCAGGTGGAATCAACTCGATTCGCCTGATCGAATTTTGATCGGACAGGTTTTGCGGCTGACCGCTCCAACAAGTGGGACGGCACAAAGCGCCGGCATTGAAATAATGCCACTTGGCAGTGTTGCGCAGCCGAATGCGCGAGCGCTGACCGAACCCTCCGTTGTACGCACGCCCCAGGCGGTTCTGCTTGACTATAGCGAAGCCAATTGGGCGCAGGCCTCTGCCGCTCGAACCGTTGTCGCTGTCGCAGCGTTGCCGGTTCCCGTGCCGGCAACGGCTCCTCCACCACCGCCGCCGATGGTGTCGGCTCCGGTCATTACTGCGGACGGCACGGTGGATAATTGGCTATGGCCTGCCGAAGGCATTCTGGCCGGCCGTTTCGGCGCGGCGGGCGGCAAGGGAATCGATATAGCAGGAACTCGAAACTCACCGGTAAAAGCGGTGGCATCGGGCAAGGTGGTGTACAGTGGCAGCGGTTTGCGGGGATACGGACAACTACTAATCGTCAAGCATTCGGGTGAGTTTTTATCGGCCTATGCACATAATGAGACGATATTGGTTAAAGAAGGTGACATGGTGACTGCCGGGCAGAAAATTGCCAGGATGGGTGACACCGACACTGATCGAGTGAAATTGCATTTTGAAATCCGTCGTTACGGAAAACCACTCGATCCCTTGAACTATTTGCCGGAGCGCTCATGAGCCGCAATCCCAGCGACGAATCAGACGAATTGACGCCTGATGAAACAGAGCAGGTAGCGCCTGCCGACACCAACGATGATCTGGCCTCGGCCATTTTGCATGAGCCGCAGGTCGATGTGACCCAGCTCTATCTGAACGAAATCGGCAAGGCCCCGCTATTGACGGCAGCAGAGGAAGTGGCGCTGGCCCGCCTCGTCGTGCAGGGCGACTTTGAAGCCCGCCAGACCATGATCGAGCGCAACCTGCGCCTGGTGGTCAACATCGCCAAACATTATGCTAACCGAGGCCTCACCCTGCTCGATCTGGTGGAAGAGGGCAACCTCGGCCTCATCCACGCGCTGGAAAAATTTGACCCCGAGCGCGGCTTCCGTTTTTCGACTTACGCCACCTGGTGGATCCGTCAGAACATCGAGCGTGCGATCATGAATCAGTCGCGCACCATTCGCCTTCCGGTGCACATCATCAAGGAACTCAACCTCTATCTGCGCGCCAAGCGCCATCTGGAAACGCATGGGGTGACTGATGCCGGCGCCGACGACATCGCTGCGCTGACTGATCACCCGGTAGAAGACGTCCGCCGCATCATGCAGCTCAACGAGCGGATCGCCTCGCTCGATGCGCCACTTGATGTTGATCCTTCATTGTCGCTGGGTGAGGCCATCGCCGACGATAATGCCCACCTGCCGGACGACATGCTCCAGCTCGAAGAAATCGAGCACCACGTCCACGAGTGGCTCACTCAGCTCAACGACAAGCAGCGTTGGGTCATCGAGCGCCGTTTCGGTTTGAACAACTTTGAAGCCTGCACCCTGGAAGACCTGGCGTTGGAACTGCAGGTCACGCGCGAGCGCGTACGGCAAATCCAGATGGAATCCCTGCGCGTGTTGCGGCAGTTGCTACGCCGACGCGGCGTGTCGAAAGACGAATTGTTCTGACACCATGCAAGGCTACACCATGATCGACTGGTCACAGATCGACACCGTCTTCCTCGACATGGACGGCACCCTGCTCGACCTGCACTTCGATAACCATTTCTGGCTCGAACACATGCCGCGCCGCTATGCCGAATACCACGGCCTCGCCCCCGAGATCGCGCGCGCCCATCTCACTGCCCATTACGAACGCCACGCCGGCACGCTCAACTGGTATTGCCTGGATTTCTGGAGCAGCGAACTCGCGCTCGACATCGTGCAGTTGAAGGAAGAGGTCGTGCACCTGATCGCCGTGCGTCCGGACGTTCCGGCGTTTCTGCAGGCCGTACGCGCCTCCGGCCGGCGGGTGGTGATGGTCACCAATGCGCACCCCAAAAGCCTCGGCTTGAAAATGCGCGAAACACGGATTGATGCCTATTTCGATGCGCTGATCTCATCCCATCAAATCGGCCTGCCCAAGGAGCATCTGGATTTCTGGAAGGGTTTGCAGGGTATCGAGCCGTTTGATAAACAGCGGACGCTGTTTGTGGATGACAGTTTGCCGGTGTTGAAGTGCGCGCAGGCGTATGGAATCGAGCAGTTGCTGGCCGTGTGTAATCCGGATTCCAGGCAGCCGCATAAGGATTGTGGGGAGTTTCTGGGGATTGCGAGTTTTGCTGAGGTAATGCCGGGGTAGGGCTTGGCTGGGGGTCGTTGGCCGGGCAACCCCCGGCCAACGGTCAGCCGCTCAGCGCAGTCCTTAAACTACACCAACCGACAACCTCACCCCGCCGGCTCAATCAACACCGCCGCCGCCACACTCCGCCCCTCGGCCACGAGAATGTTATAGGTGGGACACAACGCCCCCACATCCATCACCTCCAGCCCCATCCGAGTGAAGATAAAGGGGATGCATCCCTTATGTGCATCATATGACAGCATAAAGGGTGGCGTCCCCAATGGCACGCTGGCCGAGACCATTGCCGTGCTCGCCGTCTCCGATTCGTTTCTCCGCCGAGGCCATCGTCAGGCTATATGCCCAGCGTATGCGGATCGAGGAGGAATTCCGCGACACGAAGAATATTGTGTTGGGTGCTGGGCTCTCCCTGTCGAGAAGCCAGAGGCAGCAGCGCCTGCAAGCGCTGCTGTTGATCGGGCATATCGCGCAGATGACCAAGCGACTGATCGGCGAGGCCGCCAAGGACGCTCAATTGCATCTGCAATTGATGAGCACATATCACCGTGATCGGGCGGAACTGTCGGTGATGATGCTGGCAAAACGCGTGATCGATACCCCCGCGCTGCTACGAAAACTCAAAGCCCCGTGGCCTTGCCGACATGGCCTGCGAAAGTCAGGTCAGCGCTGCAATCAATCGCGCCATGGCGGCTTGATTCGTGGGGAAACCTCAGTGTCTGACCCCGTTTTTTGGAAAAGCCCGTAGGTTGGGCTTTGCAGCCCAACCTACACGGGCTTGTGGTACTAAAGTGCGCTTATCTCCAGGGTGGACGGCTATTTTAGCCCAAGTTGTTGATTTTATTAAAAAATAACTTATTTTTATCCGAAAAGTAACGGATTCAGGGTAATTTTTTATTTCGCAACTTCGATTTTTTATTAATGTTTCGGCGATGCGTGCCGACTCAACTCCCGTGACCGCGTCGATTGACTCGCGTTTGTATGACGAGCATTCCTAAATATTTTGTGTTAATGAATCGAATGAAACCAGTTGAACGCAAGAGTGGGTTCGGCCAAGGTAGTCAAGCAGATGGTCATTTAGTTTGAAGTTTCTCCTAATAACGAAGGAAAAATCATGAGATCAGGAAAATTTTCGACATTTAAACGTAACGCATTGAATGCGGCACTGGCATCAACCCTCGCGCTGGTGGGTACGGGTCTTGTTGGCAACGCTTACGCCGCAACGGCCACTTCCACTGCCACCAGTACTGTGATTGTTCCGATCGCAGTCGCCACGGGCACGGTTCTTTCGTTCGGCAAGTTCGCGCCCGGCGCTGGCGGTAGCGTCACGATCAGCAATAGCGGGGCCCGCACGGGGACTGGAGTCATCCTGTCGAGCACCGCGAGCACCCAAACGGCTGCGCTATTCAACGTCACTGGTGAAGCCAGCACCACCTACGCTATTACGCACGCTGGCGTCAGTGCACTGACTGGTATTAGTGGTGCTGCCTTGACTGGTCCTCAAACCATGACGCTGGCCAAGACCAGTGACCTTACCGGTGCCAATGTGACCACCGGCAATGTCGCCACCGGTACGCTGAGCGGCTCAGGTGCTGAGACTATCTACGTGGGCGGGACGTTGACGGTGGGCGCAACCCAAGCGGCGGGTGTTTATACCGGCGCCGTCACGGTGACAGTCGAGTACAACTAAGAAGTCGCCGACTGCATCGGGCCACAAGCCCGGCAGAAAAGCAAGGCAAGCAAGGCGGGCGTTAGTACCCGCCTTTTTTTCTTATTCAACGATGCAGCAAGCTGCCTTTGCGCCGGGGCGCTACGTTTAGCCCGGATATTGCACCGATGAGATTGACCCCTTGTAGGAGCGGGCCATGCCCGCGATAAGCGACCAGCAGATTCGCGGGCATGGCCCGCTCCTACAATATGAAACGTTCAGGTTAGAAAGAGACTGCATTGAAAAAGTACCGGGCCTGGGATTTATTCGCACTGGGATGTGCCTTGATGACGGCGTCAGTAAGCTGGGCGGCAGACATTGCCATCGCCATCACCAATCCGGTGGCGCTGGGGTTCAGCATGTTTGTTGCCGGCTCCGGCGGCACCGTCGTTGTCGACACGGGCGGGGTGCGCAGCGCGACCGGCGGCGTGGTACTGGTGCCGTCAGGCGCTGGGGCCGCCGCGCAGTTCAGCGTGACTGGTGGCGCGACTCATACCTACGCCATCACCTTGCCTGCCAATGGCGTGGTGTCGCTTGTCAGTGGCACCAACAGTATGGCGGTCAATACTTTCACAAGCAGTCCCAGCTTGACCGGCACGCTGGGTGCCGGGGGGACGCAAACGCTATTCGTCGGCGCCACGCTCAGCGTGGGCAGCAACCAGCCGATTGGCAGTTATTCGGGCTCGTTCGACGTTACGGTGAATTACAATTAACCCACTTCGAATACCATGAGGGCGCCGGTAAAAATGCCGCAGGAGCGTGCCATGCACGCGATTGTTTTGCTGTTCGCAGGCATGGCCTGCTCCTACGAGCGTAGGTGTTCTATCTGAAAAACGTCTCGGACGTGAAAGGAATCTATTGATGTTCGCTTCTATTTTCGGTACCCGCTTTCGCACGGCTGGTTTTTCAAGGCGCTCCGTACCGGCAGATCGTATAACGCTCAAGTGGGGTTGGCTGCTGTTGGCTTTGCTCATCTTGCTGCCCCTGCGCCCTGCGTGGGCCGATTTGATGGTCGCTCCCACGCGCATCGTATTTGACAAGAACCAGCGCACCGTGCAACTCGATCTGATCAACAGTGGCGCCGGAACCGCCACCTACCGCATTAGCGTCGTGAACCGGCGCATGAGCGAGACCGGTGAATTCTCCTCGATTGACAGCCCCGCGCCGGGCGAGCAGTTCGCTGGTGAGCTGCTGCGCTATTCGCCGCGCCAGGTGGTGCTGGCGCCGGGCGCCGGCCAAACCATCCGGATTTCCTTGCGCAAACCGGCCGATCTGCCCGCGGGCGAATACCGTTCCCACCTGCTATTTGAAAGGGTAGCCGAGGCAAAAGGGGCCACTAGCATCGAAACGCAGGACGCTCCGGCCGGCGAGGTCTCCGTTCAGCTGATTATGTTAGCCGGTATTTCCATTCCTCTCATCGTGCGCCACGGCGAGACGGCGGCCAATGTGACACTCTCCAGCCTTGAACTGCTCAAGACCGCGGCGGGCCAGCCGGCAGCGCTTGCCCTTGTGCTGCAGCGCACTGGCAACCGCTCGGTCTATGGCGACCTGGGCGCCACCTTCACGCCGCAGGGCGGTGCCGCACAAGAAGTCGGCAAGGCCGGCGGCGTGGCGGTTTACACCCCCAACGCCCTGCGCCGCGTCAAGCTGGCGCTGCAGCCGCCGGCCGGGCTGGTGCTGGCACGGGGCACCCTGCGGGTGACCTTTCGGGATCGCCCGGACGCGGGCGGCAAGCTGCTGGCAGAAGCGGCCATTGAACTGCCCTGAGCGGTACGCGGGTGTGGAAAACAATCGCGGGCATGGCCCGCTCCTACGGAATGAATAACATCGGCGGGGTGCACGGTCATGCTTTGCGGAAAGGACGCGTCTCCATTGGAAACGGCGTTTATCTCATAACGACAACGACTCTAGCCCGCCAGAAACTGTTTGCTGATTTTGACGCGGGGTGTGCAGCGGCGCGGTGTTTTGAAGATGCGTGTTTGTTAGGCGATGCAAAGATGCTGGCGTGGGTGTTGATGCCGGATCATCTGCATGGGCTGTTGCAATTGGGTGAGCGGGATGAGTTGAGCGTGGTGGTGAACCGGTTGAAATCAGCGAGTGCCCGGTATGCCAACCGTGTGCTGGGAAGAACGGGGGCGGTTTGGGCGAAGGCGTTTCATGATCATGCGTTGCGCAGCGATGAGGATTTGCAGAATGTTGCGCGGTATGTCGTTGCCAACCCG
>JBKJIS010000165.1:0-2869 GCA_046598305.1 Thiobacillus sp.
GTTTCCGGTTGGGCTGCGGAAGATAACTGCAGATGAGCCAAGGTATTGAGTATGGCGCGGTAGGCCACATCGGGAGCGGCTGGATCATCATGCTGGCCGCATTCAAGCGTGAGTGCAATCCCACCCTGCGCGCGCATGTATTCAGTGGTGCCCACGCCGTAACTGACATCGGCCTCGCGCGCCGAAACGCCAGCCGCCAAACGCCGCGCGACACCGGTGGCATAAGTATCAAGCCAGCCGTCGACAAAACGATGCACCCCCAAACGTACCGCCAGCGCAGTTTCCTCAGCGGAGCGTGAAAACGGCTCCAAGGTGCCGCAGTTGTCTTGCGGGCCCAGCATGACAAACGGCTGGCCTGCGGTGTGAAAAGAATGCAGGTCGAGCAACACATCATGCTGCGCCAGTAACGGACACAACCAGTTGGCAATGCGGTCTTCGAACTCGACCGGATCGTTGCTCGGAACCAGGTTGCGATTGAGGTTACGGTCCCCCATTCGCTGCTGCCGCAAATAGGCCAGCGGATTGGTGATGGGTACAAAGGTGACACTGCCCGCAACAATCGCCAGCTGACCCGATTCGATTTCGCCAATCACACGACGAATCGCCCGGGTGCCGCACGTTTCGTTGCCATGCACCGCACCCAAAACGATCAGGCGGGGTCCTGATGCCATCCCGCTGAACGAGACCGACTGAAAATGCAGAGACTCAAGTTCATTCATGATTGCAACGCCTTAAATAACAACGACACGCTCGACACCAGCAACAGCACGCCAACCAGGCGTGTCATCTGTGATGGCGCCAAACCCACATGCACGCGTCCGCCCAAATAGAGCGCACCCAGCATGATCGGCAACGCGGCCAGATACGCCATCCACACATGCGCGGTCATCAGCAGTCCTGCCACCAGAAAACTGATGATCCGCATCAAGCCATCGGCAAAAAACAGCGCCGAAAAAGTCGCACGCAAATCGCCTTTATCGTGTATCCGGTGCGTCAGATAAATAATGTAGGGCGGGCCACCGGTACCGAACAGTGCGCCCACTGTTCCACCCGTGAGCGAAGCGGGTATGGCCCAGCCACGCGAGGCAACTTTGTTGCCGTGAAGATTGAACAGATTACGCAATGAAAAAAGAAAAACAAACCCAGCCAGCGTAATCAGCATCGGCTCCGGCGGAAGACTAGCCAGCAAATGGGTCCCCAGCACCACGCCAACAGCACCGAATGGAATCAGGACGGCAACTTCGGCCCATTTCACCCGCTTTAAATTCAAACCGCCAATCACGATTGACGCGGTGAAATCGAGCAGCAAAACCAGCGGCACGACAAACCTCAGCGGCAGGAACAGTGCGAGTAAAGGCACGGCGACCAGCCCCGAGCCCACCCCCGTGATGCCGCGTATGAAATACGCCAACAGCAAAATTGCCACGGCAGCCGCCACTTGACCCGCGGCGATCGACTCGAACATCACGGATGGTTGCCACGCTCGATGGTGATGCCCAGCTCCTTGATGCCCGGCACGATGGCAAACTTGGTGACCGACACCTTCACCCACGGCGAGCCGAATTCATCGCGCACGATCGCGGCCACATGTTCGGCAACGGTCTCGACCAGCGTGATGGGTTGCGGTGCGTTGTGGAGATAATCCTTGATGCGGTTGGCTACCGCTCCGTAGTCGATGGTGTCGGCTACATCATCGGTGCCTCCGGCCTTGCTGTTTGGCAAGCCAATTTCGAGATCGAGCCGTACCGGCTGCGGGACTTTGCGTTCCCACTCGTACACGCCGATAATCAGGTTCAGACGAAAGTCTCTTAAAAATAAAATGTCCATTGCTTTAATATTCGCAGCGCCGCAGGCAACGGGCTTAAACTAAACGCGCCATTTTACTGACTTATGATCACACTGTTGTTTATTGCTGTTGCCTATCTGATTGGCTCATTGTCGTTTGCCGTGATTGTCAGCCGTGCCATGCACCTGCCCGACCCGCGCAGCTTTGGTTCTGGCAATCCTGGCGCGACCAACGTGCTGCGCTCCGGACGCAAGACGGCTGCCGCGCTGACGCTGCTGGGCGATGCCCTCAAGGGCTGGGTGGCGGTAGTGCTGGCGCGCTGGCTGGCGCCGCAATTCAGTCTGACTGACGAGATTATCTTATTGTGTGCGCTGGCCGTATTTATGGGTCATCTTTACCCACTCTTCTTTAGCTTCAAAGGCGGCAAAGGCGTCGCCACAGCACTGGGCGTGCTGGTTGGCCTCAATCCCTGGATCGGCTTGGCGTGTCTACTCACCTGGCTGCTGATTGCCGGAGTGTTTCGCATCTCCTCGCTCGCGGCATTGGCCACCGCCCTGCTCGCCCCGGTTTACACGGTATTTTTGATGGGTTGGGGCGTCACAGCCCAAACTGTACTGGTGATCACCCTGCTACTAGTCTATCGTCACAAGAGTAATCTCGTGAACCTGATATCTGGCCAGGAAGGGCGCATCGACAAGCGAGCGTAAACAAGCCATGTTCGAAAAAACCATCGGTCACGCCAAAGACAGCCTCGCAGAGGTCTCGCGCGAAGCAATTGACCGCGCGGGCGAGCGGCTATCCGGTGTAGTCAAGGATGGCGTGTCACAAGCCGGCACCGAACTCAAGGACGTCATCCGGGAAGCCGGTCAGGAAATCGACGCCAAGCTCGACAAAATTTCCGACGAAATTCACGCGCAGCGGCAGTTCACCAAGGACGATGTACGCGAATTGGTCGATTACGCTGGCGAAAAACTGGGCACGCTGATGGACGAGCGTATCGTCAGCGCAAAATCCGAAATCTCCTCACTGGTTCAGGAAAAGGTCGAATACTTCAAACACGAGATCGACAGCTTTTTCATCGAG
>JBKJIS010000080.1:0-5152 GCA_046598305.1 Thiobacillus sp.
GCCACCCGCGAGACCGACGGCGAATTGATGGTGGTGTACCGCAACACTGCGACAGGGGAACGCTGGGTGCGCCCTGCTACTGAATTCAATGATGGCCGTTTCGAGCGGGCCTAACGTAAAGTCCAGGGGGCGCCCGCTTGCGGGCGTCCCCTGGCTCGCCATGTTAGCGCTCCCCGCTTGGCGCAAATGGGCGTGGTTGGCTGACAGCCATACATCAAGCTTGCCTCGATCGCCAACGCCCGGCCCACACCGTGGCCTCGGGCTTCTGGTGCGACGACAATCATGCACATGATTGGCCATTCCGGGCGGAAGAATTCAGACTTGGGCTTGCCAGGGCCAATGTAGGCGACCGCACCCACGATACGGCCATTAGCTCTGCCACAACAATTTCTCCAGCCTCAGCAAGGGCTGACATGTTTGCAATCTTCGATTGAAAATCCGACCAATCGACATAGTGGTCTTGCCCGCCTTTCTTCGCCCAGCGCGCGTCAATATCTTTTTGCCCTGAAGGTCTCCGATCCACTCCGCACCGAAAGCGCGTGTGGAGTCGTATGCAAGATCAGCATCTTGAACATGAGCACGCGGTCGGTGGGTTTGCGCCCGGCGTTGTTTTTGCGCGGCTTGTCGTCGATGCGATTAAGCAAGGGACGAAACAGTTCCCAGTCGATGGCGCGGGAAAGCCGCTCCAGCGAGTCGCCGATTTTGCTCAGGTGCGCGTAGCGGTCGGCAGGTCAATGAAGCTGCTTTGCATGGCAGGAGATCTACAGGATATCCGGATTATCAGGCACTGCTATTGGGATGGCGTCTGGAATAAAGCACTTTGTCGTTCTCGTCTGAAATAGACACAAAACAGTTGTTGGAATGTAGGTCTATGCCGCAAAATAACATACCGCTCTCCTCGTTTAAAGCTTGGTTCGCACCTCAACTTTAACGCCGCAGCGTTCGCTGTGGAAGGAGACGGCTAGATGATTATCTGATCTCAATGCTGTTCGGATAGCGCATTTCTTGGGCCTTCCGGAGCGCTTCCTGCTTCGACAGGTTGCGGGTAAATGCACTTTTCCGAACCGTATTGAGACCCCAAAGTCTAGACCTGCCTCCGTAATCCATTAGTCCATGACGCTATGGGACGGACACGATGGAAACCAGTAAAAATGGCGGCCGAGGCCGCCATTCCACGTACGCTCCTAACTCGGGCGCGCGGCTTACTTGGCCATCCACAAGATGTAATCGGCCTGGTAACTCACTATTTCCTTTTTGCCTGCATTCGCGGCTTCGCAGACCTTGCTGGCCGGGGCGACGCCGCCTGCCGTGGCGAGGCGCTGAATAAACGTGACCTTGTTCATCGCGCCGTTGCCCTCGTAACCATTCTGCTGCACAAGTTGTAGGGGAATGCTTCCCACCGTGGCCGTATTGGGCGTAACGGCAAGCTGCTTGCCCACCACCTTGGAGCCGTCATTGGATTCCCAGATTGCGCCTTTGGGCGAGCCGTAGTAACGCCCGACTTGCGTGTTGTCGGCATCAAACAGATAGGCATGAGGAATTTTGAATGTCCAGGCATACGCACCAGGTGCGTCTTTTTTCTCCATGCATTCGTATGTGATCAGGCCCTTCGCAAAGGTTTTCATCATGACCACGTTGCCATCTGGCACCGTGACTGCTGAAGGAACCATGTGATGGTCTGCCTGAGCCGCTCCGGCAGCGGCGAGGAAAATAGATGAGAAAATGAGGGCAGTTTGATTGCGGGTTTTCATGGGTAAGTGCCTTATATTAGGTTGAGTGAAATCGGAATCAGCACGCGCTGTCCTATCATGCACTACCCATGAAGTCGCCATCTGGATGCAGTGAGGCGAAAATTATTTTTAATCTGCCAGGGCCACCATGCGTCCCACAGCCAGAATCGGCCCAGTCGGCTTGCCGGTCGGCGAGCCGTGTTCCGGTTCCAGCGTGACCTCGAAAATTCGCATCTGCCAGTTCGACGATCCAACCGATATTTTGCTGAGGGGTCTGCAGCATGGCGACATAACGCGCGCCCGACCCCTCTGGGGTGCGGGCAAGCTGAATGCCGAGACCAACGGCAACAACAAGCGTTGCCGCGACCAATCCTTGCCACAGGCGGAGGGATTGCCACCAGCGGGAGGGCGGTAATGGGCGCGAAAGTTTGTCGCGAATGCGAGGATATTCAAGTGCAGCTTGTCGTAGTGGCGCTTCAGGAGCGCCATCACCCGTTGTCCCGCCTTTGACTGCTCACGTATATATTGCAGTCGTCGGCGTAACGCACGAAACGACGGCCACGGCGTTCCAGTTCACGATCCACTTCGTCCAGCAACACATTAGCCAGCAGCGGCGAGAGCGGCCCACACGGCGAGCGTGCCCTGGTCGCGCTCCACCACCACGCCGTTGCTCATGATGCCGGCGTTCGGCCCTTCGTCCCGTGCTGGCGACTACTACGACCTCGGCTGACTTCTCGCTCCGAATTTCTCCGTCGCCCTTTCAGGCATGAGGCAAGATCTCCCCAGGTAAGAACGCAATCCTTCCCGCACAACCGCCGGATTTACGCCGACTGATCCTTGACCACAAGAGCTTCGCGGTTTCTTGCCCGCTCGCCCTGATCGGCACCGCCTTCTATCCCTTTCTTGTCCATCGGCTCGCGGTTTCGTTCCACGCTTTCTCCCCATGATCGGTCACCCTTTCGCAGCTGCGTTTCACTTCGTTCGCTGTGGTCAGCTTACGGAAGGACTTGCACCTCCAAGATTGCGCCCATGCTGGGCGCACAAAAAAACGGGCGTCCGAAGACGCCCGTTTAAAACTACTTTTCAAGCCGGGCGAGCCCGGCGTTGAATCAGAAGCTGTGAATCATGCCGATGGAGATACCACGGGGATCTTCACCCAGTGCTGCAGCGCTCACCGCAGCAACGCCAGTGCCGCCGCCGGACTGGAAGGTGCCGGTGGAAACAGGATTGCCGCCCAGGCTGTAGGCAGCGTTGCGGTCGTTACGCACCTGGGTGACCAGGGCGTACACGGTGGTGCGCTTGGACATGGCGTTGTCCACGCCGAAGCTGAACTGCTTGGCGCCGCTGTTGTTCAGGCCATCCAGTTCGCCTGCCTTAGTGAAGGCGGCCTTGAGGGTGGTGTTGCCCATCTTGAACGCGCCGGACACATACAAGGCATCGCGCTCGGTACTGGCGCTGGCGGTAGTAGCAGTAGCGCCGAACTTGCGGACTGTGCCAGTGATAGCGGCCACGTCAACCTTGGTGCGCTCTATCGCAGCGCCAAGCTTGAAGTTGCCGAAGGTGAAACCGGCGCCCAGGCGGGTGTTCTTTTGCTCGGCTTCAGCAGAACCACCGGGGGTGGTGTCAATGTTGTTGCCACCAGCGCCGAACATCATGGCGCGTGTACCCACCACGACGGGGGCCGCGCAAGGAAGAGCAGTACAGGTGACAGCGGCGGTACCAGCACCAGCAAACTGCATATCCTCATGCGCCAGGGTCACGAACAGTGGACCCGCCTCGTAGGTGCCGGACAGGGAATACAGGTGCGGGTTACGGCTGCTGCCGTTTTCCTGCATGGCGGCGGAGGTGCCGCGCACGACGAAGCCGCCGAAGTTCGGGCTGATGTAAGTCACCGAGTTTTCCGCGCGGACGGAGCCGTTGGACACGCCGCCGAACAGCGAGCGGTAGTCGGCCATGGTGTTGCCGCCGCCGAACACGTCGAGCTTGCCGGTGGACAGCTTGTGTGCGGTGTCGCGCAGACCAAGGGTCAGCGAACCCAGGGTCTTGCTGGACAGGCCGGCGAAGGTTTCACGAGCGCCAAGAAAGGTGCCGCCGGAGGTTTCGGTGGCGGCGATCTGGTTCTCGATCTGCCAAATGGCGGAGATGCCGCCACCCAGATCCTCAGCACCCTTGAAGCCGATGATGGAGGTGTTGCTGGAAACGCGGGCGCGCCTTTCGCCGGGGTTAGATGCGATGCCCGAAACGAAACCGGTAGGATTGGAACCGCCGTCAACGTAGTCAACGGACAGAGCCATCCTGCCGTAGATGTCGACGTTGGCGGTTGCTGCGAATGCGGGTGCAGCGAAAGCGGACACGATTGCCGCTGCAAGAATTTTCTTCATCATCTGTTTATCTCCTAGGATTGGAATTAAAGCTCGTTACAAGCTCTGCAGAGCTGTCCGGTTCAGGCTGGATGCCTGGGGACGTGCTTGATTATCCAGACTGAGGATGACGCGACAAGCAAAGCTGTTGTTTTTTTTGTTACGCCGGGCAAAAAGTGTTGTTTTGTTGCACACGAACAACACGCGGCCCGTTACAGCACAGCGATCCGTTGGCTCAGGATGGCTTGCTTCAATTCCTGATCCGGTAAGGCATCAAGGCGCACGATATCCAGTTTGTAGATGACGGGTGCCTGCTCAAGCGTTTCTTGCAGGGCGTGCCAGCGCGCCGGACTGAGCTCTGGCGCCTCGATGGCAAGGTCAATATCGGAGGCACGCCGGGCGTTGCCGGTGGCGCGCGAGCCAAATACCCAGGCACGGCGAACTTCCGGGAACTGCATCAGGGCGGCCTTGAGTGCCTGGCGGTCTTTTTCGCGCAGTTGCAGCATGGGGCTCAGTCGAATTCGAGTGTCGCCAAGCGTTCGGCCAGATCGACCAGGCGCGCGGCGTAGTGCGCACGAATATTGGCCGCGATGGTTTCAGCCAAGGCTTCTCGATAGGTGTGCGTGGTGAGATTGCGGTCTTCCAGCATGGCAAGCCACACGTCGGCCTCATCGGGCGTTTGGATCAGACCAAAGACAAAAGCCTGTTTCAGCACCTAGCGCGGACCGGCGGCCTCGAAGCCCTGATGCAGCAAAAACAGTTGCAAGGTTTTCCAGGCTGCTTCAAAGGTGAATTCGAAGCGCTGGATGGTGGCATCACGCAGGATGTCACCCCCTTGCTGGTTGACCGCCTCCTGCAGGCGCGTGGCCGCGCGCTTGAATTCCTGCTGACGCTGGATAAAACGCTGGATGTCCATGTGACGGATTGTGCGCAAGGGTGGCCGCCAATGCAAGGGGCGAACTTGTGTTGAGCCCATTTTTACCTGGAAAGAACCACAGCAAGAAGGGGTCGGTCTAGATAGGTAGCGCCTGCTCCAAAACAAAAGCCAATCAGCGATAAACG
>JBKJIS010000120.1:0-2832 GCA_046598305.1 Thiobacillus sp.
TCAACCCGCAGGAACAGGCCGTGTTGCGGGAAGCGGCATTGGAAGGGCAGACGGTCCAGCGCGACGCCAGCCGCGCGCAGGATGAAAAGTCACTCGCCATCCTCAAGGCCAAGGGCATGGTGGTCACTGAGTTGTCTGCGGCGGAGAAGGTCCGGATTATTGCCAAATTGCAGCCGGTCTATGACAAGCACGTGCCCCATATCGGCGCCGAGGCGGTTAATGTGATGCTCGACGCCCTCAAGAAAGCACGGGGCGGCTGATCCAGATTCTCTGCGCTGTTGGAGACAAGGCCGCGAGGGGCAACTCTCGCGGCTTTTTTCTGTTGTCTGGCGGGATGAGAGAGGTAAGCCGACAGAACCCGATTTGGTTTTGCGAGGCAGGTATGGGCCAGCGGAGGAAGGTAGCCAACCAGGATCGGACGTCAAGATTTTTCACTTTTAGTGATCATTGCTGCGCCAATATCTGTCGTATCCCCTATTTGGGGGATGGCCACTTTCTTCTCGGGTGCCTAGACTCGATGCCTGCGCCGAGATTGGCAGCAACAAGTTACTAATGATCAAATTTGTTTCAAGGAACCGCTGGCTATGTGCCCCATATCTCCTGTGATGTTGGCGGGCGTGAGGCCTCGTCCGGTTCCGGCTTGAGTAATCGTCCATAACAAACGTTGACTCTCATGAAAATCCTGACCATCGTTGTCATTCTCCTGGTTGTCGCGGCGGTGGTGCTTGCCATCCGCAAGAAGCGCCGTGGCGCTGGTCCAGACACCGGCCCGTGGCCGTTCTACGCAAAACGGCCGTTATCACAGCCCGAGCAAGTGCTCTACCACCGCTTGGTCAAGGCCTTGCCGGAACACATTGTGTTTGCGCAAGTTCAGGTTTCCAGAATTTTGGGCGTCAAGAAAGGTTTCAACTTCCACGAATGGGATAACCGCATCAATCGTTTGAGTTACGACTTCGTCGTGTGCACGAAAGACTCTACCGTACTCGCTGCCATTGAGCTCGATGACAAGTCCCATGAGGCGCTATCGCGCGCACAGACCGACCAGAAGAAGGAGAAGGCAACTTCAGCCGCCGGTGTCAAGCTCATTCGCTGGCATGTGAAGTCCCTTCCGGACGAGCAGGAAATTCAAAGCGCCTTCGCGCGCCATCCACTGAACCCATTGTTGACCCATGTTGCCGGAAATCGTTGACCCACCCACACGAAAGCGCGGCGAGCGCACGCCCCATGTGGAGTTTCGGTGTTCGATCATGGGGCAGGCAAAATACGCCGCCTGGGTCTAAGTGGCATTAGCGTTCACAGGAAGAGCACGGATGCAGTTGTTAGTCACGGCCAGGCACCTCCAAAAAGGACAATTCCGATGCATACCCATTTAAAGGAACTGGTTTCGCTCAGTCCGGACCCGATTATTGGGGTGAGCCGCGACGGGACCATCAATTTGTTCAACCTTGCCGCTGAGCGATTGCTTGGCTACAGCGGCGCCGAAGTGCTCGACAAGCTGATCATCACGCAGGTCTATCCCAGCCCTGAGCAAGCGCGGCAAGTCAAGAAGCTGCTCTACGCGAGCGTGGATCGGCAGATCGAGGGCTTCGAGACGCAACTGCTTTCCAAAGGAGGGCGAACTATCGACATACGACTGTCGGCGAAACTCCTCATGCGCGACGCCCAAGAGAGCGGCAGCATCGGGTTTTTTCACGACATGACCGAGAGCAAGCGGCTGGAGTCGACGCTCAAGCAGATGTTGATCACTGACAATCTGACCGGGCTCTATAACCAGCGCCATTTCCGTTCCGCGCTGCTGGTCGAGTTGGATCGAGCCAATCGTTATCGACGACCTCTTTGTCTGGTATGTATCGACTTGGACAACTTCAAGCAGGTGAACGATAAGTTGGGTCACCTTGAGGGCGACAATGCCCTGCGTTTTGTGGCGCGTACCCTGCAAAAGGTCCAACGCAAAACCGACATCGCTTTTAGGTATGGCGGTGACGAATTCATGCTGCTTTTGCCCGAGACCAGCTACGAGGAAGTCGAGGCCATCGGGAATCGGTTGAAAGTCTCGTTTGATGAGCAATGGGCCAGGGAGTGGTCTGCCATCCCGGGGTGCCCAGTGGTAAGCCTGAGTATTGGTGCCGCCGAGTTCGATCAGGCTGAAACGGCAGAAGCTTTGATACGCAGGGCGGATGCGGTCATGTATGAGGCAAAGAAAAATCGCTCGCGCTAAGTTGTTGCTGAACACACCATCAAACTGCCTGATGGGCAGCGGCGCCTTGAAAGCCGGCTAAAGTAATGCACGTCAGCCCCGCGCCCCCTGCCACGGAACCACAGCGAGTAAACCATGTCGAATGAAATTACAGACCTGCGATTCTTTGTGGCGCTCACCGAAGCCGGCTCGCTGGCCGAGGCCGCGCGCCGCATGGATGTGACGGCGTCAGCCGTGTCGCAGCGTCTGCGGCAACTGGAAACTCGCTTGAGTCTGCAACTGGTGCACCGCAGCACGCGGCGCTTCAGCCTCACTGACGAGGGTGAGCTGTTCTATGGGGGCGCTGTCGGCCTGCTCGCGGAACTCGATGACCTGATCGACACCGTGCGCGAGCGCTCGGGCGAGGTCGCCGGGACGCTCAATGTTTGCGGTCCCCTGGGTTTCGGCCGGCACCATCTGGCGGGCGCAATTGCCGACTTCCATGCCCTGCATCCCCGACTGATGGTTTCCCTGTCACTCAGCGACGTGGTGCCGGTGGCCGATGCGAACCGCTTCGACTTGATCGTGCACATCGGCAACCTCGAAAGTTCGAGCATGGTGGCCTATCCGATCGCGCCTAACGCGCGTTTCATCTG
>JBKJIS010000137.1:0-14750 GCA_046598305.1 Thiobacillus sp.
CATTCTTGCGCGGTGAGCCGGTCTGGGTGGCAATGATGAGCTCGTTCTTCATCGAGTGTTCCCAGCCCACCAGTTCGGTGACGGTGACCTGGTAGCCATGCGACTCAAGTTGCAGGCAACGCAGCACGTTGGTGAGCTGGCTGCCGAATTCACGGGTGTGAATCGGGTGGCGCCAGATTTCAGACAACGGAGTTTTGCTGAAGGATTCGTTCTTGTGGCGGCGTAGCACGGCCGCAACTTCGGCCTGGCAACACGGCACCAGCACAATGTGGCGGGCCTGTTTAGCGAGTGCAAACCGGATCGCGTCGTCGGTTGCGGTGTTGCAGGCATGCAGCGCGGTGACGATGTCGATCTGCGCGGGCAGGATTTCGGCAGTGATTGATTCCGCCACCGTCTCGTTGAGAAACGACATGCGGTCAAAGCCCAGGCGTGCAGCCAGATCGCGCGACTTCACCACCAGTTCGTCGCGCGTTTCGATGCCGTAGAGATGGGCACCGGGGCGGTCTTTCAGGAACAGGTCGTAGAGAATGAATCCAAGATAGGACTTGCCGGCGCCGTGGTCGGCCAGCGTTAGTGTGTCCTGCTGGCTCAGTATCTCGTCCAGCAGCGGCTCGATGAACTGGCATAGGTGGAACACCTGCTTCAGCTTGCGGCGACTGTCCTGGTTGAGCTTGCCGTCGCGCGTCAGGATGTGCAGTTCCTTCAGCAGCTCGATCGACTGGCCGGGGCGCAAGACATCGGCCAGTGGGTCGGCGTAAGCCGCTTTCGGTGCGCGTGTAGCGGTGAGGGCGGCGCGCTTCATGCTGCACCGGGCCGGAACGGGATGGCGCGGTCGATCGCGGTTTTTTGGGCGTGTTCCAGCGTGTACAAATGTTCGTCCATGGTTGATAAATAGCAGGAGAGAAGGCCGAAGAGTATCAAAACCACCAGCAAGGCATAACTGCTTCGTATAATGCCGTCTTGCTGAAAGGGTTTTGCCGTGTCTGTCGTTAACATCTCCTGCTACAAATTTATCACCCTTAATGAGCGTGAGTCGCTCAAGGCCGACCTGACCGCACGCTGCGTGGAGCTGGGCCTCAAGGGCACCATCCTGCTCGCGCCGGAAGGGATCAACGTGTTCCTGGCGGGCCCGCGCGAGGCGATTGATGCCATCGTGGCGCATCTGCGGGCCGACGCCCGATTTCTCGATTTACAACCCAAGGAAAGCCTCTCCGACGCGCCGCCATTCAAGCGGATGCGGGTGCGCCTGAAAAAAGAAATCATCACCATGAAGCACCCGCTGATCCGCCCCGAAGCAGCGCGCGCGCCGGCTGTGGCCGCCACTACGCTTAAAAAATGGCTGGATCGTGGAACCGACGACGCAGGTCGCCCGGTGGTCATGCTCGATACACGCAACGACTATGAAGTCGCAGACGGCAGCTTCGAGAACGCGGTCGATTTTCACATCGGCGTCTTCAGTGAATTCCCCCCCTTGATCGCGCAATACCGTGACGACTTCGCCGGCAAAACCGTCGTCTCATTCTGCACCGGCGGCATTCGCTGCGAAAAAGCCGCCATCCACATGAAGGCAATCGGCATCGAACACGTTTACCAGCTCGAAGGCGGCATTCTCAAATACTTTGAGGAGACCGGCGGCGTGCATTATCAGGGCGACTGCTTCGTGTTTGACGAGCGCGAGGCGGTGAGTACGGATTTGCATCCTGCTTCGGGACGAGTGCATCGGTGAGGGCGTGAAAGCGGCTAAGGATGGCCGGTTGGGTTAACTAATCTGGATTAGGCTAGATGTTCGGCCTGACACTAGAGCTTCCCTGGTGATGAAATCTAAAAAGAACTAAACTTACGCAGCGCTGCAAGGTCTGCACTAGTGCGCGCTCGTGGCGCACTTCTTTATTTCCGGAAACTACTCACACCATGCGTATATTGTTACTGATTTTTTCGCTCGTCTTGGGTAACGTAGCATACGCCGGTGGCGTCGAACGCTTGAAAGCATTTATAGCCAACGCTAAAACTGTCGAAGCTGATTTTAGCCAAACCGTTACCGACAAATCGGGCCGTATCACCCAGCAGGCCAACGGAAAAATGGCCTTTTCACGCCCCGGAAAATTTCGTTGGGATTATCTCAAGCCCTACGAGCAAGTCATCGTGGGTGATGGTGCAAAGCTGTGGTTATATGATGTCGACCTGGATCAGGTAACAGTCAAGCCGCTTGGCGATGTCATCGCCGGCACTCCCGCAGCCTTGCTGGCGGGTGACAACTCCATCGATCAGTACTTCATCCTGAAAAATTCAGGGGAGGCCGACGGACTTGAATGGCTGGAAGCCACGCCGAAAAATCGTGACACCACCTTCGAACGAATCCGCATGGGGTTTAAGGGTGACAACCTGGTGAGAATGGAGTTATTTGATTTCTTTGGCCAGCGCACCATGCTCAAGCTTTCGCACTTTGTCCGAAATCCATCGATCCCGGCATCTCGATTCAAATTCACCCCACCCAAGGGTGTCGACGTGATTGGCGACAACTGATCCAGAGTGTGAAAAGGGGGTGTATCTACAGACACACTTTCCCACCCTGTCAGAAGACGGCACAATAGAGCACTCGGCCGGACCCCGCCATGTGCCCACCTGATTTATTTGAACCCCCTGACTCTGTCGCCCCCACCATCGACGTGAATGCGCCGCTGGCTGAACGCCTGCGTCCGCAGAGCCTTGCGGATGTAGTCGGGCAAACCCATCTACTCGGCTCGGGCAAGCCGCTGCGGCTGGCGTTTGATTCCGGCAAGCTGCATTCGATGATTTTGTGGGGTCCGCCGGGGGTAGGTAAAACCACCCTGGCGCGGTTGACCGCCGAGGCGTTCGGCGCTGACTTCATTGCCATCTCCGCCGTACTCAGCGGCGTGAAGGACATACGCGAGGCAGTCGAGCGTGCGCGCATGAACAAATCGATTCCCCGCACCACGATCTTGTTCGTCGACGAAGTCCATCGGTTCAACAAGGCGCAGCAGGACGCATTTTTGCCGCACGTTGAATCCGGCTTGTTCACCTTTATCGGCGCCACCACTGAAAATCCTTCGTTCGAAGTTATCGGCGCGTTGCTCTCGCGCGCCCAGGTCTATGTGCTGAAGTCGCTGACGCCCGAAGAACTCGCCCAGTTGATGACGCGTGCGCTGACAGAGCTGCCGCAGCTAAATCTGATGGAAGGGGTGGGTGCCATGCTGGCCGCGTATGCCGATGGCGACGCGCGCAAGCTGCTCAACCTGCTGGAGCAACTCGACACAGCGGCCCGTACGGCGCAGGTTTCTGCAATCGATACGGCCTTCGTGGAAAACGCGCTGGCGCAATCGTTGCGGCGTTTCGACAAGGGTGGCGAAGCGTTTTACGATCAGATTTCCGCGTTGCACAAAAGCGTGCGCGGCAGCGATCCCGACGCTTCTTTGTACTGGCTGGTGCGCATGCTCGACGGCGGCGCCGACCCGCGTTATCTCGGGCGCCGGCTCATCCGTATGGCGAGTGAGGACATCGGCCTGGCCGACCCGCGCGCGCTCGGCATCACGCTCGACGCTGTCGCAACCTACGAACGCCTCGGCAGCCCGGAAGGCGAACTGGCGCTGGCTGAAGCCTGCTTGTATCTGGCGTGCGCACCCAAGAGTAATGCCGCCTACATGGCCTACAATGCCGCGCGCGCTTTTGTTCAAGCCAACCCCTCTAACGATGTCCCCATCCACCTGCGAAATGCGCCCACCAAGCTGATGAAAGAGCTTGGCTATGGTCGCGCCTATCGCTACGCCCACGACGAGCCCGAAGCCTACGCCGCCGGCGAACGCTATTTTCCCGACGATATGCAGGAACAAAACTTTTACCAGCCCACCCCGCGCGGTCTGGAAGGCAAGATAGCCGACAAGCTGATGTATCTGCGCAAACTGGATGAGGAGGCAGGGGAGGGCTAAGCGCTTTCCGGTTTCAGGAATGGATGCCGCGAGTTGGACAGAAGCGGAAGTTCTATTTGAGCGGAATTGCTATTTCAATCTCGGCCATAAGGGCCATTCCCATCCTTCCAGGAGCAGTCACTCAGAAAGATGTTTGAGTGTCCGCAGCCAAGAGCACTGAGTAGGCGCTATCGGGCTATTCGTTTGTCCTGCTGCTCTGAGTGAGGTTTGTAGTACCCCGGCGACATGTCACGGTCGCCAATAGCGATAGCCCTTCATTTGCAGCCGGACCATTTCCGGCGCACCCGCCGGAACGAAGTCCACCTCGATGGGGAAATCCTCATCCTTGAGCCCGTGGCTGCGCATGCTGATGCGGCAGGCCTTGAACTTCACGCCTTGGCGCGCCAGCGCTGCGAGTAACGTCGCCGTTCCCTGGTTATCTGCAAGCAGGGCGTGAATGCCCCCTTCATAGGCGACGACTTCGATCTTGAGCTTTTCCGGGCCGATGTCCTCTAGCACCTTTGCAATCTGGAGAAAGGCGCGCCGTTGCGCGTCTGAATCGCCTGCGGTCATTTGTATCACAAACGGAATCGGTTTCGGTTCGACAGCATGCGTGTTGGCACCGGTCAATCCGAAAAGGGTTAACACCAGCAACAGGGTACGCATGATGGCAGCCATGAGTCCTCCTATCCGGCAAGTTCAGGGATGAAGAAGAAATAGGCGTTCAACATGTACAGCCCGCTCAGAATCAGCAGGATGGCGCCGACGATTTCAAACATCTTTTGCGAATGTGCCAGCGGCTTCAGGCTTTCCAGCCAGCCGACCGCCCAGGCGCCAAGTAGGATGGGCACGGCACGGCCAAGGGCGAAGGCCAAGAGTAGCGTCGCGCCGAACCAGGGCGAGCCGATGCCGGTGGCCACGCCCAGCAGGATGATGAGCGCGGGCGTGCAGAACGGGCAAACCGCCAACGAGAAGGGGATGCCAAGCAGGAACGCCCCCCAGCCGCTGTTGGCGCGCCTGGCGCGAAACGCGATTGCCGGCAACGGCAGCTTGATCCAGCCCGGCCACATCAGGCCCAGCAGGATCAGCAAGGGGCCAAGCAGCAGCCCCCATTCCCGGCCCATGAGTTTCTGCACCCACTGGCCGCCCAATCCGGCAGCGAACCCCATCAACACATGGATGACGATCATGCCGGCGACGAACATGCTGCCGAACAACACTGCACGTCTCGTCTCATGTGCCTTGGTGACGTAGGCCAGCGTCACCGGGATCGCCGCCAGCGCCACCGGGTTGAAACTGAACAAAAATCCGGCGACGAACCCCACGCCCAGCGAGGCGAGGCTTGCCTGTTCCAGGGTCGTTTGCAATGCGTCCAAATCCATGTCTCAGATTCCTGTTGTCCAAATTAAAAAGGCACCGCCCCACATCAACAAGGCGGTGATATAGGGGCTGGCGTTCGCCGCTTTGCCGAGGAAAGCGCGATGCGCAGCATCGAGCCCGTGCACGCTATCCCACCACGTAGGAAGCGAGAACATGGCTGAAAAAATCACACCCGCGCCCATGGCCGCAAGCGGATTGTGTGTCAGCGCCGCGATCACTCCCACCACTGCTACCAGTGGCAAGGTGCAGGCAGGGAGCGTCAAGCCGAGCTTGAATCCCTGTGGAAATTCCGCGTGGCCGGGAAGCAGACGAAAAAACTCGAGATGGGGCACCGGCAAAACTATTTTTCGTGTGATCAGGTAAATCGCGCCGATCACGCTGAGCATGAACAGCGCCGTGGCAGGCGCAATCGTCGTGAGCCCGATCCAGGCCGCACTGCCGAACACACCCGCCAGCAAGGCCGTGCGTGACAGGACAAGCTGAATCAAGGCAAGCCGGCGTTGTCGAGCCGAGCCATGGCTTGCGCGGACGGCGAATAGCGTATGGGTCGCAATGGTGCAAGGCTCGAAAAAAGCCAGCAAACCCAGCAGCGCCGCCGTGATGAACAGGATTGTATTCATCTGCGCTACTCCAAATGCTTGAGCAGTTCGGCCCGCAACTTCGTGGCACTGGGCAGCGACACGAAGACCAGTTCACCATTGATGGCGATGGCAGGCGACGACATCACGCCAAGGTCCACGGCGTACTCTATTTCCTCCAGGATATTCACTTCGCGCCAGCTCACCTTGTCCTGTCCCAGTTCCTCCGCGACGGCTTTGAGCATGCTTTTCCCTTGGGCGCATTTGCCGCAACCTGGCGACGAAAACACTTCGACCTTAACCATTGCGCTTCCCCTTTACTTGTTTGGCCATACTGGTTTCCAGCGCGGCGAGAATCGGGCATTCATCCAGCGGACGGGTCTCGTTGTTGCAGATGGCGATCAACTCGCTCAGGGCCTGCGACATGACTTGCAGCGCGCGGACCTTGTGCTCGAGTTGCAGCTTCTTGGCGATGGCCACGCTCTTGACATCCTTGCAGCAGGCTGCGTCGCTGTTTTTCAGGGTCAGCAGTTCACGGATTTCTGTCAGGCTGAAGCCGCATTGCTGCGCTTGTTTGATGAAGCGCAGCCGTCGTACGGCATCCTCGTCGTAGAGGCGATAACCCGCGCCAGTCTTGCTTGCTGGCGCAAGCAACCCCTCCTTTTCGTAGTAGCGCACGGTGTCCGTCGTGACATCGGCCTGGAGCGCGAGTTTTCCGATAGTGCGCATGACTGTCTCCTTCGTTGAATTGAATCCTAAACCATGGAGTCAAGACCAGAGTCAAGAAGAATTGTCACGGTGTAGTTCAGCTAAGGTGACTGGCTGGATATCGGCCGCTTCGGTCATAGGACCGTGTCTGACTAAACGTGCCAGGAAGCGAAAGACAAGCCCAGATCCAACGTTCGGTTTTTCTAGGCGCTGCGGTCAATGTGCGGAACCATAACGAATCGCGAGTACGGACTTTGGGCCGGCTATCCCCGCATGGTTGACGGCGCGCGCCGCGAATCGATTGATGCCCTCATGTGGCGTCCAGGTTATTACCGTGAACATCACGTCACATCACATGGACATCGCATCCTCCGGCTGGCGTTGAAGCGCGCTACTCGTCCTGGCTGCCGATTGCAGGGCGCCATGGATGGGGCCGGGTTCGGAGCATCTGTCTGCAGAGATTCGATTGGCAGAAAAGGCCAGGGAAGGGACGGTGGTCCGGTTAATCGTTAGCGACGGGTCGTCGGCCTAAACGGCAATCAAACCAGGGACGCCAGGTTATGAAGCAAAGGTTAAAAGTACCCCTCAGTATTCTGAAGGTGGGTCAGCTCAGTCTCGTTTAACCTTATTCAACAGACTGACGATCGACACGCTCGGCTCCGCCAGGTCGGCCAGCGTGTAGTGTTCGACATGCTCCATGAATTGCCGCTGCGCCTCGAACAGGATATTTTTCAGGGTGCAGTTTTTTTTGATTATGCAGACCGGGTCGTCGCAGTTGACCGGTGCCAGCGTCGCCTCCATCAATTCGATCACGCTTCGCAGGTCGATTTTCTCCTTGGGCTTGCCGAGCTTGATGCCACCGTGCTGGCCCCGGCTTGCGTGGATCAGGCCTGCACCTGCCAGCTTGTGCACGATTTTCATGATGTGGCTGCGTGATACGTCGTACTGCTCGGCAATCTCTTGCACGGTAGAAGTTCGATCTTCTGGCATAGAAGCCAGATAAATCAGCACTCGAAAAGCATAGTCCGTGTGTTTGGTCAGGTGCATAGGTGTGTTTCTTTCAGTCTTCAGTGTTCATTTTACTTGACCTGGCTTATTAGATTCATCTAATATTCAAGTTCAAACATTCATATTAGATGAATGTTATAAATCTACCCATCATGAACCAGGAGAATTTATGCTTTCTGCCGAAACGCTGGCAACGATCAAATCTACCGCCCCGCTGCTCGCCGAGCAAGGCAAAGCGATCACCGATCTGTTTTATTCCAAGCTGTTCAAGCAGCACCCGGAATTGCAGCATATCTTCAACATGGCCAATCAGGCGCAGGGTGAGCAATCCCGTGCATTGGCCGAATCGGTGTTCATGTACGCTACGCACATTGATAAGCTACAGAACCTGGGGCCCATGGTCAGTCGCATCGCCCACAAACACGCCAGCTTGCAGGTCGCACCCGAGCACTATCCGATCGTGGGGAAGTATCTACTGGAGGCCATCCAGGATCACTTGGGCCTGGAATCCGACCATCCTGTGCTGGGCGCCTGGGCTGAAGCGTATGCCCAACTGGCCGGAGTTTTCATCAAGACCGAAGAAGACATCTACAGTGACAATGCCATGAAACCTGGCGGCTGGCGCGGATTCCGTCCGTTTGTCATCAGCGACATCCGGGACGAGGCCAGCGGGATCAAATCAGTGTATTTGCAGGCTGAGGATGGCCAGCCCATCGCCGATTTTGAGCCGGGTCAATATCTCGGCATCAAAGTCAGGGTGCCAGGGCACGAATACGACGAGATCCGCCAGTATTCCCTCTCAAATGCGCCTGGAAAAAATCATTACCGTATCACCGTCAAGGCCGAAAGCATGCTGCCCAGCCATGAAGGCAAGGTCTCAAATTTCTTGCACAGCGCGCAACCCGGCGATAAAGTGTGGCTCCAGCCGCCGACGGGGGTCTTCACCGTCAAGCATTCCGATCGGGACCTGGTGCTGATCGCGGGGGGGGTGGGTATCACACCGCTGCTGAGCATGCTGTTGCATCGTATCGAAACAGGCGAGGATGTGTCCGATCTGGTATTCATACATTGCTGCCGTGACCAGGCGCATCATGTAATGGAGGAGGAACTGCGTCGACTCAGTGCGCTGCATGGCTTCAGCTACTACGTGAGCTATGAAACCAGCAGCGGTGCCGACCACCAGGGCTATCTCGACCAGACGGTCTTGTCGAAATGGCTCACGCAACCTGACGCCGATGTGTATTTTTGTGGCCCCAAACCGTTCATGGCCGCAGTAAACACCCAGTTGCTGCAAATGGGATTGAGCGACGAGCAATTGCATTACGAAGTTTTTGGCCCTGGCACCCGCCTAGTGACGCACTGACCCAATGGGCGCTTGCCATGCAGCACGCGTAGGTTGAGCTGAATGAAATGAAGCCCAACACTTCCCCCGCATGACATGCACTATCGGTGAGAACTGATTTCTGGCAGCACGTATTTCTCCACTGTTGCGATGGCAGACCGCAAAAGCATCTTGCTGATCGAGCAGGCGGATCGGTTGCGTGAAGCCTCCCGCATCGTCAAGCTCCGTCATCCGTTCGATGGTTGTGCTGCGGGACCATCTTCAGCGATCTGGCGCTTGCCGCCGGGGGGTGCGGACTACCCGACGCGCTGGGCGCTGATCAAGGCGGGTTTCTCGCGCGGCATTCCCAAAGGGGAGCGCATTCGTCCAAGCCGCTCCGCGAAACGCGAACCTGGTATCTGGCAACGCCGCTATTGGGCGCATCTGATACGCGACGGTCAGGATTTGCAAACGCACGTTGATTACATCCATCACAATCCGGTCAAGCATGGTTATGTGGCGCAGGCATCGTGGCCGCATTCGAGTATTCGTTGCGGCATTCGAATAGGGTGGATGAAGGTGGATTGGGTGTCGGGATCGAGTTGGGTGGGGCGTAGGGCGAGTGAGGCGGGCGACATTCGGCTTGTCAGCCCGTGTAGGGCACAATAACCGAAGGGCATTGCGCCAGCTACTGTGTGGCAGGCCGTAGTTGTCCCCGCAAGGGAGGGGCGTGGTGGTTGTAGTGGTGTAAAGCCGATTTATCGGCAACAAACACGCACTAAAGCCGCTAAAGCCCTAAAGGATTTTCCTCATACCCATTTATTCCCTTCAGAGTGCTTGAGACATACTCCGACTTTCTATGGGCTGAAGCCCATGAAAGATCGTATGCGGCAACAACTACGCACTGCCGCATGTCGCCTTCCGCGCCATAACGATATGCCTGACTATCACTGCGCCTGGCATCCGGGCGGCACTTTTTTCATGGCCAATCTTCTGCGGTGGCATGACATCGATTTGCTGACCCGTCAACTCGATTCCCTGCGGCAGGTGGTTCGCGCCGTGCGGCGCCGCCATGATTTCCGGATACACGGCTGGGTGGTTCCGCCCGATCATTTGCATTGCGTGAACGAGTTGCCCAAGCCGATTCGGCCCTTGCGTGAGAGAAATCCGTTGCTTCCATCTGATAGCGAACCAAAGGCGCTGGCTGTATTGCGAGCGATTTATTAGCTGTTTGCCCCCATTGAAATAGCGCGGTTCTTGGTGGCTTGGCACGTCTGCTGGGCTACATCGCGATCCTCGGTGTCGCTGACCCAGCCGCCCAGATTTTCGAGCGCGATCCGGCCGAGCGCATCGATCCATTTCGGATGCTCGTTGAGCGCGGGAATGTAGTGGAATTCCTTGCCGCCGGCCTGCAGAAAACTGGCGCGGCCTTCCATCGCCAGTTCTTCCAGTGTTTCCAGGCAGTCGGCCACAAAACCGGGGGCAACCACATCGACCCGTTTCACCCCGGCGCGTCCCAGTTCGGTCAGCGTCTTGTCGGTGTAGGGCTGCAGCCATTCAGCGCGGCCGAAGCGCGACTGGAAGGTGAGACGAAACTGGTCGGGTGCGAGGCCGAGCGCTTCGGCCAGCAGGCGGCCGGTTTTCTGGCATTCGCAGTGATAGGGGTCGCCCTTGTCGAGGGTGTAGCGTGGCACGCCGTGAAAGCTCATCAGCAGGACGTCGGGACGGCCATGCATTTGCCAGGTGTCGTGGATGTTGGCGACCAGCGCGTCAATGTAGGCGGGGTGGTCGTGATAATGCTTGAGTGTGCGCAAGGCGGGCTGGTTGCGCGTTTTCTGCAGCCAGGCAAAGACAACGTCGAACGCGGTGGCGGTGCTGGATGCCGCATATTGCGGATAGGCTGGCAGGATCAGGATACGGTCGCAGCCTGCGGTTTTCATGCGGGCCAGTGTGTCGGGCACCGACGGATTGCCGTAGCGCATGGCGTATTCGACCATGAACGGCGTCGCCACTTTTTCGCCCAGCCAGCCTTTCAATAATTTGGCCTGTTTTTCCGTATGAACCTTGAGCGGCGAGCCGTCTGGCGTCCAGATTGCTGCATATTTTGCTGCCGATTTTTTGGGCCGGGTATTGAGTATCACGCCATTGAGAATCAGCCACCATAGGGCACGCGGAATTTCCACCACGCGCGGATCAGACAAAAACTCTTTCAGATACGGCCGCACGGCTTGGGCCGTTGGCGCTTCAGGGGTGCCGAGGTTGACCAGCAGAATGCCGGTGCGGGAAGGCTGGCCGTGGCTGTATTCGGGTTCTTTGAGATAGCTCATTAAGGGGTAACGCGTCCTAATGTTGGGAGAGTGCGCTGGATAACAATTTGGCGGTGATGTCGACAATCGGCACCACCCGTTCGTAGGCCATGCGGGTAGGGCCGACGACGCCGAGTGTGCCGACAACCTGGCCGTCGACCGAATACGGTGCGGTGACCAGGCTGCATTCGTCGAGCGCCATCAGTTCGGAATCACCTCCGATAAAAATCTGCACGCCTGCGGCAGAGCGCGACTGATCGAGCAATTGCAGCAACCCGGTTTTTTGTTCAAAAGCATCGAACAGGCGGCGCAGGTTGCCCATATTGCTGGAAAGTTCTTCCACGTCCAGGAGTTTGCGGCTGCCTGATACCACCACATTATCCTGGCTGGCTTCGTGTGCCTGGCTGCCCGCATCCACTGCCGCCGACATCAGTCGGGTGATGTCATCGCGCACGCTACCCAGTTCGTCGCGCAGTTTGCTGCGAACCTGGTCGAAGCTGTGGCCGGCAAAATTCTGGTTGAAATAATTAGCCGCCGCGGTCAGTTTGGAGGGGCTGTAGGGTTTGTCGGTGAGGATGACGCGGTTTTCAACTTCGCCTTCCATGGTCACGATGATGAGCAGGATGCGCTTTTCCGACAGGCTGAGAAATTCGACCTGACGAAATGCCGGGCTGCGGCGCGGCGTCATCACCAATCCGGCAAACTGGCTGAGGTCGGACAACAGGGTGGACGCTGCAGTCATCAGGCGCTGCGGATCGGACAGTGTCAGGCTGAGTTCCAGCTTGTTGACTTCGACCTGCGCCAGTGGCCGCACGGTCAGCAGCGTGTCGACAAACAATCGGTAGCCGCGCGGTGTCGGGACGCGCCCCGACGAGGTGTGAGGACTGGCGACAAAGCCCATGTCTTCAAGGTCGGCAACGATGTTGCGGATGGTGGCGGGCGATAAATCCAGCCCGGCATATTGCGATAGCGTGCGTGACCCCACCGGCTCGCCGTCGGCGATATATCGTTCAACCAGAGTCTTTAGCAGGATGCGCGCGCGATCATTGAGCATGGAGAGATTATAGAGGCAAGGTGCAAGGTAAACGTTGCAAGGTTCAAGGTTCAAGAAAAGCGAGCGACTTCACGTCCCTCCACGAATCGCTTGTATCTTGCACCATGCACTTTGCGCCTTGCCTATATAATCGCCCCTCATGCAAACACCTTTTCACACTGTCGGCCTGGTAGGAAAATATGATAATCAGGGCATGGGCACTTCGGTGCGCGCGCTGAGCGAGTTTCTGCGCGGGCGCGGCCATGATGTGCTGCTTGCCATCCAGACGGCTGAAAACCTGAGCATCGCCGATTTTCCTACGCGTAACCTGCATGACCTGGCGATTGAATGCGGCGCCGTGGTGGTGCTGGGCGGCGATGGCACCATGTTGTCGATCGCACGTGAACTGGCGCCGCATGGCGTCCCGTTGATCGGCATCAACCAGGGCCGGTTGGGCTTTCTCACCGACATCACCGTCGATGACATGTTTGGCGCCGTAGCAGAAATTCTCAGCGGACAATATGTGGCAGAAGAACGGATTCTGCTGAATGGAAAAGTGCGGCGGGGCAGCGAGGTGGTGTTTGAAGGCACTGCGTTCAACGACGTGGTGGTGGGTAAAGGGGGATCGGGCCGCTTGATCGATCTGGAAATTTCCATTAACAGTGAGTTTGTATACAGCCAGCGGGCCGATGGTCTGGTGGTCACCACGCCAACCGGCACCACGGCGTATGCCTTGTCAGCCGGCGGCCCCATCGTGCATCCGACACTGGAAGCGGTGACGTTGGTGCCGATCTGCCCGCACACCTTGTCAGCGCGGCCGATTGTGGTCAGCAGCCATTCGCGCATCGAACTGCACCTGACTTACGCTGATGATGCTCGGGTTCACTTTGATGGCCAGCATCATTTCGACCTGATCAGCGGCGATCATGTGTGGATCACCCGTGCCAGCCGTACGGTCACGCTGCTTCATCCCCATTCCTACAGTTACTACGATACCCTGCGGCAAAAGCTGCACTGGGGCAAACAGCTATAACCCGAATGTTTCATAAATTAACGCGCGCCCTCGTTGGTCAGCGGAGTCGTTGCGCTTTAGCGCTTACGAATCCGGCGTACCCCTTGCGGGTGCTTTTGTTTCGTATGGAAACTTTGGCTTTGCATAGCCATTCGACTAAGCTGCAAAATACCGCAGCCAAGTCGCTGGTTATTCCGTCGGGCGTATGAATAACTACGCCGCTCCGGCTCAAAATTCCCCTACAAAACAAAATCCTGCGCGATCATCACGCGAATTTATGAAACGTTCGGGTTAACGCACAGCCGGTTCATGCTGTCGCATCTTTCTATCCGCAATTATCTTCTGGTCGAATCGGTTGAACTCGATTTCGCACCGGGCCTGACTGTGCTCACCGGTGAAACCGGGGCCGGAAAATCCATTTTGATTGACGCGCTGGCACTGGCGCTGGGTGATCGCGCCGAAGGCGGCGTGGTGCGCAAGGATGCTTCACGTGCTGAAATTACTGCCGAGTTTGCAATCGAAGGCTTGCCGCAGCTGGTAGCCTGGCTCGATGAGGCAGGCTACGCGACTGACGACGGGTCGCTGATCCTGCGCAGGGTGATTGAAGCCAGCGGCCGTTCACGCGCATTCATCAACGGCAGCGCTGCCCCGCTGATGCAATTGAAGGAAGCCGCCGAGTTTCTGCTCGATATTCACGGCCAGCATGCGCATCACGCCTTGTTGCGGCCGCAGGCGCAGCGCGAAGTCATTGATGCGTATGCGGGCGCACAACCGCAGGCAGCAGCCGTCAACGCCGCCTGGCAGGCTTGGCAGTACGCCCGGCAGCTACGGCTGGCGTGCGCGTCGCACGGTCAGGCGCGGCAGATCGAACGCGAAGGCCTGACGCTGGCGGTGGAAGAGCTGCGCGCGCTGGGCGACGACCTGCCACGCTGGGACGACATTCAAATTGAGCATGCACGTCTGGCCCACGTTACCGCATTGATCGAAGGCAGTCAGGTACTGATTCAGGGTTTGGACGACGGAGACGCGGCAGTCTCCAGCCAGCTGGGTGACATGAATGCGCGACTCGATGCAATGCAGGCGGTGGACGACAGCTTGACCGAGATCGGCACGTTATTGAATTCAGCCAGTGCCAACGTTGCCGAAGCGGTTCATGCGCTGCGCCGCTACGCAGATAACCTTAATCTCGACCCCGAACGATTGACTGTACTCGACCGTTTGCTCAGCGACATGTATCTGTTGGCACGCAAGCACCGGGTACAACCCGATGCGCTGGCCGGTCTGCTTGAACAGTTTCAGATTCGGCTGGCCGAACTGGTCGCCAGCGATGACCTCGATGCTTTGCAGGCCAAAGAAGATGCCACCTGGGTGCACTACAAAAAAGGTGCAGCACAACTGAGCACGCAACGCGGTAAGGCCGCTGCTGCTTTATCGAAACACGTAACAGACACGATGCACGAACTTGCGCTAGCTGGCGGTCA
>JBKJIS010000194.1:0-5960 GCA_046598305.1 Thiobacillus sp.
AGGTGGTAGTCCACCGAGTAGAAGCCGGTGCGGCGGATCGCCACCGAGCCATCGCGGTCGCCCCACATGGCGAACTGCACGGCTTTCTCGCCGACTTCACGGGCCTCGCGCTGATCCACATCGGAAACGCAGCCGATGAATGAGCGTTGCATGTAGCCCAGCGTGTCGCCGCGCACGCGCTTGATGCCGAGCTTGTTTTTTATTTCCTCGCAAAGCAGGTCGGCCAGTGCCCCGGTGCCAGAGAGTTGCACGTTGCCGTGCGCGTCTTTTTCGACCTGCTTGGCAAGCTGCGCGATGATGGGCGTGCCGCTGTCATCGTGAATGCCTTCAGAAGCCGCAATCACGCAGCGTCCGTAGCGCTCATAAACCCTTTTGACATCGGCTAAAAATTTGTCGATGCTGAAGGTGCGTTCAGGAATGTAGATGAGGTGCGGGCCATCGTCGGGGAACTTCTTGCCCAGTGCCGAAGCGGCGGTCAGGAAACCTGCATGCCGTCCCATCACCACGGCCAGATAGACGCCGGGCAGCGCGGCATTGTCCAGGTTGGCGCCCATGAAGGCTTGCGCCACGAAACGCGCCGCCGAGGGGAAGCCGGGCGTATGGTCGTTGCCGACCAGGTCGTTGTCGATGGTCTTCGGGATGTGGATGCTGCGCAAGGGATAGTTGACCTTGCGCGCCTCTTCGCTGACGATGCGCACCGTGTCGGAGGAGTCGTTGCCACCGATGTAGAAGAAATAGCCGATGCCGTGCGCCTTGAGCACATGAAAAATCTGCTGGCAATACTTGATATCTGGCTTGTCACGGGTGGAGCCCAGCGCCGATGAGGGCGTGTTGGCCACCATCTCCAGGTTGTGGCTGGTTTCCTGCGTCAGGTCGAGAAAGTCCTCGGACACAATGCCTGATACGCCGTGGTAGGCACCATAGACCCGCTCGATATGCTGAAACTTGCGTGCCTCCAGCACCACCCCGGCCATCGATTGGTTGATGACGGCAGTGGGGCCGCCTCCCTGGGCGACCAGAACTTTTCCATGGGGGATCATGTGTGGGTTCCTTTCAAATGTATTGAGTATGCGATGGAGCGGTTTTTAGGCCGCTTTCAATCCGCCAGAAAATCCGAATACTGCCTGTGCGTTTTGGATCAAGTCGAGGACGTCAGGTTGATGCCCTTGGACTCGTTGCGCTCGACTTTGTCGATGCAGCGCACCACCAGCTTGTTCAGTGAGTCCGGCGTGAACGTGGCAATGTTGGACTTTTTGGAGTGGTGCATCAGGGCGGACAGGGCTGACCCCAACTCGGACGAGGCATACGCGGCGGCCAGGCCGTCTTTCATGACATCAACAAAGTAGGGGTAGAACAGGTGCCCGGTGATGCGGGCATCGCCCCGCCCAACGCCGTACTTGCCGCTATGCGCCGGGTCAACCTGCGGGTCGCCAAACTCGCCGGCGATGCGCGTGGACTCCTGCACATCCAGCGGCAGGTGGATCAGGTACTGTTTGTTCTGGTACTGGTAGCAGGTGAGCGATCCGCCGTTGGAAAAGCCCAGCGCAAAGGTCATACTGGGGTTCATGTGCGGGTTGTGGTTCTTTGTGAACCGTTGGGTGATGTTGAGCAGCACATCGTCAGACATTTCATCGGGGAAAATTTGCGTGCCAAATTTCTCGATCAGTTCGTCGTCGTTGAGGCACACGATCACGTCGTTGTTGCCAACGCGCGGCTTGATCGAATCAAAGCCAATGCCGGTGGGCACGATGATTTGCGGCCCCAGGTAGCTGTTAAGGTAGCCGGGTGTGATGATGGGCACATCGTCGGCCCGCCGGAACCGCGTGCGTATTTCGTCGTCCAGTGTTTCAATGGGCGGGTGGGGCGAGACCAGCAGGTAGGTGCGCCCATGCGCATTGCCGTTGAAGCACTCGCGCGGCCCCCAGATGGGCGTGTGGATCTGAACGACGTTGACATCGTGATAGACAAAGTCGTTGATTTCCTGCTGGGCGATGGACGATCGGTCTTCGGGCAGGATGACCTTGAACTGAATCTCCACTTGCATGGCCGAATACAGCGCGATCAAACCCAAAAGAACGTTGGTGGTATTGCCGCCCGAGTTGGGGGCCGACACATCTTTTCTGGTGATGAAATATTCGGGGTGATCGGCCACATCGAGCCGCAGCAGAAAGCCGTCCTTGTCTTTGACCACGGATTGGATCGGGACTTTGTTGTACCGAAACTTTGGAATATCGACAAACTTCTCTACAAAATAATCATTGACCGGCACGCCGATGGCGCGCAGCTTTGGCATTAGAAAAGTCACAGCACGAGCCTCCTCAGTGGTATATTTTCCGGGACAACAATGTCTTTAAGACTAGGCTAACACATCACGCGATTTGAAGCTTATCCTATCCACTCGTATTTCATTTTGTGCCACAGCTTCTCGATGCGGTTCAGCGCCCGCCCACCATTCGCCATGGAGCGGCTCAAGCAGCGCGGCGCTGATCTGGTCTACCGCTGCGGCAAAGGCCACACCCATGACCACGAGCCCCCGGCGCTGATCGCCCGTCCCACCGCATATTGACGAGGTGTTCCCGCTGATCGTTTTCATCACATTCAGCGCCGACATCCACAAGATACTGGAGCACATCGGTGTGGGCAGCGAACTTCCGCGCATCACCCCGGCACGCGGGCCACCGCTGTGGGATGACTGTGGCGCACAGGTGCCGGGCGAGGGTGTTGGGGCGATGCCGGATTGGAATATGACAAACCCATCAGCACCAGACTACCCCGAAAATCAGTGCACTAGTTGGTGAATTTACTGAACTTGCGAATGGTGACAATGGCCCCGACGGGGTCGGGCTGTGCCGGTAGGCCGTCGGACCTGTCGTTTGTACCGATAGGTGCGGCAAATTCTTGGGGATTCAGACAGTCACCTCATGGCAAACCCGTTTTCTCAGGACGGTTTACGGTGCGATACTTGGCCTCATGCGGTTGAAATGCCTATCCGTCAGAAATCCTCCGGCCCGAGCATCGACAAGCCATCCAGGCGCAGCCTGGAACTTTTTTTCATGGTCTGCTACGCCATCGACCGTTTCAGCCAGTTCGTCGCCAGCGAAGGATTCGGCGACATCTACGACTTGCCGGCCGAGGAAATGAAAGACATTCTGTGCGATGACGTGGCACTGATGCAATTCGGCTTTCGCTTCTTGCGGCAGGTGCTGTTCGGCGAGATGTCAATCAAGCGGCGGGGCCGTCTGACCGTGCAACGCGCGCGCCTGGAGCACGACGACGACGAAGGTGGCCATGGGAACATCTGAAGAAGACCGGGCCGATACGGTGGCGGCGAATAAGCCCCTGGTCGACGTTGGCAAGCTTCAGGGGGAACTCGCACGCTTCGCGCGCGAGCGAGACTGGGAGCAGTTCCATTCGCCGAAGAACCTGGTGATGGCGCTCGCCGGTGAGGTTGGCGAGCTCAGCGAACTGTTTCAGTGGTTGAGTGAGGGCGCCTCGCGCGAGGTCGGACGCAACGCGGCAACATCTCGCCCGGTACGCGACGAGCTCGCCGACGTGCTGTTCTACCTGGTGCGACTGGCGACGGTGCTGGAGGTCGACCTGAACGAAGCGGCTGCCTCCAAGCTGCGTCGCAATGCCGAGAAATACCCCGTCGACAAGGCGCGTGGCAACGCGCGCAAGTATTCCGAGTTGTAGCAGGCTACCTGCCTAATTTGCTTCCAATTCAATGGGTGACGCGAGCGACGCCGCAGATAGTGCGGTAGCTTGTCCGCAAGCATTTGGCGATGTTTGCGGAGGGCAAGGCGGCGCAACAAAGTTGCGCATTGAAGCGACAATGAAATTACACTTGGCGCCACGGCAGCCCATGCTTTCGCCAGCCACCGAGCAGACCGCGATGGTGCTCCGCATCAAGTTCACCCTCAAAGCCCTCGAGCACGTTGGCAATGTTAGTGAAGCCGTGCTTCTCAAGCTCGACCCCGGCGTCGACCGAACGCTTGCCGCTGCGGCAAATGAGGATGATAGACCGGTCCTTGCGTCCGGCCATGCGCAGCACCTCGTCGGCGAAGTGCGGATTGATCTCGAAGTCGGGTTCCGTGTTCCACTCGATGTTGATCGCTTCGACCGGGTGTCCGACGTAGAAGAACTCCGCCTCGGTGCGGCAGTCGATCAGCAGCGTGTTCGGGCTCTCCTGGAGAACTTCATTAGCTTTTTTCGGGTGCAGATGTTCCATTGACGTTCTCCTTCGCGTGCATTTTAGGCAGAAGAAATCGAAGCTGGTTCGAATATTTCCTCATGTACAAACAACGCCAGGTTATATGCCCAACTTCTGGACGCGCTACACACCGCGCTGGCCAGCGCCTACTTGTTCGCAATGTCTTGCAGCTTGGTTGGCTGGATGATGTGCCCGTCGAGCCCCGCCTCCTTGATGGTGCCGCCGTAGGCCACGGTCATGAGCTGCGAGTAATAGAGCACCGGCATGTTGAACTTGGTGCCCTGCTTGCGGTTGATCTCGGATTGGTAAACCTCGACGTTGGCCTGGCACAGCGGACAGGGCGTGACGATCATCTCGGCGCCGTGATCGTAGGCTGATTCCACGATGTCGCGGATCTGCTTCTGGCTTTTTTCCGGTTCCGAGAAAGCCAGCGCGCCGCCGCAGCAGGTCACCTTCTGGTCATACGAGGTGAGCGCCTCGCCACCGACGGTCTCGACCAGCTTGTCGAGGTACATCGGGTTCTCAAATGACCCGCCGGCAATGCCGAACGGCCGGTTCGTCTGGCAGCCGACGTAGCCGGCGAACTTGACCCTTCGAGTGACTTGACTATCGGTTTTTTCAGCTCATCGTAGCCAAAGTCTTCGATCAACACTTCCACCATGTGGCGCACCGGCGAGCTGCCCTGGTAGGTCAGCCCGGCTTCTTTCAAGGCCTGGTTGGTGTCGGCCAGCAGTTGCGCACTGCCGTCGAGCTTTTCCTTGGACTCGCGCGCGTTGAGCCAGCAGGCGGCGCAGGTGGCCACGATATCCTGGCCCGGCAGGTGCTCTTCCTAAAGTGCGAAGTTGCGCGCATGCATGACCAGTCGTTCGAGTTCTCCGCCGCCCGCATAACCAATCGAGGCGCTGCAACAGTTCCAATCGGGAATCGCGGTGAGCTTGACGTCCAGCGTCTTGCACATCGAGTTGACCGAGGTCAGGTAGTTGGCGGCGGAGGCCTTGAGCTGCGAGGAGCAGCCAGGGTAAAACGCGTATTTCTTCGCCACGATTGCGCATGCGGTAGTGCGCCAGCTCCGAGCCCTTGACGAAGTGGCACGGGTAATCATCGCCCTTCTTGCAGCCCATCATCACGCCGTCCCAGCCGCTGTTGAGCGCGTCGGTGATCCAGATCGTATTGACCGAGCCGAGCCGACGCACCGGAATCGCGCGCACGAATGTCGGGTAGGCGGTGCGGGACATACTACCCCGTTCGGGTAGGTCAGTCCAATCGCCGTATCTCGAAATCGAAACTGGCGAGATCGGCGAGCAGCCAGGTCGCCGGCGCGCCCAGCCCCCCCACGCTGCCCGGATTCACCAGCCAGGTCGTGCCCCCGCTCACGGTCGGCTGCTGCTGCACGCTGGCCTGGTGCGAGTGGCCGTAGCAGACGATGTCGTAGTCGCCGGTGCAGGCCAGACCGCGCCCGTAGTGCGGATAGTGGGTGGCAAACAGTCGGCGCCCGGCCAGCACCAGGTCGATATCCGCGCCGTGGTAGGTGATCAGCCCGTTGGACGAGGCGCACAGCTTCCACAGCGCAACCGGGTCGCCCAGATTGTTGCCATGCACCACATGGACCGGCAAGCCGAGTTGAATCAGCGGCCGCAAGGTCATGGCCCCGATCACGTCGCCGCAGTGGATGACGGCCTGCGCCCCATCCTGCTTGGCAGCAGCCACCGCCGCCGCCAGCATGGGGGCACGGTCATGGCTGTCGGAGACG
>JBKJIS010000299.1:0-3396 GCA_046598305.1 Thiobacillus sp.
CCGCGACAGATCAACATCCTCAAGGCGCTGGGCGCGCCGGTGCCGCAATACGCTCACCTGTCGATGATACTCGGCGACGATGGGACCAAGCTGTCGAAGCGCCACGGCGCGGTGTCGGTGATGCAGTATTTCGAGGAAGGCTATTTGCCCGAGGCGGTCATCAACTACCTTGCAAGGCTGGGCTGGTCGCACGGCGATGCCGAAATTTTCGATCGTGAGCAATTCGTGCAATGGTTCGACCTCGACCACATCACCCCCTCAGCCGCGCAGTTCAACACCGAAAAGCTGCGCTGGCTTAACCAGCACTATATCAAGGCTGCTGATGACGCGCGGCTGGCCGATCTCATGCGCCCCTTCCTCGTGCGCAACGGCGCTAATCCGGACGACGGCCCCGATCTCGCTGCGGTGTGCGCACTGGTCAAGGAACGCGCCGCGACCATTGCAGAGCTTGCCGATGCGGCCACATTGTTTTACCGCACCCTGCACCCCAGCACTGAATTACTGGCCCAACATGTCACGCCCGAGGTGTTGCCTGCACTGGCTGACTTGGCCACTCGCCTGGAAAACATAGACTGGGAACGCAGCGCCATCAGCGCCGCATTCAAGGAAACACTTGCCGCCCATGGCCTTAAGATGCCCAAGCTGGCCATGCCGGTGCGCGTGCTGGTGACGGGTGAACCGCAAACCCCGGCGATCGACGCTACGCTGGAACTGATCGGTCAAAAAAAGGTAGTCAGTCGCCTGAAGGCCGTTCTTTGACTGTCACAAGCTGGAGTGAATCCGCTATAATTCGGCCTGTTTTTTGCTGACAACAGCCCCCTTAGTTAAGTGGTATAACAGTTGATTCGTAATCATCAATCACATGTTCGATTCATGTAGGGGGCACCACATAATAAAAACGCCGCGTTAACGCGGCGTTTTTTCTTTCCGACATTCCCTTAGAGCCTGTTCCTCAATTACATGAACATTTGACTCGCTGGTCTTGGGCGCGCTGCGTCGTTGCGAATCGCTTGTATGGCTCACCACACGGCGCGCGCAGTACCTGGCATCGCATCCCAATCCAGCGGCCAAATGTCCATTTATTTCGTTACAGACTCTAAACAGATTCATAGCGCAACATTTCGTCGATACGGCACGGCGTGTGGACCGCATAGCCTTGCGCATAGTCGACGCCAATTTTACGCAGTGCATGCAGGATCATCGGCGACTCCACATATTCAGCTACAGTTCGCAGCCCGAGTGAGTGTCCGATGTCATTCATCGATTTAACCATGGCATAGTCGCCGGGATTATTGAGCATATCCTTGACGAAACTTCCGTCGATCTTGAGGGTGTCGGTACGCAGATTTTTCAAGTGTGCATAAGACGTAAAGCCGCTGCCAAAATCGTCGAGTGCAAACCTGCAGCCATAGCGGCGAATTTCCCGGATAAAATCCTGTGCGGCACCGTAGCTGCTGATCGCAGCAGTTTCAGTTATTTCAAAGGTGATTTTGTTAGTCGGGAAATCACACGCGGGCAACACTTCCTGTAAAAAGCGCATGACCTCCGGACTGCTGAGCGAAGTGGCCGACAAGTTGATTGCCAGGCCGCCCACAGATGCAAACTTATCCTGATTCAACCCAATCCAGTCAATCACATTCCGTATCACCCAAATGTCTATTTCATGGGCACGTTGCAACCGTTCAACAGCGGGAATGAAATGCATGGGATTGACCTCAAGCCCATCCGCCCCCTCGATTCCCAACAGAACTTCGTAATAAGGCAGTAGGGTAGTGTCAACACCAATTGGCATCACTTGTTGACAGCGCAAATGCAGTCCGTTGCCGTTAATGTACGCATCGATACGGCCGGCCCAGTCCATCAAGGATTCCTCGGACAGCAACTGGGGGTTGGTCTCCTCGTATATCTGCATCCGGTTACGGCCCTGCGATTTTGCGGTAATGCAGGCAGAGTCCGCACGCCTGATCGCATCTTCTGCGCTCAACTTGCCTGGAGAAAACTCGGTAATACCCAAGTTAAATCCGATGCTGTAACTCTGCTCTTTGTACCGGAAATGGTGATCTTTCACTTGACTGAGCTGCTGGATTATCGCCTCGCACCCCACCGTCCGACTACAGTTGGGCAACAGAATTGCCAATGTGTCATCACGGAAAGAGGCAAGCACTGCATCCGAACCCACGTGCTCACGCACCCCAATAGCCAGACTGCGCGTCAATGCTTCAACGGCTTCCACGCCGCAGGTATTGTAGATCATGCGGAATTGATCGAATTCAATTATGCCGACTGCATGCGTCTTGTCGTCATGCTCTGGAATACCCAGCAAACCCAGGTGTTGCATAAACCCCTTACGATTCAGCAAGCCTGTTGTGGGCTCATGCAGAACTTGATGCAGCAGGTCCTGATAGGTTTCATCGAACAGGGCATTTTCAGAACGCTCGATCACCGGCAAATCCATGTCCTTACCGGGCTTGGCGAGACCACTCTGAATTTGCCTGGATATCTCAGGTAGCGTCAATTCCAGTTTGTTGGTTGCGGAGCGATTGGCAAAGGCACAGGTCGTTGTCGACTCGCTGGTCCAGATCAGTTGCATGGAAACGTTGCGGCCCTCCACGTTTAAATCCCACCAGTCGCCCACACGCAACTGGTTCATCCATTGAGGTTTTATTGCATGATGATCAGCATTTTCACCAGCCAATGCCGCCAGTCTGCCGGGGGGCACCCGTACCATCGCTTGGCCAGGCGCAAAAGGATCGGAGTGAGTGATTAGACACCCACCCAGTTCGTCCATGAACGCGGCCAACAAATTTGAATCAACATTAACCGTTTCCAGCGTACGCTCGATTGTGGCCAGCAAAGCACCAGACCCAGCGGGCGTCCGTTGGTTCGCTTCTTGGGCAGGACCAAGCCGGTCGAACAACTGATCCAGCACGGCAAGACTCGCATCCCAAGCTTCTCCTTGCGCCCCTTGCCGCATCTGCAGCAGAACCATATGCTGACGCCAGCCCGCATCCAGCAGGCGCAACAACATGCCGGGGACCTCACGACCTGCCAGACGGTGCTCAAGCGCCGCGTTGACCTGAGCGCGCGCCGTGCGGATGCGCTCACGCCCCTCACATGCTTCCTGCAGGCGTGCTATCCGCATTCTGCGAATCTGCAAAATGGGCAACAACACTTTTTCGAGGTTGTCTCGAACGGTTTCAAAAATGCCCGGGTCTGTGTCAGCCCGTTTGCAGACTCGATCAACCAGCAAGAAAAGAAATCGCTGCAGCTTGGCATCAAAAAATTTACCGCTGTCATCCGCAGCTACCGCGAATTGCTCAATCAAGTTGAGCACCTGGCGGGCGGGATGGTCGGGCGAATTGGGGAAGTCCGGGTCCAGCAATGCCAGCTTGAGCA
>JBKJIS010000025.1:0-3439 GCA_046598305.1 Thiobacillus sp.
TATTGCGCTTGCGGCGCACTTTCTGAAAGAGTTTGGCAGTGCCGTCGGCAAGCCCGCCCTGCTGGTTGACCTGTGTGCGCGCAGGCAAACCAGGTTTTTGCACGGCATGCGCGCGGCCCGCAAGGTGTTCAGCGCGCAGGGCGTGTCAAGCAGGTAGATCGGGTTCGCGTCAGCAGACAGGTCGGATAATCAGTGGGTATAATAACCACTATGAACAGCAGGCATGTCATCAAGCTACTGGAAGCGGATGGCTGGTTTCTGGTGCGGGTCAAGGGCTCGCATCATCAGTTCAAGCATCCGGCCAAGCCAGGCTTGGTGACGGTCAAACATCCTGACAGCGACATTCCTGCCGGTACGCTGAACAGCATCAGGAAGCAGGCGGGCTGGAAATAGGAGATGGCTATGCGCTTTGCCGTGGTTTTGCATACCGATGATGGCGTCCGCTTCGGCGTGACGGTGCCCGATCTGGCCGGCTGCTTTTCGGCGGGGGATACCTTCGACGAGGCGCTGGATTCCGTGGTCGAGGCGATTGATCTGCATCTGGAAGGGATCGTCGAGGGCGGTGGCGATGTGCCGACTTCACGCCCTATTACCGAGCATCGCGCCAATCCCGATTTCGCCGACGGCGTATGGGCAGCTGTGGAGGTGGATGTCTCCCGCTTCGACGGCCGCGCGGAGAAGATCAACATCACCTTGCCGCGCCGCTTGCTAGCAAAGATTGACGACTACGCCCGAACTCACGGCGCAACGCGCTCCGGTTTTCTGGCTGAGGCAGCACGTCAGGCAATGCGGTGAAGGGGGGGTAATCAAAATTTGGGGTCAGGCCTCAATGCAGCGCCTTGGTTTCGCTACGCGCACGGTGGTAGCAGCGGGGTTGGCATGTCCAGCGGCGATGACACCGATTTGATGCTGGCCCTGCGTACCCTGAATATATAGGATGAATATATAGGACACCAATATATAGGACACCAATATATAGGACACCCACTTGGTCACCCAGAAGACTAGCAGGCATGATATGCTACCTCATGGCTGAGGTGAAGATTATCGATGAGTCTCACAAGATTTCTGACAAGCGCGGGAATGGGAAACTACGCCGCGAAGTCTGGGTTGATGAAGCCACAAAGAAGATCACTCGATACAACCTGGCCTACATCAATCACAGCATTCATTCTGGCGACAATGGGCGCGTGGTTGGGTACGACAATGCTCACGATGGCCACCATCGCCACTATTTCGGTGTCGTGGAACCTATAGAGTTTGTCAGTTTCGAAGACACCGAAAATCGCTTTGAACAAGACTGGATTGCACTGAAGGACAGCAAATGACCAAGCTCACCATCAAGACCGGAACGGAAAAAGACTTTTTCAGGCGTGGCCACCAGTTGGCCAAGGCTGCGGATCGCGGCGAACGGCTACCTGAAGAGCGCATCATCAGCTTCGAAGACCCTGCTGACGTCATGAAGCTCATCACGACGGCTCGCTTGGCGCTGTTCCGTGCAGTAAAAGAGATGCCTGGTTCGATTACTCAGATTTCGGAACGTCTGCATCGAGACCGCAGTGCGGTGAAGCGCGATGTAGATGAACTGGAACGAGCCGGACTGGTGACGATTGCCGACAAAGTGCTGCCTGGCCACGGACGGATGAAGGAAGTTCGAGCTACCGCAAATCGATTCAGCCTTCAGGCTGAGGTAGCTTAGCAGGCCCGTCGGGTTACGCCTTCGGCTAACCCGACCTACGATTTGACACTGATTCCGGCCCCCGCTTGTTATGCGACAACTTTTCCGGGGCAGGCGTAGGTCGGGTTCCAGGTAGGTCGGGTTAGCGCAGCGTAACCCGACATCTGCCGACATCAACGTGCGGAATATATAGGACACCCACTTAGTTTTACCCCCACTTGGTTTTACCAAAAACGAATCAAATATGGTACGATTTACACTGAGATGTCACCTATGATCGCGCCTGTATTCAAGGTTCATTTTTACCAAACGCCAGCAGGCGCTGAGCCTGTGCGGGAGTGGCTTAAAGCGTTGCCTGCGCATGAACGACTGGCCATTGGCGAGGATATCAAGGCGGTGCAGTTTCGCTGGCCTTTGGGTATGCCCTTGGTGCGCAAACTCTCGGGCAAAGTCTGGGAAGTGCGAACGCAGTTGCCTACGCGGATTGCTCGCGTGTTGTTTACCACCAAGGGGAGCGAGATGGTGCTGCTGCACGCTTTTATCAAGAAAACGCAGGCCACCGCGCCCCGCGATATTGCGCTGGCCCAAAGCCGAATTGACTTTTAGTGAAAGGAACCGTTATGCCTATCGGAAGCAACTTTGATGATTTTTTGAAAGAGGAAGGTTTGTACGAGCTGAGCACGGCCGCAGCCATCAAAAAAGTGCTGGCCCTGCAAATTGAAGAGGCCATGAAGGCTCAGCAGCTCACCAAAACCGCCATGGCCAAACGCATGCACACCAGCCGCGCGGCGCTCAATCGCTTGCTGGACAATACCGATACCAGTCTCACATTGACAACCCTGGCCAGCGCCGCAGCGGCGCTCGGAAAAGGTGTGAGGGTTGAATTGGTTGCAGTCTAAAGCGATGAAATCAGCGTAACGGGATCGATCTGCCCGGAAATCCTAAACACGTTCTCCAGCGTGGGGTGGATCGCCAACCGGTGTTTTTCTCCGATGACGATTGCAGTTTCTATCTGGACTGGTTGGGCACCTACTCCGACGAACGCTATCTGTTGACCTGCCAGCGCTATGTCGAGCTCAACCCGGTGCGGGCTGAAATGGTTCAGGCCCCAGGCGAATATCGCTGGAGCAGCTATCGAGCCAATGCTTTGGGTGAAATCAATCCGCTGGTCACGCCGCACCACGAATATCTGAGTCTTGACACCTCACAAGAGAAACGGCTGCAAGCTTATCGTGATTTGTTTGTAGCGCAGGTGGATGACCCGGACTGGACGCTCATTCGCGCCGCCACCCAGCAGGGAGTGGTGCTGGGGGGTAGCCGCTTTGCCGAAGCCATTGAAAAGCGCTTGGGACGAGCCGTCCAACCCAAGCCAGGAGGTCGGCCACTAAAACAACCGGCACAACAAAAAAATCAATGAGGTCAGGGGTCACTTTCGTATGGACGCACCGGGCTGGAAGCTTCACCGGCTCAAGGGCGAATTTAAAAATCACTGGTCGGTGTGGGTGGATGGAAATTGGCGGCTCACTTTTACTTTTGATGGCGAGGATGCAGGCGTAGGTCGGGTTGTAGGTAGGTCGGGTTCCAGGTAGGTCGGGTTAGCGCAGCGTAACCCGACATTTGCGAACATCGCCACACATCGACCGACATCGTCGTTCGCGGCGCCAGCCCGTCGGGTTACGCCTTCGGCTAACCCGACCTACGATTTGACACTGATTCCGGCCCCCGCTTGTTATGCGACAACTTTTCCGGGGCAGGCGTAGG
>JBKJIS010000067.1:0-18787 GCA_046598305.1 Thiobacillus sp.
TGGCGCGTCCGAAACCGAAACCGTGGCCATCTCCGCTGCGCTCGGGCGTGTGCTTGCCGCGCCGCAAACCTCTTCGATTACCGTGCCGCCGCTGGATAACAGCGCGATGGACGGCTACGCCGTGCGCCTGGCTGACGTGGCCAGGCCGGGCGTGCGCTTGCCGGTGTCGCAGCGCATCCAGGCGGGTACCGTGGGGCAACCGCTGACAGCCGGGACAGCCGCACGCATCTTTACCGGTGCGCCGGTGCCACTGGGTGCTGATGCCGTGCTGATGCAGGAAGACTGCATCGCTGAGGGTGAACATGTGGTCATCAACACGCTGCCGCGGCCGGGTGAAAACATTCGCCGTGCCGGGGAAGATATTGAAATCGGTGCGCAGATTCTGGCGGCGGGCACGCGGTTTCATGCGGCCGAAATGGGGCTGGCTGCTTCGGTCGGCCTGGCCGAGGTGCCGGTATTCAAGCGGTTAAAAGTCGCCTGCTTTTTTACCGGCGACGAACTGGTAACGCCGGGCGCGCCGCTGGCCGCCGGACAAATCTACAACTCCAACCGCTATACCCTGACCGGACTGGTCAACGACCTGGGCTGCGAACTGATCGATCTCGGCATTGTGCCCGACACGCTGGAAGCCACCGAAGCCGCGTTAACCCTCGCCGCGCGTGAAGCCGATGTCATCTTGACCAGTGGCGGGGTGTCGGTGGGCGAAGCGGACTATGTGAAGACGGCGGTGGAAAAACTCGGCCAGGTCGAAATGTGGAAAGTGGCCATGAAGCCCGGCAAGCCGGTGGTGTATGGGCAGGTCGGAAACGCCGATTTTATCGGCCTGCCGGGCAATCCGGTATCGGCTTTTGTCACCTTCTGCCTGTTTGTGCGGCCGTTCCTGTTGAAGCGCATGGGGGTGGCCGATGTGCTGTACCGCGCGTTTGCGGTGCAGGCGGACTTTGCCTGGACCAGGCCGGGTACACGCCGAGAGTTCCTGCGGGCGCGGCTGCAGTCGAATGGCAAGCTGGCGTTGTTCCCCAACCAAGGCTCCGGCGTGCTGACCTCGTGCGCCTGGGCCGACGGGCTGGTTGATCTTGAGATTGGCGATACCGTGCAGCCGGGTGGCTGGGTGCGATTTATTCCCTTTTCGGAACTGCTGAAATGAAGCTGCGCGTGTTGTACTTCGCCCGCTTGCGTGAGCGTTTTGGGTTGGCCGAGGAAAACGTGGAACTGGCCGGAACCACGGCAGCCGATCTGGTCGCGCAATTACAGGCGCGCGGCGGCGTGTGGGCGGAAGAACTGGCCGCGGGTCGGCCATTCCGCGTGGCGGCGAATCAGGAGATCGTTGCGCTCGATGCGGTGCTGACTGATCACGCCGAAGTCGCCCTCTTTCCGCCGGTAACCGGAGGGTAGGGTGATGAAGATTGTTGTTCAAAGAGAAGTCTTCGACCTGGGTGCCGAAGTCAACGCGATGAGCCAGGGCCGCACCGATATCGGCGCCATCGCCAGCTTCGTCGGCCTCGCCCGAGACATGAACGAGGGCAGCGGGGTGCAGGCGATGACGCTGGAACACTACCCCGGCATGACCGAGAAGGCGCTTGTTGCGTTGGTCGAAGAAGCTTGCGCGCGCTGGGCATTATTGGATGTGACGGTGATTCACAGGGTTGGCCGACTGCTGCCGGGTGACCCCATCGTGCTGGTGGCGGTGGCCAGCAGCCATCGCGGCGAAGCGTTCGCCGCATGTGAATTTGTCATGGATGCACTCAAAACCCGCGCACCATTCTGGAAGAAGGAAGAAACCCCGGAAGGCGAACGTTGGGTGGATGCACGTGTAAGCGACGACACGGCGGCGGCACGCTGGGACAAGACCCACTGATTACACGCGGCCAGGGCTGAGCCCAGGCTGCTTATTCTTCGCGGGTGCGTTTCGGCAAGGGGCAGGCGGCATCGTCCCTGCGCCACAGCCGGCGTAGTTTCAGGAATCCTCGATATCCCCATTCCAGCACGTTAATAACCCCTGGCAATGCTGCAAAGCGACCCGCCAGACGGAATGCCGGTAGCGCCTGCCACAGAGCGGCAAAGGCCGCAGCGCCAGACACCAGCTGACCACTCGGCCAACGCGCGTGCAGGCGCGCATAGGCCGCTTCCCGTTTTAAATCGACGCCCAGTTCGCTGTCTTCGCATTGCGCCAGATTGACCCAGCGGATGCAGTCGGCCCCACGGCGGCGCTGATAGAAGCCGATTTCTCGCGTGCAGACCGGGCAGCCGCCGTCAAAGTAGAGTGTCAGTGAGGGCGGGGCGGAAGGCGTCATGGTGTGTTCATCCAGGTGAATGCAGCAGCGTGTGATGATTGAGCGCGACAGAACTGAATCGGTTCCTGGTCGCCATCGTTTGGTGTTTGAGATTGCGTTTCGGGCGGAATGACAGATTGCATGTCATATTGACTTCCTACAATATGAGTTCGAATCAACGATCTACAAGTACAAGGACGAGCTGAATGAATTTGCCTGCTACCGTACTGAATCCCGATGAACTTGAGCGGGTCCACGCCTATTGGCGTGCCGCCAATTACCTTTCGGTGGGGCAGATTTATCTGCTGGACAACCCCCTCCTCAAACAACCGCTGACACGGGCGCACATCAAGCCGCGCCTGCTGGGCCACTGGGGCACTACGCCCGGCTTGAACTTCATCTACGTGCACATGAACCGGGTGATCAAGCAGCATGATCTCAGCATGATTTATGTCACCGGCCCCGGTCACGGCGGCCCGGGTCTGGTGGCGAACACGTATCTCGAAGGCACCTATAGCGAGGTGTATCCCGATATCTCTCCAGACGAGGAGGGCATGCGCCGGCTGTTTCGGCAGTTTTCCTTTCCCGGTGGCATTCCCAGCCATGTTGCGCCGGAAACACCCGGCTCCATCCACGAAGGCGGCGAACTGGGCTATGCGCTGCTGCATGCCTATGGCGCGGTATTCGACAATCCCGACCTCATCGCGTGTTGCGTGGTGGGGGATGGCGAAGCGGAAACCGGGCCGCTGGCCACGTCCTGGCATTCCAACAAGTTTCTTGATCCGCGTCGCGACGGCGCGGTGTTGCCGATCCTGCATCTGAATGGCTACAAGATCGCCAATCCGGCGGTGCTGGCCCGCATACCCCATGCCGAACTGGAAAGCCTGTTCGTCGGCTATGGATACAAGCCCTATTTCGTTGAAGGCGATGACCCCGAAACCATGCATCAGTTGATGGCGGGCACCGTCGACCAGGCGATGGCCGACATACACAATATCCAGCGCAAGGCACGGGATGGTGGCGAGCTCAGCCGTCCGCTTTGGCCGATGATCATCCTGCGCTCACCCAAGGGCTGGACCGGGCCGAAAGAGGTAGACGGCAAGCGAACCGAGGGGTCTTGGCGTTCGCACCAGGTGCCGTTTGGCGACATGGACAAGCCGGAACATGTGCAGTTGCTGGAACACTGGATGCGCAGCTATCAACCTGAAACCTTGTTCGATGCCGACGGCCGGCTTAAACCGGAACTGGCCGATCTTGCCCCGCGTGGCGAACGGCGCATGGGGGCGAACCTGCATGCCAACGGCGGCAAGCTGTTGCGCGATCTGCGGTTGCCGGATTTTCGCGACTACAAGCTGGAGGTGCCGACACCTGGTGGTGTAATAGGTGAATCCACCCGGACGATGGGAAATTTCCTGCGCGACGTCATGCGGAACAACGCCGACAACTTTCGCGTTTTTGGCCCGGACGAAACCAATTCCAACCGGCTGGGCGCGTTGTTCGAGGTCACCGATCGCACCTGGATGGCCGAGCGTTTCGACTACGATGACCATCTTGCGCCCGATGGCCGGGTGATGGAAATCCTCTCCGAACATGCCTGCCAGGGCTGGCTCGAAGGCTATTTACTGACCGGCCGCCATGGCCTGTTTTCCTGCTACGAGGCCTTTATTCACATCATTGATTCGATGTTCAACCAGCACGCCAAGTGGCTCAAGGTGTGCAACGAGATCCCCTGGCGGCGGCCCATCGCCTCGCTCAATATCCTGCTCACTTCGCACGTCTGGCGTCAGGACCACAACGGCTTTTCGCATCAGGACCCCGGCTTTATCGATCATGTGATGAACAAGAAGGCCGACATCATCCGCGTCTATCTGCCGCCGGACGCCAACACCCTGTTGGTTGTTGCCGACCATTGCCTGAAAAGCCGAAACCTGGTCAATGTCATTGTCGCCGGCAAACAGCCCCAGCAGCAATGGCTGGACATGGACGCCGCCATCAACCACGCCTGCGCCGGCATCGGCCTGTGGGAATGGGCTTGCAGCGATCAGGACGGTGAACCGGATGTGGTGCTGGCAGCAGCGGGCGATGTACCCACACTGGAAATGCTGGCGGCCATCGACATCTTGCGCCTGCTCGTGCCCACGCTAAAAATTCGCTTCATCAACGTGGTCGACCTGATGACCCTGCAACCTCAGGAAGAGCACCCGCACGGCTTGTCCAGCAAGGAGTTCGACAGTTTGTTCACCATCGACAAGCCGATCATCTTTGCGTATCACGGCTACCCCTGGCTGATCCACCGGCTGACCTATCGCCGCACCAATCACGGCAACCTGCACGTGCGCGGCTACAAGGAGGAAGGCACCACCACCACGCCGTTCGACATGGTGGTGCTCAACACCCTCGACCGCTTTCATCTGGTGATGGATGTAGCGAACCGGGTGCCGGCATTGCAAGCTCAGGCCGCGCATATCAAACAGCGCATGCGCGACAAGCTCAATGCGCATACGCAATACATCCATCAGCATGGCGAAGACATGCCCGAGATCCGCGACTGGCAATGGCCGCAGTGAGGCGATCCATACTCACGATCAATAGCGGGTCATCCAGCCTTAAGGTCAGCCTGTTTCGAGCAGACGGCACACGCCGGGACTGGCGTTACCCGTTGGTTGGTCAGCATGGCTCCAACGGTTACGTCCAGGCATTCGACAGCTTGCAGCAAGACCTGGACGGTGCAATACCGGATGCAATCGGCCACCGTTTCGTTCATGGCGGCGACGTGGTCGATGCGGCACGCAGGCTGGACGAAACGGAAAACGAGCGGTTGCACAGCTTGATCCCGCTTGCGCCGTTGCACCTGCCAAATAATCTGCTTGGCGTTGAACTGTGCCGCGCGCGCTTTAACGTCCCGCAGATCGCCTGTTTCGATACCGCGTTTCACCACACCCTGCCGGAGCTGGCGCGTCGCCTGCCGATTCCGCAGGCCCTGGGCATGCGCCGCTACGGGTTTCATGGTCTCAACTACGCGTATATCGCTTCCCGATTGCCTACCTTGTTGGGGGAAACCGCGCGCGGACGCATCGTCGTTGCGCATCTGGGTTCCGGCGCCAGCCTGTGCCTGCTGGATAACCTGCGTTCGGTGGACACCAGCATGGGCTATACGCCAGCGGGTGGCATCCCCATGGGCACCCGCAGCGGCGACCTCGATCCCGGTGTCATGCTCGAACTGGCGCGGCAATTTGATGATGCAAGTTTGAGTGACCTGGTCTATCACCAGATGGGCCTGCTCGCGCTGTCCAATGGCGAGAGCAGCGACATGGCCGCGCTACTCAAAAGCCCCAGCGAGGCAGCCTGTTTTGCCGTTGATTATTTTTGCCGCCAAGTGCAAGCGGCCATTGGCGGATTCACCGCCAAGGCTGGTGGCATCGACGCCCTGGTGTTCAGCGGCGGCATCGGCGAAAACGCCTCACAGATACGCGAACGTATATGCGAGCCGTTGCGTTTTCTGGGTTTATCGCTCGACGCCGAAGCCAATCAGGACAACCGGGTCTCTATCCATGCAGATGGGTCCAAGCCCGTACTGCGAATTACGGCCAACGAAGAGGAAGTGATCCGCGAACTGGTTGAGTCTTTATTGGGTGTGGCTTCTTGATGATTGACCCGTATCGACCTGTTTATCCATTTGCCTCGACGATGAGGCGATGACTGCTATGTGCTCCTGAGCAGACGGATGTTGAAATCAATTGAGGGGCAGTTGGTCGGCCGAATCTGCCGGTGGAACTTGCACAGTTGAATGACTGGAGTTGTGTGGGTTGACGTTGCCGCGACACGCTACAGAACGGCATTTTTCGTCAGTAGCGGGGGACAGTCCCCGACCCTTCTCGGGCTGTAGATGCCGTGACCGCACTGTTTCTTGTGGCAATGTTATGCGGATCCGGTTCACTCGGCACCGAGCATGGTGGCGCAATGCCCCATCATTTATCGCATGGAGAGCGTGACATCACCGAACATCGTGATGTGAGCATAGGCATTGCACGTAAACGTGCCCCACTTTTCTGTCAACTTACTTTACGATGCATCAGTCTACAGCCGGGACCCTTTTCATGGATGGGCAACAGCGCCATCAATCAGGGACCGTGCCGGGTATCCGGGAAGCCGGTCTTCCCGCATTGCGGGCACGAGAAGCCAGCTCGCTGGGGTTTCGCCAACGGCTTACGGTGAAGCTCAATACGAACATTACGCCGATACGTCAGGAGATGAAGATGTCGCAGCAACCGGAAGACATGACGGGCTGGCTCGCTCTTTTTGCGCAGGCTGATATTCCTGTTTTGCGTCAAACCGCCCTCGCGCTGGAAGTGCTGCGTGCCGATCAACGCCTGCTCAACGCCAGCAGTATTGCCAATGTGGTGACGGACGATCCGTTGATGACAGTCAAGCTGCTGCGTTATATGCAGGCGCACAAATCACGGCATCAGATGCAGGAACTGCTCGACGTCAAGCAGATGCTGTTGATGATGGGTATCGAGACCTTTTTTCGGGAAGTGCCGGCCACGTTGATGGCTGAAGATCAGTTCGATGGACATGCCGATGCGCTGGCGTGTTTTTTGTTGACGGTCCGGCGTGCGCAGCGTTCTGCGTATTACGCTGCTGATTGGGCGCAGCGGATTCACAGCATGCACGCCGAAGAAATCAAGGTGTCGGCACTACTGACGCATGTCACCGAAATATTGATGTGGTGCTTTAACCCGGGCCCGATGACTGAAATCAGGCGGCGGCAGGGGCTCGACAAAAATCGACGGAGTAGCGATGTGCAAAAGCAGGTGTTGGGTTTTGCTGGAATCGATTTGCAACGTCAATTCGCTATCGACTGGCAACTGCCTGAATTGCTGCTGAACTTGATGGACCCGGATCAAGCAGGGTTGCCGCAGGTGCGCAATGTGACCCTGGCCGTGAGTCTTGCCCGTCACTCCAGCAATGGCTGGCATGACGCCGCACTGCCAGATGACTTCCGTGGAATAGCCGAGTTTCTGCACATGGAGCCTAACAAGGTGATGTCGCTGGTCAAAACGGGACCTGCGGCAGTATTACATTAAGGGGGCATGGCGGCTGTTCGAGCCGGTATGACATCGCTCCCCTTAAGGCTTGGCTCATTGGGCCGATAGACCCAGTAAGCGTTATGAATCGCTTTGGTGAGGGGCGCGGGTGCCTGTCTGTTGGAGGGTCGGGTAATAAACCAGGGCCCACCACACATTTAGTGTCACGCTGTACCGATGAGGAGGGCTGATGATTCATCAAACAAAAAGCATGACAGACTGGCTCGCTCTATTCGGGCGGGCCGATATTCCGGTACTGCGTCACACGACACGGGACCTGGAGCACCACCGCGAAAATCAAGACCTGCTCAACGCCAGCAGCATCGCCAACGTGGTGACCGATGATCCGTTGATGACGCTGAAATTGCTGCGCTATATGCAAGTTCACAAACGGAATAGCCAGGCCTACGAACTGGTCGACGTCAAGCAGATGTTGCTGATGTTGGGGCTGGACAGTTTTTTTCTGGCGGTTCCCGCGAAACCGGTGGTGGAAGAGGCGCTGCGTGGCCATCTTGATGCGCTGGTTTGTCTGCTGCAAACCGTGCGGCGAGCTCAGCGTGCAGCGGATTATGCGTTTGACTGGGCATTGCGTCTGCATGATTTACATGCACAGGAAGTGCTGGTTTCGGCTCTGCTGTCCCATGTCGCAGAGATGCTGATGTGGTGTTTTAATCCTGTGCAAATGCTCGAAATTCGCAAGCGCCAGATGGCCGAACCTACCTTGCGCAGTGCTGATGCGCAGCAAGCCATCATGGGGTTCACTGGCGCTGAGTTGCAGCGTCAGTTGATACGGGAATGGAACCTGCCTGAGTTGTTGCAGAACATGATGGATCCTGCGCTTTCGCAGGCGCCCCGGGTGCGCAATGTTATTGCGGCAGTCAACCTGGCAAGGCATTCCGCTCAAGGCTGGGATAACGCAGCCCTGCCGGACGACTATCGTGAGATCGGTATATTGTTGCGCATGGAGCCAGACAGGGTGAAGTCACTGGTCATGGAAGCCCCCACTTCAGGGTCAACCCCTTCATAGCACTTCGGTTTTGCACAGGGTTACGCGGGTTTTGGGATAACGGTTCTTTCCAGTGTACGGGCGAGTTGGGCAATGGCCTTGCCGGCGGGGCAGTCAGGCGTGTGCTGCATCATCAGCTGGCGCCGCATGATCGCTTGGCGGACTTCGGGGTCGACGGGGATATCACCCAAATGAATCAGTTGGATGGGGTGCTCGGGATCGGTCGCAACGAAGCGATCGAGCACTTGTTGCAGTTGATTCGTGATCGCCTGGCCCGAACCTGAACGGGTGGACTGATTGACGATAAGGCGAACAGTTTGGCGCTGTTGCTGGCCTACCAGAACCTTGATTGTGGCGTAGGCGTCGGTTAGCGAGGTGGGTTCAGGCGTGGCAACCATCAGTACTTCAGATGCCAGTGAAACAGCAAACAACACGACGTCCGAAATCCCCGCACCCGTATCCATCAGCACCACATCGAAACGAGGTACCAGGCTGCTGATGATGCGCAGGAATTCATCGCGCACCTCGGTGGTCAGGCGTGAATATTCCACCATGCCGGAGCCGGCAAGCAAAACGGAAAATCCTCCCGGTGCGGGAAGAATGGCATCTTCAAGTTTGGCCTTGCCAGTGAAAACGTCGTGCAGTGTGACTTTGGGGTGCAGGTTGAGCACGACATCCAGATTGGCCAGCCCCAGATCAGCATCAAGCACCAGCACCCGGTGGCCACGACTGGCCAATGCGGCAGCAAGGTTGGCAGACACAAATGTCTTGCCCACCCCGCCTTTGCCACTGGTAACCGCAAGCACCTTGCCCAGGGGCTTCAAGGGAACCCTGGGAGTGTTTTTATTTTCTGCATCAAAAATCAGACCGTCATTCATGCGTTTTCTCGCTTGGGAGCGTTACTCTGTTCATCACGGGTCGCATCGCTCGGTACGTTTCCCTGGATGCCGGCCTCGTCCATCAGCAGAGGGCCAAACAACAATTCTTTTTCTTCTGCGCTGACTGAGAGTTCGCGGGGTTGATCCAGACAAACCTGGTTGCGGCCTTCGGATTTGGCTCGGTAGAGTTGTTTATCCGCCCGTTCGATCCACAATTCGGTGGTCGAACGGACCCATTCCGGGGCATAGGCCCCCCCTATGCTGATCGTGACCTTGAGCGAGAGCAATGGCGAAACAGGGATAGAGAGCGCCGCAACGGCTGTGCGAATTCGCTCGGCTACGGCCAAGCCAAAAGCCGGTCGACAGTTGGGCAGGATGATGGCGAATTCTTCGCCGCCATAGCGCGCCACGCTATCCATGGGGCGCAGGCAACGGGCAAGGCAACGGGCGATTTCACGTAGCACTTGATCCCCTGCGAGATGCCCATGGCCATCATTGATGGACTTGAAGCGGTCAATGTCCAGCAACAACAGTAAAACCGATTCACCGGAACGGGCAACGATATCAATCGAGCGTTCGAGTACCGAACGGAAATGCCGGCGGTTGTTCAGTCCGGTCAACGGGTCTCGGAGCGAAAGCTCACATAAACCATCTATCAACCGCTGCAAGAAGGCCGCGTCCGACTCGCCTGCTTCCTGCGCGATGTTCTGCGCATCGTGTTGCAATAAAGCGCAAGCGTCATCCAGCTTCAGGTCATGAAGGTTGACCGGCGAGGTGTCGGAAAAACGGGCCACAGCAGAATGTAGTTAATTAGTATCGGGCTTCATTATGGGAGTCAGGATGACACGTTTGAGCGCGTACCCTTCTCGGTTGAGTATGTGGGCATTCAAGCCATTGATCAAGCGCAGATTGGTCGATCAGAATAAACTGGGGTTTAGAAACGTGTGCAGATGACAGGAAAGAAAAAGGCCAGCGATATCGCTGGCCCGTATGGGTAAAACCTGCCTTTGACTTCTGCCTCGTGCTTTGGAGTGTTGCAAAAGGAACCTTGGGAGGGTTCGGGAAGCATGAAGTTACCTCAAGCGACCGTGCCAAAACTCCGGTCCGATGCAATGAATGGGGCTCTTAATCCGGCTAGCCGGCAACTCTGCGCAATAGGACCACCCGGGAACAGGGTGTAGAGGAACTTCAGACCGCCCTGTTGGTGGAAATGCTCATCCAGCGCGTCATGCAGGTTGCGCAGATTGATGGTGGCCTCATTCTCGTGCCCAGCATAATAAGCTTGCAGGGCGCGGATGGTTTCCCAGTGGTTATCCGTGAGCGCAAGCCCCTCTTTGCGGGCAACATCCAGTGCGTCTTGGCGTGTCCAGTCCATCGGTGCCTGTGGGAAATCCGGGTCAAAGTCAGGCTGACGGATCAGTTGATTGATGTCGGTTGCAGTGTGCAGCATGGCAATCTCCTTCATAAACGATGAGCGTGACTTAAAAATAGGTCAGGCATTACCTGCATTCAAGGATATTTTTTTGATGGACGGGCCAGAAGGCCATGAAAGGTGTGAGCCAGCATCTATGCATAGGCCGCATAATGCGCGCTGCGTTACGGCCGCCGCCGCGGCAGATTGAATCCATGCCCACTCTCCCTTACTGGCGTCTGTCCGGTTTCTATTTCTTTTACTTTGCCTTCGTCGGTGCAATGTCGCCGTTCTGGGGCCTGTATTTGCAGTCGCTGGCGTTCAACGCGTTTCAAATTGGTGTGTTGATGTCGCTGTTACAGGTGATGCGGATTTTTGCCCCCAATATCTGGGGACACATTGCGGACTTGACCGGGCGCCGCACCACCATTGTGCAAATTGCCGCAATCGCTAGCATGCTGGTGTTTGCCGGGGTGTTTGTCAGCGACAGTTTCTGGTGGCTGTTCGGGGTGATGGCTGCGTTGAGCTTTTTCTGGAGCGCATCACTGCCCCTGGTTGAAGCGATGACCCTGTCGCATTTGGGCGAGCGTACCGATGACTATGGCCTGATACGGCTATGGGGTTCGGTTGGGTTCATGTTGATGGTAGTGGGCCTCGGGTATGCCTTTGACTATGTGACGATCAGCTGGCTGCCGTGGGCGGTGCTGGTGGTGATGCTGGGCATCGTCGCGTTTGCACGGGTGATCCCCGAGTCGGAAATCCTGCCCCACCCCACCGATGATCATTCAGTGTGGAACATCGTGAAGCGCCCCGAAGTAGCAGCGTTGCTTGTTGCCTGCATGCTGATGGCGGTCACGCACGGCCCGTATTACACCTTTTATTCGATCTATCTGGTCGATCATGGCTACGATAAATCCACCGTTGGCTGGCTGTGGGCGCTGGGCGTGCTATGCGAGATCGGTATTTTCCTGATTATTCCGCGGATATTTGCGCAAGTCACGCCACGCCAGCTAATTCTGGCGAGCTTTGCACTGGCAGTGTTGCGATTCCTGCTGATTGCCTGGGGGGTGGAGTCGACCTGGGTGGTATGGGGCGCGCAGACGCTGCATGCGTTCACCTTTGGCACCTATCATGCAGCCGCGGTAGCGCTGATCCACCAGCATTTTCGCGGACGTCATCAAGCGCGCGGGCAGGCGCTATACATCAGCCTTTCCTACGGTGTCGGCGGCACAATTGGCGGATTGGCCAGCGGTTTGACCTGGGATAGCCTCGGATCGGAGTGGACCTTTACCCTGGCGGCCGTCAGCGCAGCACTGGCATGGGCGGTATATGTTATATGGGGCCAAACAAAAACCGTGCCTGCACCCGCCAAGCTATGAAATAATTGGTCTTTCGCATCGAATGCCTGCTTGTATGTCCGGACTAACTCTATTTCAGAAATTGTGGGACGCCCATGTGGTACACGTCGAAGATGACGGGACTACACTGCTTTATATCGACCGTCATTTGGTGCACGAAGTCACCAGCCCGCAGGCGTTCGAAGGCTTGAAGCTGGCCAACCGCACGCCGCGTCGCGTCGATGCGGCGGTTGCCGTGCCCGACCATAACGTGCCGACCACGGATCGTGCGCAAGGCATCACCGACCCGGTGTCGCGTTTGCAGGTGGAAACGCTTGATGCCAATTGCGCCGAATACGGCATCACCGAATTCAAGCTGGGCGACATCCGTCAGGGCATCGTTCACGTCATCGGCCCCGAAGCGGGGCTGACGCTGCCCGGCATGACGGTGGTATGCGGTGATTCGCACACCTCCACCCACGGTGCGTTCGGCGCGCTGGCGTTCGGCATTGGCACCTCCGAAGTCGAGCACGTTTTGGCCACGCAATGCCTGTGGCAGAAGCCATCGAAAACCCTGCTGATCAAAGTCGAAGGCGCGTTGGGCCAGGGCATCACAGCCAAGGACATCGCACTGGCCATCATCGGCGAAATCGGCACTGCCGGTGGCACCGGCTATGCGCTCGAATTCGGCGGTTCGGCCATTCGCGCGTTGACGATGGAAGGCCGCATGACGCTATGCAACATGGCAATCGAGGCCGGCGCACGCGCCGGCATGGTGGCGACGGATGCCACCACGATTGAATACGTTAAAGGCCGGCCTTATGCACCCAAAGGCGCTGCATGGGAACAAGCAGTGGCATGGTGGGGCACCCTGCACTCAGACGCCGATGCTGTATTCGACCGCGTGGTTGAACTCGATGCGTCGAAAATCGAGCCGCAAGTCACGTGGGGCACCTCGCCCGAAATGGTGACCACGATCAACGGCCGGGTGCCGGATCCTGCCGACGCGCCAAGCGACATTAAAAAGCAGGACTGGACGCGCGCGCTGGAATACATGGGTTTGCAGGCCAATACGCCGCTCGTCGAGATTCCGGTGGACAAGGTTTTTATTGGCTCCTGTACCAATTCGCGGATTGAAGACCTTCGCGAAGCAGCCAGTGTGGCCCGTGGCCGCACAGTCGCGGCCAACGTCAAGCTGGCGATGGTGGTGCCGGGTTCCGGTCTGGTCAAACAGCAGGCCGAGGCCGAAGGGTTGGACACCATTTTTATTGATGCAGGATTCGAATGGCGCGAACCCGGTTGCTCGATGTGCCTGGCGATGAACGCCGATCGCCTCGAGCCGGGTGAACGGTGCGCCTCCACCTCCAACCGCAATTTCGAAGGGCGGCAGGGGCAGGGCGGACGCACCCATTTAGTCAGTCCGGCGATGGCGGCCGCGGCCGCCATCGCCGGACATTTTGTCGATGTACGTCACTTTTAAGGAAAACACCATGAAATCAATGATCGCTGTTTTGATTGCCGCTGCGTTCACCCTGGCAGGCTGCAATACCATGGAAGGCTTTGGTCAGGATATCCAGAAAGCGGGTAGCTCGATCGAAAAATCCGGTAGCAAGGCCGGTAACTAGGCGCTATGCAGGCATTCACCACCCTCATTGGGTTGGTGGCGCCGCTCGACCGTGCCAACGTCGACACCGATGCCATCATTCCCAAGCAGTTTCTGAAATCGATCAAGCGCGCGGGCTTTGGCCCTAACCTGTTCGATGAATGGCGTTATCTCGATCACGGTGAGCCGGGCAAGTCGAATCATGACCGTCCGCTGAACCCGGATTTCGTGCTGAACCAGCCGCGCTATCGGGGCGCATCGGTGCTGCTGGCACGGGAGAATTTTGGCTGTGGCTCCAGCCGCGAGCATGCGCCGTGGGCGCTGGAAGACTATGGTTTTCGCGCCATTATCGCGCCGAGCTTCGCCGATATTTTCTATAACAACTGCTTCAAAAACGGCATCTTGCCTATCGTTCTGGATAGTGCCGTAGTGGACCGGTTGTTCAAGGCATGCGAGTCAAATGAAGGCTATGTTCTGACGGTGGATCTGGCCAAACAAACCGTGATAACCCCCACCGGTGAAGACATCCGGTTTGAGGTGGACGGTGGCCGCAAACATCGCTTGTTGAACGGGCTGGATGACATTGGCCTCACGCTGTTGCAAGGCGACAAGATCAATGCTTATGAGGCGCGCCGCAAGCAGGAAGCGCCTTGGCTATTTGGTGGACCCCAATAATGAAAATTGCAGTCTTGCCCGGTGATGGCATCGGCCCGGAAATCGTTGCACAAGCGGTCAAAGTGCTCGACGTGTTGCGCGCTGAAGGCGCGAAAATCGAAATGGAAACCGCGCCCATTGGCGGTGCGGGCTACGATGCGGCGGGTGATCCGCTGCCGGCTGCCACGCTGAAGCTTGCACAAGAAGCCGATGCGGTGCTGCTCGGCGCCGTTGGCGGCCCGCAGTACGACGCGCTGGATCGTCCACTGCGCCCTGAGCGCGGCCTGTTGCGCATTCGCAAGGAACTCAATCTGTTTGCCAACCTGCGGCCGGCATTGTTGTATCCAGAACTCGCCTCGGCGTCCTCGCTCAAACCGGACGTGGTGTCGGGGCTCGATCTCATGATTGTGCGTGAGCTCACCGGCGATGTGTATTTTGGCCAGCCGCGTGGCATTGAAGTACGGCCCAGCCCAACTGGTGGGAGCGAACGCGTCGGATTCAACACCATGCTGTACGCCGAATCGGAAGTGCGCCGGGTCGCGCATGTGGCGTTTGGCATCGCGATGAAACGCGGCAAGAAATTGTGTTCGGTGGATAAAGCCAACGTGCTGGAGTGCTCGGAGTTGTGGAAGGAAGTGATGATCGAGGTCTCGAAAGACTATCCCGAGGTCGCGCTCTCCCACATGTACGTCGACAATGCGGCGATGCAACTGATCCGCGCACCCAAGCAGTTCGACACCATGGTGACGGGCAATCTCTTTGGCGACATTTTGTCTGACGCAGCTTCGATGCTGTCCGGCTCGATTGGCATGTTGCCGTCGGCGTCGCTGGACGAAAACAACAAAGGCATGTTTGAGCCGATCCATGGTTCAGCGCCCGATATCGCTGGCAAAGACATGGCGAATCCACTGGCGACGATTTTGTCGGTAGCCATGATGTATCGCTACACCTTCGCCGACCTGGCCACCGCCGACCGCATCGAAAACGCGGTGAAAAAGGTGATTTCGCAAGGCCTGCGAACGAGCGACATCTGGACCGACGGCACACAAAAAGTGTCATGCAGCGAGATGGGTGATGCGGTGGTGAAAAATTTGTGAGGGGTGAGGGGATAGGGGTGAGGACAGAATCCTCACGCCTCACTCCTTACGCCTTACCGGGAACCAAGGAGATAACACAATGATGAAGGTAGGTTTGATCGGCTGGCGCGGGATGGTCGGTTCCGTGCTGATGGGGCGAATGCGTGAAGAGCATGACTTCGACCTTATTGAACCGGTGTTTTTTACGACGTCCAACGTGGGGGGCAAGAGCCCCGATATTGGCCGCGATTTGCCGCCTCTAAAAGATGCAGTCAGCATTGACGATCTGAAGCTGTGCGATACCATCATCACCTGCCAGGGCGGCGACTACACCCAGGACGTGTACCCCAGGTTGCGTGCGGCCGGCTGGACCGGCTACTGGATTGACGCCGCCTCCACGCTGCGGATGAAGGACGAGGCCATCATCATCCTCGATCCGGTCAACAAACAGGTCATCCAGGAGGGCATCACTCATGGCGTCAAAACCTATGTCGGCGGCAATTGCACGGTATCGCTGATGTTGATGGCAATGGGCGGACTGTTCGAGGCGGGCTTGGTGGAATGGGTATCTCCGATGACCTATCAGGCGGCTTCAGGTGCCGGCGCGCGCAATATGCGCGAACTGATCCAGCAGATGGGTGCGGTGTATGGTGAAGTGCGTGACCTGCTGGACGACCCCGCATCGGCGATTCTCGAGATTGACCGCAAGGTGGCTGATTTCATTCGTTCCGATCGCTATCCTGTCGAGGCTTGGCCGGTGCCGCTGGCGGGAAATCTCATTCCCTGGATCGATGTGGCGCTTGAATCCGGCCAGTCCAAAGAAGAATGGAAGGCGCAGGTCGAAGCCAACAAGATCATGCGCCGCAGCGATAATCCCATCCCCATCGACGGGCTGTGCGTCCGTGTGGGCGCCATGCGCTGTCATTCGCAGGCGCTCACCATCAAATTGACTCAGGATGTGCCTCTGGCCGACATCGACAGCTTGATCGCCGAGCATAATCAATGGGTGAAAGTGGTGCCTAACGATCGCGAAATCACCATGCGGGAACTGACCCCCGCTGCCGTGACCGGTACGCTGACTGTGCCGATCGGACGGATGCGCAAGCTCAGCATGGGCCCGCAATACCTGACCGCGTTTACAGTAGGGGATCAGCTTTTGTGGGGGGCTGCAGAACCCCTGCGGCGTATGCTGCGAATTCTGCTGGAAGCCCGATAAAATAAGGCTCGAAGATAAAAATCTTTGGATTGGTGCGGTTTATGCACTAAAGATTGCGTCTGCCGAGCCGTCAATAGTGGCGACAAGTATTCAACAGCTCCGCTTGGCGGGGCGAATAGGGAGAAACGGATGAAATTGAAGCGCTTCACCATCCAACTGGTGGTTGCCGGACTGATTGCCGCGCCACTGATGGCGAATGCCGCCGGACTGGGCAAACTGTCTGTCACCTCTGCTTTAGGGCAGCCACTCTCGGCCGAGATCGAGCTGTTTACTGCCGATAAGGCGGAACTCGAGAGCCTCTCTGCCACGTTGGCTTCCGACCAGGCGTTCCGTGATGCGCGGGTCGAATACGCACCGGTCCTGTCTACGCTGCGTTTTTCGGTCGAGAAAAAGCGGAATGGCAAAGCCGTGCTGAAGGTTTCTTCCAGCCGTCCGGTTAACGATCCGTTTATTGACATGCTGGTTGAGTTGAGCTGGGCGTCCGGGCGACTGGTGCGTGAATACACCCTGTTGCTCGACCCGCCCGGAATGGCGAGCCCTCAATCTGTCGCTCCGGTTGTCGTTTCGGTACCCACTCAAGCCCCTGTGTCCAAGCCTGCTGCAGTCAAACCTGCGCCGGCTCCACAACAGGCACAAGTACCGCCAGCCCCTGCAGCGCCCAAAGCACCGGCCGCAGCGGCAGAGCCCGAGCCTGCCCCGCAGCCCTCCGCGCCCGAAAACGTACGGGTCAAACGCGGTGATACGCTGGGTGGAATCGCCAGCCGTGTGCGTCCTGAAGGGGTGAGCCTGGAACAAACTTTGCTCGGGTTGTATCGCGAGAACACCCAGGCATTCGATGGCAACATGAATCGCCTCAAAGTCGGCAAGACACTCAATGTTCCCTCGGCAGCCAAAGTGGCTGCTATTCCGCAAAAAGAAGCCGTGCGAGAGCTCAAACTTCAAGCCGCCGACTGGCGTGCCTATCGCCAGAAACTGGCAGGTGCGGTCAGTGAAGCGCCCGAAGCGAAAGCTGCGCCAGGCGAAGCCAGCAGCGGCAAGATTACGCCCAAGGTCGAAGACCGCGCCAAACCCGCTCCAGAAAGTCAGAAGGACGTGTTGAAACTGTCCAAAGTTACGCCTCCAACCGCTGCAGCAACAGCAGCCAAGGCAGACGAAGCGCGCGCTTTACAGGATAAACTGCGCGCCCAGGAAGAGGACGCAACCGCACGCGAAAAAGCATTGAAAGAATCGGGTCAGCGAGTCGCTACGCTTGAAAAGCAGATTCTGGATATGCAAAAGCTGGTTGAGATGAAAGAAAAAGCACAGACTGTAGCTCCTGCTCCTGCTCCTGCTCCTGTAGCGGTATCACCGGCTCCAGTGCCGGCACCCAGTAAAGAAAAGCCTGTCCCCGCTGTTCCTGTCCCCGTTGTCCCTGTCGTCAAGGCGCCTGCAGCTACGCCTGCAGCTACGCCTGCAGCTACTGAAAACTGGTTTGCACCCTTGCTTGCCAACCCGATGTATTGGGGCGGTGGCCTTGTTGCCCTGGGCTTGGGCGGATTACTTTGGTGGATGATGGCAGGCGGGGGGCGCCGCCGTAAAACGGGTGGCTCCGTGATGGAAGACAGCATCATGACTGGCGGCGATGTTCGCCCGAACTCCGTGATTGGTGGCGCTTCGGGTGGCAGCGTCAACACGGGGGACACGTCCTTCCTGACCGATTTCAGCCAGGCGGGCTTGGGTACAATCGATACGCATGATGTTGATCCCATTGCCGAAGCTGAAGTCTACATGGCCTATGGTCGCGATGTGCAGGCTGAGGAAATCCTCAAGGAAGCCATCAGCAAAAACCCTGACCGTCACGAGATTCGTTCCAAGCTGCTTGAAATCTATGCTGCCAGACACAATACGGCGGCATTTGAATCAGTCGCAGGTGAGCTTTACGCTGCGCTTGGCAGCAAGTCTAGCCCGCTGTGGGATAAAGCCTGTGAAATGGGACGCAGCATCGATCCGACCAACCCGCTTTATGGCGGCGTGCAATCGGCTCATATACCCGTTGCTACCGTCGCTACCGTTGCAGCGACTGCAGCAATTGCAGGAGGGGCAGTAGGGTTTGAAGATAAGACCGTAGCTGAGGACTTTGATGATTCCCCAGCAGTCGATTTGACTGAAGTCGAGCCTGAATCTGATGTTCAGACTGCGGTCATGGAATTTGAGTCAGCCGGGCAGGTGCTGAACTTCGATTCCCCGGCCGGTTCATCTGCCACCCC
>JBKJIS010000117.1:0-7079 GCA_046598305.1 Thiobacillus sp.
GGACGGCCTGCTGGCGATGTCGATGGTGCATGTGCTGCTGAAGCACGAAAAATTCGATTACGAATTCCTGGTGCGCTATACCAATGCGTCCTGGTTGGTGGTGCAAACCCCGGGCCAAAAGGGCGATGGCTTGTTTTTGCGTGACGAAAACGACCATCCGCTGATCTGGGATATCGAAAAAGAAGCCTTCAAAAACGGCATCGACGGCGACATCGCGCCTGCGCTGTTTGGCGAATACGTGGCGCCGGATGGTCGTCGCGTCAAGACCGTGATGGCGATGATGGTCGAGCGCTATCTCGATGTGCGCTACGCGCCGGAAAACGTGGCGCTGGAATGCGGGCTTCCGGCCGAAACCATCGAGCGCATCGCGCTGGAAATGGCGCACGTGGCATTCAAGGAAACCGTCGAGTTACCGATCGAATGGACCGACGTGTGGGGTCGCAAGCATGACAAGGTGGTCGGCCGTCCGGTGGCGATGTATGCGATGCGCGGGATTGCGGCGCACTCCAACGGCTTCCATTCCTGCCGTGCGATTCACATGATTCAGATGCTGCTGGGCGCGCTCGATTCGCCGGGCAACTTCCGCGCCCGTGCGCCGTATCCGAAACCGATTCCGCCGCACCAGTTGCCGGAAAACAATATTGACATCATCAACGCACCGAACACGCCTTTGTCGCGTCCGCCGTTAGGGTTTCCAACGCGTCCGGAAGATCTGGTGATCGACGAGTTTGGCAATCCGTTGCGCATCGATAAAGCCTATTCGTGGGAAGTGCCGATTGCCTCGCACGGCATGATGCATATGGTGATCACCAATGCGGTCAACCATGATCCCTATGCGATCGATACGCTGATGCTGTTCATGGCTAACATGGCCTGGAACTCCAGCATGAACACGGCCAACATGCAGGATATGCTGCGCGCCAAGGATCCCGATGAGCCCGGTCAATACAAGATTCCGTTCCTGGTGGTCATCGACGCGTTCCATTCGGAAACGACCAACTTCGCTGACCTGATCCTGCCCGATACGACCTACCTCGAACGCTACGACACGATCTCGATGCTGGATCGTCCGATTTCCGAGCCGGATGCCGCTGCTGACGCGATCCGTCATCCGCTGATCAAACCGGACCGCGATGTGCGACCGTGGCAAGAGGTGATGGTCGAGTTGGCGTCGCGTCTGAAATTCCCGGCATTCACTAATCCTGACGGCAGCCGCAAGTTCACCGGCTATACGGACTTCATCGTCAACTACGAGCGTTCGCCCGGCATCGGTTTCCTCGCCGGCTGGCGCGGCAAGGACGGCACCAAGTCGCTCAAGGGTGAGCCCAACCCGAAGCAGTGGGAAAAATACATCGAGAACCAGAGCTTCTTCGCCCACCACTGGCCTGATAACCAGAAGTACATGCGCTTCGCCAACAAGGACTATCTGGATGTCGCGGCGGAAGTCGGTTTTGTCGGCAAGGTCGAACCGATCATCATGCAGTTCTATTCCGAGCCACTGCAGAAATTCCGCCTGGCGGGACAGGGTTTGTATGACGGCCCGCAACCCAATAATCAGGTCGATCGTGAGCGACTGGTAAAGTACTTCGACCCGTTGCCCATGTGGTACGAGCCGCTGGAACAGCAGCGTGTGGACAAGGACGAGTATCCCTTCTTTGCGCTGACCCAGCGCCCCATGTTCATGTACCACTCGTGGGATTCTCAGAACGTGTGGCTGCGTCAGATCATGGCGCAGAACTATATGTACATGAACGCGCGCAAAGCCTTGGAGATGGGCATCAAGGACTTCGACTGGATCTGGGTTGAATCACACAATGGAAAAATCCGTTGCCAGGTCAAGACTATGGAAGGCACCCAGGAAAATACCGTCTGGACCTGGAATGCCATTGGCAAGCAGAAGGGCGCGTGGGGCTTGAAGGACAACGCCTCCGAAGCCACCAAGGGCTTCCTGCTCAACCATTTGATTTCCGAATTGCTGCCGGCAAAGGCGGGCGAGCGGCGCGTTACCAATTCTGATCCGGTGACGGGTCAGGCAGCGTGGTTCGATCTGCGGGTGAAGATCACAAAAGCTGCACCGGGTGAAACCGGTTCCTGGCCGCAGTTCGATGCGTTGAAGAAATTGCCGGGCGATAACTACGAACGCCCGGATGTGTTGCGTTATGACTCGCGCGATCACGAGAAGAACTGAGCAGCACCTTAAAAATTAAGCGAGCAAAACTATGAGACTTGGATTAGTCGTCGATCTCGACGTATGTGTAGGCTGCCACGCCTGCGCCATCGCCTGCAAGGAATGGAATGCTTCCGGCACCATCGGCCCCTTGACCGACTATCAGCCCTATGGCGCTGAGCCGTCGGGCGTATGGTTCAATCGGATTCGTAGCTACGAAATGGACGAATATCCGAACAACAAGACAATCAACTTCCCCATGTCTTGCATGCACTGCGAAGATGCCGCGTGCGTCACTGTGTGTCCGACCGGCGCTTCGTACAAGCGTCCGGAAGATGGCATTGTGCTGATTGATCAGGACAAGTGCATGGGCTGCAACTACTGCTCATGGGCCTGTCCTTACGGCGCGCGCGAGCTAGACCGTTCCAGCGGCACCATGAAGAAGTGCACCCTGTGCGTTGACCGCATCTACGATCAGGAGCTTCCCGTAGAAGAGCGTCAGCCCGCGTGTGTGCTGACCTGTCCGGCGCATGCGCGCATGTTTGGCGATTTCGATGATCCCGATTCAGCCGTATCGCGCACCGTACGAGAGCGCAGCGGTTACGGGTTGATGCCGGAGCTGAATTACAGTCCGACAAACCAGTATTTGCCGCCCCGCAGCAAACCGGTGATCCCGATAGGGCCCAAACCAAAAGGCGGCTTGAAAGAAAGTATCAAGCAATTTGCCAACAAACTGGTCCGTCGTTAAACGGCGCTGTTCCAACCCTAATTAGCGCCAGGAGAATCCATGCATCCCGCTTTCTCAGTTATCTTTTTTACCGTCGCATCGGGCGCGGGCTTTGGCTTGTTCTCGCTGTTGTTTCTTGCCGATGTGTTCAAACTTGGCGGCGGCTTCAGTCGTGAGCAGTTAGTCATTGGCGGCCTCATCGCCTTAAGTCTGATCGTGTTTGGCCTGTTGTCGTCCACCTTTCACCTTGCCAACCCGAAAAATGCCTGGCGTGCTTTCAATCGGTTTCGTACCTCGTGGCTGTCGCGCGAAGGAGTGTTTGCCGTGATATTCATGCCGCTGGCGCTGATTTATCTGGTCAGCATCTGGTTCGATGCACCCACCTGGCTGCGTGATACCAGCGGCTTTCTTGCGGCCATTCTGGCCTGGATCACCGTGTTTTCAACCGGCATGATCTACGCCTGCCTGAAAACCATCCGTCAGTGGAACTCTCCGTTGGTCCCCGCCAACTACCTGGCACTGGGTTATGCCAGCGGCAGCCTGTTACTGCTATTGGGTGCAGTGGTATCCGGTCTCGAAACATTGCCTTACATTGCGATGTCGGCACTGATCATGTCCATCGCAGCCGTGCTGAAAGCCATCTATTACTTTTGGATCGGTAGCCCAGGCCTGTCGCCGACGATCAACACGGCAACCGGACTGACCCGCGCCAAGGTTAAGCTGCTGGACACAGGGCACACCCATGGCACCTTTCTGACCGAGGAATTCGGGTTTCAGATCGCGCGCCAGAAAGCGGGCCTCCTCAAGCTTGTGGTCTTTGTGCTGGGTTTTGCTTTGCCCGGTTTGATGCTCGTGTGGGTGTTTAATCAGCACGGTGGAGAAATGGCAGCTATCGTTGCAGTAGTTGCTGGCCTTGTCGGTGTCTCAGTCGAGCGCTGGCTGTTCTTTGCCGAAGCGCGTCATGTGGTCAACTTGTATCACGGCGCTCAGCGCTGTTAAGCCGGCGATGGGGTGAACTTGGTTAATCCTCTGGTTAGGGGTATATTAGCAGATACTAATTTCTCCATGACGGGAGTGTAACGGCTATGTACGGATTATCCGGTTTCAAAGAAATCGATCCCAGCCACGTAGAGGAACTTGCATCCAAAGGCGCACATCTTATTGATGTACGTACCGAGGCTGAAGTGGCTCAAGGTGTGATCAATGGCGCAGTCCATATCCCATTGCACCTGTTGCCGCTTCGTACAGCTGATATACCTCAGGATAGACCCGTAGTGATTTACTGCCGATCGGGTGCGCGCTCCGCTCAGGCCTGTGCGTTCATGGCCTCGAAAGGTTATGAGAATATGCACAATCTGGCGGGTGGGATCATGGCTTGGGCACGTTCAGGCAATGCGCTGATCCAACCAAATTCACGTCAGGGTTAAGACACGTCACGAAATGCCGATTCTTTCTTTATTGCGCTTGAATTTCGATTGCATTAGGGAAGCTTCTGGTTTATGGTAGCGCAGCTTTTTTTGGTACATTAATGTAAGGAGAATAGTATGGAATTTTCTAAAGAACTTGATGCTCGTGGCCTTAATTGTCCCCTTCCCATTTTGCGTGCCAAAAAAGCGCTCGGAGAGGTCGAAAGTGGTCAAGTGCTGAAAATCCTGTCAACCGATCCAGGTTCGGTCAAGGATTTTGCCGCGTTTGCCAAGCAGACTGGTAACGAACTACTTTCATCCGCTGAAGCCGGCGGCGAATTTACTTTTTTCATGAAGAAAAAGTAATTTAAGCAGCTAAAAGCAGCGCCGTGAATTCCTGGAGAAATTTGCCTCGAACAAACGGCGCTGTTTTTTTAACTAAAACAGGAGAACGAGCATGGATACTAAAAAAATGGCCATTATCGCCACCAAGGGCACGCTGGACTGGGCCTACCCCCCGTTCATTCTGGCCTCCACGGCGGCGGCGTTGGGTTACGAAACCCAGATTTTCTTTACATTTTATGGCCTCCAGCTCGTCCGCAAAGACCTGTCTGTTCTAAAAGTCAGCCCCTTGGGCAACCCCGGCATGCCGATGAAAATGCCGTTCGGCCCCAAATGGTTCAAGGAAATCAACTGGAATATGCCTAATGCAATCCAGTCCTTGGTGCCCGGCTATGAGAATGTAGCTACCGCGTTGATGAAGCAGACCATCCAGAATAATGGCGTTGCGACCATTCCCGAACTGCGTGAGCTGTGTCAGGAAGCTGAAGTCAAATTTATCGCCTGTCAAATGACCGTTGAACTGTTTGGCTTCAAGCATTCTGATTTCATTGATGGACTCGAATATGGCGGTGCAGCCACCTTCTTCGAATTTGCGGGTGAGACTGATATTTGCCTGTTTATTTAATAAAATAGCGGATAGCCAGTTCATGAAAAAGGGCCGAACTAATTCGGCCCTTTTTTTTGTGACATTTGTACCACACTGCCTTCCGCCAGCTTGGCCATTCATCCCGATTTTCTTGTCTAAACGCGAGGGCCAGCGTAGCCTCCAACTTCAGCTTCTCAATAATTCTGACTGTAGTACTAATTGTAGTATTTTTGCCCAATAGGAGACAACAATGAAAGTTACACGAGTATTCGCATTCTTGGCACTGGCCGGTCTGGCTGGCAGCGCCTACGCAACCAACGGCTATTTCGCTCATGGCAATGGCATGAAAGCCAAGGGCATGGCCGGCGCCTCCACCGCCAGCTCGGACGACGCCTTCGGCGGCGCCAACAACCCGGCTTCGATGGCGTTCGCCGGTAACCGTTTTGATCTGGGCATTGATTTGTTCAGCCCGAAGCGTGAAGCGAGCCGTAGGGGTAGCGCTGGTGCATTTGGGGCCATGGATCCGGGTCGTAATTTTTCATCTGACAGTGATTCCAATTATTTCCTGGTTCCCGAGCTTGGTTACAACAAAATGCTTAACCCCAATCTGGCCTTGGGTGTAACCGTTTACGGCAACGGCGGCATGAACTCTAATTATTCTGGTAACGCGATCAATTCGGGTGTGACTGGGTTTTGCGATGCTGATAGGAGTGGTGGTCCGTCACCCGCCGATGTTGGTTCGTTTAATGGACTTTGCGGCAAAGGCCGGTTGGGCGTCGACCTGATGCAGTTGATTATTGCGCCGACAGTTGCATTTAAAGTGGCTCCAAATCATTCGATTGGTATCTCCCCGCTGCTGGGTTATCAACGCTTCGCAGCTGAAGGTATGCAGGCCTTTGGCGTCATGAGCAGTACAGGCGGCAATCTTGGCTACGACAATGCCTTTGGTTATGGCGTGCGGGTTGGTTACATGGGCAAGATCGTCCCGACCGTGACCATCGGCGCGGCCTATGCGTCCAAAATGAACTTTGAAAAGTTCAGCAAGTACGCCGGCCTGTTTGCCGAACAGGGCGATTTCGACATTCCCGAGAACTACAACCTGGGTGTGGCTTGGCAGGCGACCCCCGCATTCAAACTGGCGCTGGATTACCAGCGAATTAACTTCGGCGATATTGCATCAGTTGGCAATCCTTCCCAAAATTCACTGGTGGGTATCGCGCGTCTTGGAAGTAATAATGGATCCGGCTTTGGTTGGGACAATGTGGACGTGTGGAAACTGGGCATGGAATACAAGTACAGTAATAAGATGACTCTTCGCGCAGGCTACAGCCAAGCAGACAATCCTATTAGTGGTGCTGATGCGGCAGAAGTGATGTTCAATATCCTGGCACCTGCTGTGATTAAAAACCACGCCACGCTGGGCTTCACTCACACCATGGCCTCCGGCAACGAGTTGACCATGTCTTACATGCATGCGTTCAAGAATGAAGTGTCTGGCGCGTCACCCTTTGGCGGTACTGACACCATCAAGATGTATCAGAATTCTCTGGGCATCCAGTACAGCTGGAAGATGTAATTTTCAACAGCATTTCAGTTGAATAAAAGCCGGGGTCTATGACCCCGGCTTTTTTTGGTGCGCCCGGCAGGGCGCACTTACTTGTGAATACACAAATGGGGACAAATGGGGACACCCATTAGCCGACCGTAGTCAAGCGCGAACACCTTCCCGTCCCCCCTTTATTTGCTGGCGGGTTTTTCTTTGCACCTCACCGTGCCTTGCTGTTCTGGTCGAACCCGTTTCCTCATTGCTGGCTGCGACCGAATCGCGCCTGCCACCCATATGGATCAAGC
>JBKJIS010000174.1:0-6683 GCA_046598305.1 Thiobacillus sp.
GTTCATGCTGAAGTGCCGCCACCCGGCTGGCCAGCTCGCGTTCATGGTGCTTGAGTATTTACCAATTCAGGTATGCGTAGAAACATGGATTAGCCAAGCTCGCGTTTGAGTAGTTGACACCCACCAAGATGTGGCGTAGCCTCCTTACAAGCTATTTTAAATGGAATATTGTTCTATATATCAGAACTATCGTAAGTGGTGTGGGAAGCGGTTCAGTAAGGTTGTTTTTAGTTTTTAAACGAGGAGACATCAATGCTTGATGCAAAAAAGAATTTAATCGCAATGCCTGAATCCGTGAGCCAACACAAGGAGCAGCGCATGAAGATGTCTTGTCGTTTCTTTCTGTATTTGCTGGTGGTTTGCTGTACCCCCGTGATCGGCGCTGCGCATGCGCAGCCGATCGGACCGGCCGCCCCGGTGGCTCTGTACGCAGGACCTGATCGCGAACAGCGCTTGCTGGAAGGCGCGCGGCGTGAGGGCGAAGTGAATGTCTATACTTCGCTTACCATCGAGGACATCACCGAGCTGGCCGCTGCCTTCGAAAAGAAGTACGGCATCAAGATCAAATTCTGGCGCGCGGGTTCGGAAAAAGTGGTACAGCGCATCATCACGGAGGCCCGCGCCGGGCGTTTCGACTTTGACGTGGTCGAAACCAATGGTCCCGAACTCGAATCCCTGCATCGCGAGCAGCTGCTGCAGAAAGCATATTCGCCGCACTTCGCCGATTTGATTCCGCAAGCGATTCGGCCGCATCGCGAATGGGTCGGCGTGCGGCTCAACATGTTCGTCCAGATCTACAACACGAAGCTGGTGAAGAAAGAAGACTTTCCCAAGTCCTATCAAGACCTGCTCGATCCGAAGTGGAAGGGGCGGCTGGGAATCGAAGCCGAGAATGCCCACTGGTTCGGCACTGTCGTGAAGGAGCTGGGCGAGGAGAAGGGACTCAAGCTGTTCCGCGATATCGTCACCACCAACGGACTGTCGGTGCGCAAAGGCCATACTTTGCTGGCCGGCCTGGTTGCGTCGGGAGAGGTGCCGTTTGCCTTGACGGTGTACAACCACAACGCCGACAAGCTGAAGAAAAAGGGCGCGCCGGTCGAATGGGATGTCATCCAGCCGGCGGTTATCCGCGTCAACGGCATGGCATTGTCGAAGAAGCCGGCTCATCCAAACGCGGCGGTCCTATTTTACGACTTCATGTTGAGCGACGGTCAGGCGATATTAGCCAAAAACGAGTACCTGGCGACCAGCCGCAAGTCGGGGTCGATTCTTGACAAGCTGCAGCTCAAATTTGTCGATCCCGCCACCGTGCTGGACGAAAGCGCCAAGTGGGAAAAGCTGTACATGGAAATTATCACGCGGCAATCGCGCTGACGATTGGAACGGATAGCAGATATGGGCGCTCCGAAGTAAGTTCTGCGGTCGAGCGTGCGAAAAAAGCTGCGGGTCCGATTCACGCAGCGCGCCGTGCAGTGCAGTGCAGTGCAGTGCAAATAGCAATATCTATTTTGTGTAACGTCATTTGATAATAACGATAGGAGACAGGATGTCAGGCAGCTACATCAGTTTGGACTCTCTCGCGCCCGGTGTGCCGGCCGCTCTTCCCGGTTTTCAGTATCCGGCGCCGCGGCATCCCGCTTATTTGCGGCAGGAGCGCAGCACCGACATCGAGGCGTTGATGCCGCTGGCTCGCGCGCATCTGCAGCGGCGCTACGGCCGCTCCGCGCTGGGTGATATCCGCGAGAACGATCACCTGCTGATCATCACTTTCCCGCATCAGAACGACATGGTGTTCGAAGCGCTCAAGCGTGCGCTGCTCGAGCGCGGCGTGGCGCGCGTCGATCGCATCAACACCGCGGATCTCGGCATGGAAACCGTGGTCTACAGCGCAGCCGACGGCTGGCGCGAAATCACCGACCGCCTGCCGCCGATGATCGAGAGCGGTGTTGAATTCAACGTCGCTTCCGCCGCGTTGAAGCGGTTTCTCGACGATCGTCCCGGCTACACCGGCGTGTACGCGGGCGAAGCAGGCCGCTCGCACTGGCGCCGCGCCGCTGGCAAGAAGATTCGCAACAACTGGGTCTACGGCACGTATGAAGATTTCATTTCGCGCGCCAACGGCTATCCGGATGAAATCTGGCGCACGGTCGATCTGAAGCTGGTCGGCGCTTTCGGCAGAGCTTCGGCGGTGCGCATTACCAGCCCCGAGGGCACCAATATCAGCTGGGAAGTCACCGCCGAACAGGCCGCGCTGTGGCCGAAGGGCGCCTATATTTCCGGCCACATTCTCGGCTCCACAATTCAGGGCATCCGTTTCGGCCATCCGGTCGATACCTTCCTGAAAGAAGCCAAGATATTGATGCCGACGCTCAATGGCGTGGTCGGCGGCACCAGCAATCACACCGGTTACTTTCCTCACATTGAAGTGCACGTCGAGAGCGGCATGATCACCAAGATCGTCGGCGGCGGCAAATACGGGGAATTGTGGCGCGAAGTGGTCGAGCGCTACAAGGATGTGCAGTATCCGGGTTTTCCGTACAAGGGCTGGGCTTACTTCAACGATGCGTCGATCGGCACCAATCCGAAGAGCTATCGCCAGATCGAAACCTTGTGGAATTACAACGACTCCTGGACCAACCTGCCGGAACGCGCGCAGGCCGGTGTGATTCATTTCGGATTCGGCGCGGAGCACTGGGACCAGACCTTCCTGAACTACTGCAAGCAGAACAAGCTGCCGACCATGCATTTCCCGCATGTGCACAACGTGTTCGCCACCTACGAAATCAAGGACCGCGAAACCGGCGAGTGGGTCAAGCTGATCGATAAGGGCCGCCTCACCATGCTGGACGATCCGGACGTTGTGCGCCTGGCCAATGTCCTCGGCGACTCGAGCCTGCTCGAATACGACTGGATTCCAGCCCTGCCCGGCATTAATTATCCGGGCGATTATCAGCGCGATTATGCCCAAGACCCGGTCGCGTGGATCCGGCGTGAACAAAATGGCGAATTCGCTTGATTTCATTTTCTTACCAAATCTCACCGTAAAGGAATTCGCGTGACTTTATCCGCTTCGAAGCAACCCGCCGATCTGCACGGCACCGCGCCTTATCAAGCGTTGAAAGAACCTTTTTATTTGCCGGTCGGCGACGAGGTCAGCCTGTTCGAGGCGGCCCATCGCGAACGCATCCCGGTGCTACTGAAGGGACCTACCGGCTGCGGCAAAACGCGCTTCGTCGAATACATGTCCTGGCATCTGGCGCTACGCGCCGGCGCCGACCGCGGGATGGCGCTGACCACCGTCAGTTGCCATGAGGACTTGACCGCGACAGATCTGGTGGGGCGCTACCTGCTGTCGGCCGATGGCACGTACTGGATCGACGGCCCGCTCACGCGCGTGGTCAAGAGCGGCGGAATCTGCTATCTCGATGAAGTGGTCGAAGCGCGCAAGGACACCATCGTGGTGATCCATTCGCTGACCGACCATCGGCGCCTACTGCCGATCGAAAAGAAGGGTGAGCTGCTTAACGCGCATCCCGATTTTTTTCTGGTCGTGTCGTACAACCCAGGCTACCAGTCGACCATCAAGGACTTGAAACACAGCACTCGCCAGCGTTTCGTTTCGATCGAATTCGACTATCCGGCGCAGATGCTGGAACAGCAGATCATCGAACGTGAGGCCGGAGCCGATGCTGCGACTGCGGCAGCGCTGGCGCTGGCCGCTTTGCAGATTCGCCACCTGGATCAGCAGAACCTTCTGGAGGGCCCGAGCACCAGGTTGCTGATTTATGCCGCGCGGCTGATTGCGCAAGGCGTGGCGCCGCGCCGCGCGTGCGATGTCGCCATCATCCAGGCGATGACCGACGATACCTTGTTGGCCAAGGGCGTGCGGCAGGTAATTGAAGCAATTTTTCCGTGAAAGGGTATTTCGCGCCCGGGTTGCGCAATACGCTGAAGCGGCGCGCGTCCGCCCCGGAGCGCGGCGACGCCGATCACCGTCATCACGGCCAGTCGCTAGAGGGCGTGGCGCCAGTGCTGGGATTGTATTACCGGGCTCTGTCGGGGCGCAATGCTGCGCTGCTGCCGTACGGCGACCGCAACGATCCGCAGCAATATCCGGATACCCTTACCACCATCAGGCTGCCCGATCGGATTGGCCGCTTCGTATTGGGTAGCGAAAACTTCCTCTGGTATAAAATTGCCTTAACGCATCGCGCAGCGCACTATGAAGGCGGCACCTTCGCGTTCGAATTCTTGCGTCCCGCGACTTACTTTGCTCCACTACGCCCATTAAGCTTCGAGGAGGTTCCCCGGCATGAGCACGAATCGGACTTAGAAACCTTCTTCAGCCTGTTCGCGCAACGCCAGCTGGCCGTCGAAGTGTTCACGGTGATGGAAGACCTGCGCCTCGACGAATGGTCGAGGCGGCGCTATCCGGGGCTGCGCGGCGCGTATGAAAAGATACAGCGCGCTGCGCTGCATGACAGGCCGGCGCTGGCCAGCTTGGGTCCGCGCAATGCATTGGCCGAAGTGATGGTGCGCATCAGCCTTGCTTCGAAACAGTCGTTTGACTTGCCGGCTTTGCTTCACGAGCCGGCGCGCCGGCTGCTGCAAATAATGCAGCAGCTGTACCGTCGCGACGCACGCGTCGAGGACAGTGCCGAGGCTGCGATGCGGGCATACTGCCTGATTGTGGGACTGCCCAATATGGAAGCGGACTATGGCCCGAATCTGCCGGTCGATCTGTCGCCGCCGCAGAGCGAGCCGCAATGGCCGACCATGTGGCCCGAACCAGAAAAAACCCGGCTCGAAGGCGACGAGGTGCTGGCAACCGTGATGGCGCCGGTGTCGTACCGCGATCAACTGGGCTCGCGCTATACCTGGTATAAGGGTGCGGGTCCGCTCGATCAGCAGGCGATCTACCGATTTACCCAGGCTGACGCACCGGCCTCGGCATCCGCGCCGACATTGCCGGGCGAGGAGCGTCCGAAGGCGCCCGACGAGCCGATGGAGCACGACCACCACGACCATTTCGGCGAAGACGAGGCGCATCTGCACAGCGGCGAGCTGCATAGCCATGAGCTGTTTTCATTCGTCTATCCGGAATGGGATCATGTGGCCCGCGCCTACAAGCGCAACTGGTGCTGCGTCAAGGAATCGCGCATCGATCCGGCATCGTCGGCGCGTTATTTCGATGAGACGCTGCGTGCCTACGGACGCCTGATGCCGCATATTCAGCGCCAGTTCGAGCGCATCGCGCGTGAAGGCCTGCGCAAGGTCAAGCGCATGGGCGATGGCGATGACCTCGATCTTGATGTCGCTATCGAATCGCTGGTGGATTTGCGCGCCGGATTGTCCCCGTCAGACCAGATTTATACATCGCGCCAGAAGCTGGCGCGTGATGTGGTCGTGGCGTTCCTGGTCGATAAAAGCTCGTCGACCGCCGAGCACGTCGAACCGTCCGGCGACGCTTTGACGCTGGCCGCCGGACAGCATCTGCACGGCAAGAATTACCGTACCATCCTCGATCTGGAGAAGGAAACTACAGCACTTTTGATGGCATCGCTGGAGCGCATCGGCGATACCTACGGAATATACTTTTTCTCTGGCAGTGGGCGCGAAGACGTGAAGTTCCATGTCCTCAAGGATTTCGATGAACGGCTGTCGGACCGGGTGGCGGCGCGCATCGACAACATCAAGCCGCTGCATACCACCCGCATGGGACCGGCGATCCGCCACACGGTGCACAAGCTGCGCGGACAGGAGTCGCGCACCAAGCTGCTGGTGCTGATTTCGGACGGACGCCCGTTCGACCTCGATTATGGGCAGCAGTATGGTGAGGGCGCTGAACTCGATTATGCGATCAACGATACGCGGCAGGCATTGAACGAGGCGCGCCAGGCCGGCATCACGCCGTTTGTACTGACCATCGATCCGCAGGGGAACGATTATTTGCGCACGATGTGCGACGGACTCGATTACGAGGTGCTGGATGATATCAACCAGCTGCCGGCACGACTGTTGAAGCTGTATCGCGGCTTGACGTCCTGATTTTGTAAAAATGGACATAACGGGGCGCAAGACCATGAGGGCGCTTCTAGAAATTCAGATTTTCGGGATGAAGTGCTAGGCGGACGGAACGCAGCAACCGGAACGTACTTCGGTACGTGAGGATTGCGAGTACCGCCCAACGACGCAGTTTGCCCGAAAAATGAATTTATAGAAGTGCCCATGAGTGAAGAATCGTCCGGGAACGGAATGGATCGCCGAAATTTTCTGAAGAGTGCGGCGGCGGGCCGGTACGGTAAACGCGCAAGGCGCCGAACCGGCAGCAGAGGCCAGGGCCCAAAGGTAGCTGCAAATCGAAAGCCGACAAGCTGATTCCGCGCCCCGGAGGACCGCCAGGAACACCGTGAGATAAACGGACATGGCGCTTTTTTTCTGATAGTGGATGGTGCTAGGCCACGGGGGAGATTGTTTTCCATCTTTGCGGCAAGCAGTTGTTTTTAATTTTTAAACGAGGAGCCATAAATGTTTGATGCAAAAAAGATGGTGCGCTTGGGTTTGGCGCTTGCAGCTTTGGTGATAAGCCTGCCTGCTATGACACAGGGTAATAGAGTGTCGCTGCTGCAGTATGACGGACCAGATCGGGAACAGAAGCTGGTCGCGGCGGCACAAAGGGAAGG
>JBKJIS010000251.1:0-6066 GCA_046598305.1 Thiobacillus sp.
TGGTCACCAAGGTCGGCATCAATCAATCCGTTAAACACCTCCTGAGCAGCCATCTACAGGTCATGGTCCGTTAACCCGGACTTGGCATCCAGCGTGAGAAAGTTCTGGTTTTGAAGATCCTATTCGCTGCCATTTTTAAAAAATATCGCTTAGCGCACTATTTATGAAGTCGCCTGTAGCCCGGGCACTATCGGGCGGCGCGTCACACACGCCGCACCGCCCTTGTGGGAGGCTCGCCCCGGGCCGAATGCGCAGCCGCAGCCCAGATCAGAAAGCCATCAGGCCCCTCGCTACCCAATCAAAAACTCATCCCTGGAACGCCCCCTGGCTACCTCATCCGCCAGCCAGTTCGGCGCCCGTCCGCGACCCGACCATGATTCACCGGTGGTCGGATTGCGATACTTGGCAGCTACTGCAGCGCCGGGCTTCGCTTTTTTCGCTCCGCCCTTCAGGTCCGCCAGGGTGATCCCGTATTCCTTCATCTTTGCCCGGATCTCCGCCACCACAGCGGCAATCTCCGCAAGACGCGCCGCCTCTGCCTGCTGCAACAACGCTTCCGCTTGCGCCTTCAATTCCTTGTACGTTGCCATCGTCTTCCTTTCGTAAATAAATCAAATTAAAAAAACAAAACCCCGCACTTACTTGGCCAGCCCTTTGGCAACCGAGCCACTCGCCCGCTTACCGCAGCAGCAATTTATTCCATACTAACGATCATTGCCCAATGTCTATCCTTTATCGATTGCAACGCGGATAGCCAAAAGTGCTACCTCATTCACCTGCGCCTTAAACAGCGCCCGCTACGTTGCATGGCATTGCCCCTGTTTTTGCTCCAAAGCAAGGTACAAAGCAGGGGGAAAACCCTGACTCTCGTTCTGCACCGGCAACACCAAGAAGCACCGTTCGAGGCAGCACTCACCGTTCCAGCTATCGATACCCACCGTCACCTTTAGTCATTTCTCCTGCATCAGTTACTCGACCAAATCGAACCCTGCCCGCCATTATAAATCAATCGAGTCTGAATTCATCGATTTGCCACCGGTGATCAAAGCGGCTTTCTGCGTAGACATAGTTGTTAACCCTGAAATATTGATTGTTGATAAATTGACGATAATTAAGCTTGAATTGTATTTTTGGCGGCCACGCACATATTCTCAATGACTGTCTCGATATTAACTTGCGCTCGCCAATCCAATAAGTCGTTGGCTTTGGATGGGTCCGCCGATCCGATATGAATGTCGGTTGGGCGATAAAAGTTCGGATTAACGACAAGATAATCCTTATAGTTCAATCCAAAAGACTGAAACGCCTGCTCTATAAAGAATTCGAGACTAACCGTACGACCGGTAGCAATGACAAAATCCTGCGGATTGTCCAGTTGCAGCATTTTCCACATCGCCTCAACATATTCGGGCGCCCATCCCCAGTCCCTCTGTATATCGATGTTCCCCATTTCCAGCTTCTCGCCACTTCCAGAAGCAATCCTTGCCGCAGTCCTGACAATTTTCTGCGTAACAAAACGTTCTGGGCGCAGCGGCGACTCATGGTTGAACAATATTCCAGTACAAGCATAAAGACTGTATGCCTCACGATAGTTTGCAACAAGGTTATGTGCTGACGCCTTCGCTACCGCATAGGGACTCCGGGGCCTGAATGATGTTTCCTCGTTTGCCGGAATAGCGCCGGTATCACCGAAGCACTCGCTTGAGCCCGCATTGTAAAAACGGATCGATTTACCGAAAAACCGAATTGCTTCCAGTAGGTTCAACGTCCCGATTGCGATGCTTTCCATGCTCTCGACCGGCTGCTCGAAAGAAAGCCCGACCGAACTCTGCCCGGCAAGATTGTAAATCTCGTCAGGCCGGTGTTTGTCCAGATTTTGAAGCACGCTGCGGAAATCCGTAATGGCCATCGAAGTCGTGATTACCCTGTCCCTAATGCCGAGACGCTTCAAGTTGCCAAAAGAAGATGCCATGGCATCTCTTGAAGCACCGATGACCTCATATCCCTTATCCAGCAAAAGCCTGGAAAGATATGCACCATCCTGCCCACCCACCCCACAAATCAACGCTCTCATTTTTCATTAACCTCATATGGTGATCGATACCTCTAAAAATGCACATATCGTCATTCCGGCCTTCATCGGCGTCACGAATTTTTAGAAGCGTCCTGATATTCATGCTTGTGGAGTACCTGTAACCTAACCGTCATCCCCGCTAACGGCATGGCACCGTAAAGGAGGCTTATTAAACACTAGCCCTTTTACTTATCCTTTTGCTCATGCCCCAGTGACGTGCACAAGCTTCGCTAATCACCTTGTCCAGTCTTCGACAACCAGGCCGGGGACTTGCCCAAAAGCCTTGTCGTTTGTCACCAAGGTCGTATCTGCGTCAAGCGCGTGCGTGGCAATCAGCAGATCAAGCGGCGCGAGTATCTTGCCCTGGCGCTCCGTATCAGCACGCACGGTCCCGTAACGCTCTGCAATAGTGCTGGCCCAAGGCAGCACATCGACACGCCGCAACAGCTCCCCCACGGCGCTATGCAGCCGCTTTGCGTCCGGCCGCTTCGCCAGACCAAAAAACAACTCGCCTTTTGTGATGGCAGAGATACAAAGGGATGCCATTGACACGCCCACCACGCGCCTGGTAACGGCCGGATGCCCCTTGATAAGGTGGCTCACCGTATTGGTGTCGAGCATGTACCGCTTCATTCGCTCCACCCCTCGAAGGGATCACGGTCTTGCGCGCCCTGTTTACGTTCATTCTCGCCCAAGAAATCGTCCGGCACCTCGGCACCCTTGAGCACGGCGAAAAAATCATCCCACGTTTCTGGCTTGCGCGACAAGATCACGTCACCGGTTTCAGGGTCTTGGCGAATGAACACTTCCCGGGTATTGAACCGATAGGCCGCTGGCAGCCGCACCGCCTGACTGCGGCCGTTGGTAAATAGCTTGGCTATTTGACTCATGGCAGTATCCTTTTGTATTGATAGATACCAAAGCATATGCCTGCCAGTAGGATAGATCAAGGTATATGCTTACTTGCTGTCACCACCGAAGCATAAAGGGGATTGCCATGTTGCTGGTCCTCACAAATCGCCGGCCGATGCGCTGCTGTTTTTTTTCTTACTCGTGGGATTCATTCCACGACCTGACCCCGTGCCCCCGTTCGGACCCCGTGCCCGTTTGTGGAGCCAGGCATGTGCGAAAGAGTGCACGTCAACAAGACGCTTGCCCATAGCCACTTCTGCGGTTTTTAGATCGTAGGATGCTTGCAGGTTAAGCCAGTATTGCGGCGTGTGGTCAAAAGCACGTCCGAACAATAACGCCAGTTCCGCTGATACTGGACGCGCGCCCTTCAACACATGCGAAACCCGCATGGGCGACACCCCAATGGCGCGGGCAAATTCGGCTTGCGAAATGCCCATTTCTCCTAATATTTCACCCAAAAACTCCAGGATGAATTGCAGGTAACCCACGTTTGACCATATTCATTTCTCCTCAATGGTAATCGACAATTTCAGCGTCGTATGCTCTGGCGCCGACTCCTTGACCGCTTCAAGGATAACCTCACGCCCCAGCAGTTTCTGTTTCATGCGCTCCGAACCTCGTACCAGTGATGCCACACACGGTTAAATTGAACTCAGCCAGTATAAAGTAAAGGCCTGACCCTCTGCTTGCGCCGCTTCTTGCGTGCGTGGTTATTTCCACCGCCGAATACACCCATCCAATTTTTCTGCGCTCACGGCAGGTTTGTTGCGCTCAACAAATATAAACATATTGCTTTACAGGCAACATATTGGCGGACACAATGACACCCAAGAAAGAAAAAGCAATTTTGTTAGGCCGAATGAAGGAGGTCTTTGCGGGCGGGGTGATTGAGGGGGTTATCTGGCAAGTACCCGATCCCGTGCAGCCTACTGAGCATCTTATCAAGTATCGGCTGGTTTACGTGGTGGCAGGAATGCGCATGGTCGGTTATGACAACGAACGCGGAAAAGGTGACCACAAGCATCTGGGCAAGACTGAGGTTTCTTATCAATTCAAGGACGTAGCAACGCTACTACGAGATTTTATGGTAGATGTGAAAGGAATAGCGAAATGAATGTGCTCGAATTAAAAGTGGGCGACACAATCGAATCCAGCCTCAATCAGTTTGGCGACATACTGCAAGCAGCTTTGGCGGGTGAAGCGGTTACGCCGCATTTTGGTGTTGGCTTTCGTTCTATGGTGCAATTTGGTGAGGTGTTCACTGCCAAACGCTGGGAGTTGGTCGAAGCGTTAAAAGCATCGGGTGCAATGAGTATCTATGCGCTGGCAAAACAGCTCAAGCGCAACTACAGCAATGTTCACAAGGATGTCACGGTGTTGAGTGAATGGTTGGTGATTGAAAAAGATGAGGCGGGTAAAGTGTTTGTTCCTTGGGACGAAATTGACGTGCGATGGCCGCTGAAAAAAGCAGCTTAATATGACGCTATTTTGCTAGCAGCCTGTCGGACTTAAAAAGTCATAGCGATTGTCGGCTGGGCGAGTAAATCAATGCGAAATCAAGAAAATCAATGGAAAAATCAATGGGGTCAGACTCCATTGATTCTGAACTTTTCAGATTTTCTATCCCCGCCTCGGGCACTTGGCTCCACTCTTCTCTCGAGCTGCTTTTGTATGCGCCGCTTGAATCGGTCATCACCCAGCACCCAGGCTTTATTCGTCGCCTCTCTTATCTCGGCCATACTGCTTTCAGGTATGTGATACTTGAATAACTGGCGGTAAGCAGCTTGCCGTGCATCCTCTGTCTTGCCCAAGCGCAAATATTCAACATGCTGCGCCACCAACTCATCTGGCTTCCCCAGTGCATTGCAATGGTAGCTTGACCAAGGATAGTCTGATGGGTGTTCAACCATGCCGGCTCTGACGGGGTTTAACTCGATATAGCGCATGCAGGTCAACAAATAGCTTTCCGAATCAATCAAGGTCGCCTTGTATCGCCCTTCCCACAGAGTACCCGTGCGTTGGTAGCGGTAGTTGTAGTATTGAACATAATAGCGCCCCAGCATTTGCAGGGTTTTACTCAGGCCTTGTTCTTCTTGTGGCGTAATGAGCAAGTGCACATGGTTGGTCATCAGCACATAGGCATGAATTGTGCAGGCGTGCTTGTCACAGGCTAACTTCAATTTCTCAAGATAAAACTGATAATCAGCATCCGCACAAAATATTTCGCTGCGATTATTGCCACGCACAATCACATGCTGCGGCTGGCCGGGAATAACAAATCTGGGTAAGCGTGCCATGCTCCACCTCTACTTTAAGGGTGGTAGTAGTGTAGCGGATGATTAACGCGAAATCAATCGAGTCTGACCCCATTGATTTAGCCCAAACCGGCGGAATTTGTCCATCTGAGCACCGCTATGCACTCCACGGATTGATGACATGGACGCCGGCTGCTTCGTAGGGGGCAGTGTCGCGTGACGCCACGATGAAACCCCGAGAGGCCGCAATCGCGGCTATGTAGCCGTCAGGTGTTGGGAAGCCTCGCCCGCTAGTCTTCGCCATCACGGCCAGCTCGGCATAGCGCCGTGCTGCATCGATGTCGAATGGCAGCACCCGATCCCTGAACAGTCCCATCAGACCGTCAAGGGCCTGCGCCAGCATGTCGCGGCGTTTGCCAGCCGGGAGCGCCGCGATGCCAAACAGCAACTCGGCCAGCGTCACGCTGGACAGATACAGCGTTTCGGCGGCTTGATCGTTCAGCCAAGCTCGCACAGCTTGGTGTGGCTCAGGCTTCATCGCCTCGGAAACGACGTTGGTATCGAGGACGATCATTCAAACCTCAGCGGCTCGACCGGCGTCTTGTCTCTCACATGGTCGAAGACCTCGAAATCCTCGTTCGTCAGGCCGATCTTACGGCCCAATTCCGCCAGGGCTTCACCTAAGCGAACGCGTGTCTCTGGCTTGACCGCCGTTGCCAGAATCTCGCGGACCTCGGCCTCGGTGCTGCGCCCATGTAGAGCGGCCTGCATCCTCAACGCGCGATGCACGTCATCGGGCAGATTGCGTACTGTCAGCATTGCCAT
>JBKJIS010000002.1:0-8972 GCA_046598305.1 Thiobacillus sp.
TCGTCCGGACAATCCAGTGCCAGCGCTGCACAATCTGCAGCCAGCTTGGCAAAATGATCCGGCCACCAAAGCGGCTGTCCAGCTTGCGTACGCAATGTGCGGAACACGCCATCGCCATAGGCAAGACCTCGATCCATTGCATTGACCGTGTCCGTTTTCTGGCCGTTAATGAGGATCATGCGAAATCCAGTGCGCGCAACAAACCTTGTGCCTTGGCACGGGTTTCCTCCAATTCGCGGAGTGCAATGGAGTCTGCAACAATGCCTGCGCCCGCACGAAAACTCAACTGATGATCACGCAGCAAAAAACTGCGGATTAAAATGTTCAGGTCAAAGCTGCCGTCGCGATTGATGTACCCCACGCTGCCGGTGTAGCTGCGGCGTGGTGTCTGTTCCAGTTCACGAATGATTTGCATCGTGCGCACCTTGGGACAGCCTGTAATGGTGCCGCCGGGGAACACGGCACGCAAGGCATCGAATACGGTCAAGTCACGACGCAGTTTTCCACACACGGTGGATTCGATGTGGTGCACATAGCGATAGCTGGTGATTTCCATCAGAGCGGGCACGTTGACACTGCCGGGTTCGCACACACGGCCTAAATCGTTGCGCTCCAGATCCACCATCATGACATGCTCGGCCCGCTCCTTGGGATGTGCCTGCAATCGTGACCGCAGCGCCTCATCTTCGACCGCATCCTCGCTTCGGGGATGGGTCCCGGCAATCGGCCGGGTTTCCAGTATCCCGTCGCGCCCCAGATGGACCAAGCGCTCGGGAGACGAGCTTACGATAGCCCAGTCATCCATTTGCACCAGCGCTGAAAACGGGGCCGGATTTTTTTGCATCAGGTGTGAAAACAAGGCAGCAGGCGAAACGGGTTCATCAAACTCCGCGCGCCAACCGCGCGACAAATTCACCTGAAACACATCGCCCGCACGAATATAGCTTTGGATGCGCTCCACGCCCAGCAGAAACGCTTCAGGGTCATCTTGATCAAGCGAAGTCGGTACAGGCAGGCCATGAACAGGCGGCAAATTTTGCTGGAGATCCTGCTCCATGGCATCGAGCAATTCATGTTGGCCGGGCTCGGCCATCAATACACAGCGGCCATTGGCACGGTTAGTCAATATCGCTGCAGGGATACGCGCAAGCCAGGCCACGGGGAATTCAGGATCATCCGCCATGCCCACGCTGGGCTCAAACATCCCACCCAGTTCATACGAAAAGGCACACAGCCATCCACCACTGAATGGCAGCTCGAAAGGGGTCTGCAGTCCGCAGTAGGGACTGCCTTGCATGGCCGGATGTGCACGCAAGGCTTCAAGACCATCGGCCAGAGAAAACTGGTCGATGGTCTGCGGAAACGCAAACAGCACGTCCCATCCGGCATCACCACTACTCTGAATCAGGCCTGGATAGCGCTGCGGAAACGCGGCCTGCAAAGCAATCAGATCAGGCCGCAGCTGATTCTGCTGCTGAGGCCATTCCCTGATTTCCGGCGTAACCAATCGATCCGCAGCGAAGGTCAAACGCGCTTGAAGACGAGTGAACCGTTGGTGCCGCCAAACCCGAAGTTGTTCTTGAGCGCCACATCAATCTTCATGTCACGCGCGGTATTGGCGCAGTAATCGAGATCGCACTCCGGGTCCTGCGAGAAAATATTGATGGTGGGAGGCGATATTTGATGATGTATAGCCAGCACGGTGAACACCGACTCCACTCCGCCCGCTCCACCCAACAAGTGGCCGGTCATCGATTTGGTCGAGTTGACTACCGTCTTGTACGCCGCATCGCCCAGCGCCAGCTTGATCGCATCGGTTTCGTTCTTGTCGCCAAGCGGCGTCGAGGTTCCATGAGCGTTGATGTATTGGAGCTGATCGGCATTCACACCGGCATCGCGCATCGCATTCAGCATCGAACGCCTGGGGCCGTCGGTGCTGGGCGCAGTCATGTGATAGGCGTCGCCACTCATGCCAAAACCAGACATCTCAGCGTAGATTTTCGCACCTCGCGCTTTTGCGTGCTCGTACTCTTCCAGCACGAGCACCCCGCTGCCTTCGCCCAGCACAAAGCCATCCCTATCTTTATCCCACGGCCGACTGGCGGTTGCTGGATCGTCGTTGCGGGTGGAGAGCGCACGGGCAGCAGCAAACCCCCCAACGCCTAGTGGCGAAATGGCGCATTCAGCGCCCCCCGCGACCATCACATCGACATCACCATGCTGAATCATGCGGGCAGACAAGCCGATCGCATGCAAACCCGTTGTACAGGCAGTCACGACCGCGAGATTAGGCCCTTTTATCCCGTACAGGATGGAAAGATTCCCGGAAATCATGTTAATGATGGAACCTGGAATAAAGAAGGGAGAAATCTTCCTTGGGCCGGATTCCATCAACAGGGTGTGGGTCTCCTCGATCAGCGGCAGGCCACCAATTCCGGATCCGATATTGAGCCCAATGCGCTCGGCATTGGCCTCGGTGACTTCAATACCCGAGTCACGTATCGCCTGAATGCCCGCTGCCATGCCGTACTGGATAAACACATCCATGCGGCGGGCATCTTTGGGATTGAGGTATTGCGCCACATCGAAATTTTTCACCTCACCCGCTATCTGCGCAGTGAAGGGTGAAGGATCAAAACGGGCGATCCGGGCGATTCCTGACCGACCGGCTATCAGGTTATCCCAAGCCTCCGGAATGGTGTTGCCCACGGGGGAAATGATCCCCAAACCGGTTACGACGACGCGACGCATGGTCAAGAGTCAGCCCTTTACTGTGTGAAAAATCAGCTCGAGTGGCTGTTGACGTAATCAATGGCCTGTTGAACGGTCGTGATTTTCTCTGCGTCTTCATCAGGTATTTCGCAGCCAAACTCTTCTTCCAGCGCCATGACCAATTCAACTGTATCAAGCGAGTCTGCGCCCAGGTCACCGACGAAGGAAGACTCATTTTTGATGTCTGCTTCGTTAACGCCCAATTGCTCGGCGACGACTTTAAATACACGTTGTACGTTATCCATTACTAATCCTCTCGTGGAATAAGGCCCCAATGAAATTGAAGCCATGAAAATTGAAGCCGGGAGATTTTACCAAACTTTCCGTCCCGATTACGCCATGTACATCCCACCATTGACATGCAATGTGGTTCCGGAAATATAGTTCGCTGCCGGCGAGGCAAGAAATCCAACGGCCTGCGCAATGTCATCAACTGAACCCAGGCGTCCCAGCGGGATATGCGCCAACAGGGCCTGACGCTGCGCTTCAGGCAGTGCGCGGGTCATGTCAGTATCAATAAAACCCGGCGCCACACAATTGACCGTAATGTTGCGGCTGCCCACTTCACGCGCCAGCGATTTGGTAAATCCCATGATGCCGGCCTTGGCTGCGCTGTAATTGGTCTGTCCGGCGTTGCCCATTGAACCCACTACTGAAGCAATGGAAATAATGCGTCCGGTACGCGCCTTCATCATGGCCCGCAATACCGCGCGCGACAGCCGAAACACTGAGGTCAGATTGGTCGCAATGATGTCGTCCCATTCCTCGTCTTTCATCCGCATCAGCAAATTGTCGCGGGTGATGCCGGCATTGTTGACCAGAATACCGATATCGCCATGCAACGCGGTGATCGTGGTGATAACCCCTTCGACTTCAGCTGCGCGGGTGACGTTGAGGTTCATGCCCCCGCCCTTGATATTGGCGGCTGCGAGGTAATCGCCAATCGCTTCGGCGCCTTTGTCGCTGGTGGCAGTGCCAATCACGGTAGCGCCTGAACGTCCCAGTTCAAGTGCAATGGCCTGGCCAATTCCACGGCTGGCGCCCGTAACGAGGGCCACCTGACCTTCAAGATTCGCGCTGTGCGCGAGGCGTCCTTGCAGCATCTTGTCTCCTTAATGATTGAGTGCAGCCTGCAGACTGGTTTCGTCCGTCAGCGCCAACGTGGTCAAACTGTCGTCGATGCGCTTGCCCAGTCCAGTCAACACCTTGCCGGGTCCGCATTCGATCACATAGCCCATGCCGGCAAGCTTGAGCGCCTGCACGGTTTCGACCCAGCGCACCGGCGTATGGAGTTGCCTGGCCAGCGCCGCGCGTATCGCATCGGGCTCTGCATGACTAAGCACATCGGTATTGTGTAGTAGCGGAATCGAGGGTTTCTTGATCGTCACACCTTGCACATGCACCAGCAATTTTTCGGCGGCAGGCAACATCAGCGAAGAATGCGATGGCACGCTGACCGGCAACGGCAACGCGCGCTTGGCGCCCCGCTCCTTCGCCAGCGCCATGGCGCGCTCGACAGCATCCCTGCTACCCGCAATCACCACCTGCCCTGGGGAGTTGAAGTTCACCGCCTCCACGACTTCGCCCGCCGCAGCGTCCGCACACACGCCGCGAACCGCATCGTCATCCAGGCCCAGAATCGCGGCCATCGCGCCAACCCCTTCAGGCACAGCTGCCTGCATGGCCTCAGCACGGAATCGTACCAGTTTGATGGCATCGGAAAAGCCCAGCGACCCTGCGGCGACCAGGGCTGCGTATTCACCCAGGCTGTGGCCTGCCAATAGCGTCGGCTGAACACCGCCCGCGGCTTGCCACACCCGCCAGACAGCCACATCGGCGGCCAACATAGCCGGTTGGGTGTTGATGGTCTGATTGAGCCGATCTGCCGGACCCTCGGTCACCAAAGCCCAAAGATCCTCACCGAGCGCGTCAGACGCTTCAGAAAAAGTGAAGCGCACTTCAGCGCGCTCGCCCCAGCTCTGCATCATGCCGACGGATTGCGCGCCCTGGCCGGGGAACACAAACGCCAGTGGTTGTTTATCGATGGTCACTGCGTGATCCTTTAATATTTTAGGAGCGCGGAGCCCCAGGTGAAGCCTCCGCCGAAGGCTTCCATCAGCACGGTCTGCCCGCGCTGGATACGACCATCGCGCACCGCCACATCAAACGCCAGCGGCACGGAGGCCGCCGAGGTGTTGCCGTGGCCCGCCACGGTAGTGACAACATGATCCATGCTCATACCGAGCTTCTTGGCGGTGGCGGAAATGATGCGGATATTAGCCTGATGCGGCACCAGCCAGTCGATGTCAGATTTCTGCAAGCCATTGGCTTCCAGTGTTTCATCGACAATGCGATCAAGCGTGTTGACCGCCATCTTGAATACGGCATTGCCTTCCATCTGCATCAGGGTCGGCGTATTCAAACCTGTCGATGCACCGTTCGTGGTGCGCAGCAAATCCTTATGACGGCCATCGGCATGGATATGCGTGGCGATAATCCCCGGCTCGCTTGAAGCCCCAAGCACCACCGCACCGGCACCATCGCCCCACAGAATACAGTTACCGCGATCGGTCCAGTCAGTAATTCGCGACAGGGTTTCGGCACCAATCACCAGAACATGCCTGGCCGCACCGGTCTTGATAAACTGGTCTGCCACCGATAGGGCATACACAAAGCCGCTACATACCGCCTGCAGATCAAACGCTGGCTTGCCGTTGGTCATGCCCAGTTTGGATTGCACGATGCAGGCCGTGCTGGGGAACACCAGGTCAGGGGTGGTTGTGGCAACCAACAGCAAATCGATGTCATCTATCGTCAGCTCGGCCATCTCGAGTGCGGCACGTGCGGCATGCGATGCCAGATCGCTGGTGAATTCGCCTTCGGCGGCGATATGCCGCTCGCGTATACCCGTGCGGTCGACGATCCATTGATCGTTCGTATCGATCATTTTCTCAAGATCGGCGTTGGTCAGAATGCGCGTGGGCAGATAGCTGCCGGTGCCGAGTATGCGGGAATAGATCATGCGGCCACCCGTTGCTGGAGTTGGATCTGGTCAGTAATGCGTTTCAGCACGTTGTTGCGGACTTCCTCGCTGGCAGTTTCAATCGCATGCTCGAATGCAAAACAGTCGGCAGAGCCATGGCTTTTGACCACCACGCCTTTCAGGCCCAGTAACGTAGCGCCGTTGTAGCGGCGCGGATCAAGCCGCCGCTTGAACGCATTTAATACAGGCAAAGCCACCAAGCCGGCGATACGGGTCAGCCAGTTGCGCTTGAATTCGGCACGCAAGGTAGAAGCAAACATTTTGGCCAGGCCTTCGGCGGCTTTCAGCGTCACATTACCGACAAAGCCGTCGCACACCACCACGTCGGTGGTGCCCTTGAAAATGTCGTCGCCTTCGACGTTGCCGTAGAAATTCAAGTGGCTGGCACGCAGCAACTCGGCAGCCTGCTTCACCATATCATTGCCCTTGATGTCTTCCTCGCCAATGTTCAGCAGGCCCACACTCGGGTTCGGCTTATGCTCCACTGCCGACACCAGCATCGCGCCCATGATGGCGAACTGCAGCAGATGTTCAGCCGTACAGTCAACGTTGGCGCCCATGTCCAGCACCAGTGCATGACCCTTGATCGTCGGCATTACCGCCGCGATCGCCGGGCGGTCAATACCAGGCAGGGTTTTCAGCACAAAGCGTGCGGTTGCCATCAGGGCGCCTGTATTGCCGGCAGACACGCAGGCGTCGGCCTCGCCAGACTTGACGAGGTCGATTGACACGCGCATGGAGGAGTCTTTTTTGCCACGCAGGGCCAGCGCAGGCGCCTCATCCATCGCCACCACCTGACTGGCGTGGCGAACGATAAGGCGGGGACCGGACTGGGCACGGCGCGCTTTGAGTTCGGCGGCGATGACGTCTTGCGGCCCGACCAGAATGACATTCAGGTCGGGATGATTGGCAAGACAACGGAGCGCCGCCGGAACGGTGACATGAGGGCCGTGATCGCCCCCCATGACATCAATAGCGACGGTGATAGTTCTCATACAGCCTGCAGGGTTGGCTGGATTGAATGCGCCACGCCGCAATGACTACAGCGTGGCGCGCAAGATAATTATTCGCCCTTGGCCTTGACAACCTGGCGTCCACGATAAAAGCCATTGGGGCTGATATGGTGACGCAGATGCGCTTCGCCCGTGGTCGGTTCAACAGCCAGCGGCGGGTTGGTCAGGAAATCGTGTGAGCGATGCATACCACGCTTGGACGGGGACTTTTTGTTCTGTTGGACTGCCATTTCTAACTCCTAAAAAAAATCATTCTGCCCCAATGACGGGGCATTTACCTTTTGCATGCATGGGCGCCATCGGCAGACCCAAAAACACTTCATCTTCAACCAGCTCGACCAGACCTAAACTCTCACCAACCAGAATGGCGTCGCTATCGGGCATTTCATCCAGCCGTTCCATCTCCGTCTCGGTCCGCGCCAGATACACCGTACGATCAATTTCAATCGCATGTTGCATACCGCCCAGGCAACGCTGACACATCAGCTCCACCTGGCCATGCACTGTCAGCTTCAAGGACAGACCGCCGAGCTCGTCTGCCCTTCCGATCACTCGACAGAACAGCGCGCCTTGCGTAAATTCAAGTGCAAGACGGGGAAACGCAGAAACGTCCGACTGGATTTCCCACGACTGCGCATCTTTGCAGAAACGCCGTGGATCGACCTCAATAGCTGGTAACTGGTTGAATTGAGGCATGGCGAACCCGATTAACACCGTACTGAGACAACGGAAACAAGCTCAACCTGACATGCCCGGTTAAACATTAGCCCGAAATGATATGATTTCGCGTTGTTTTTGTCAAAGAAACCCAAGTCCACCCAACGTCAGGCGAACCCATGCTCAAGAAAATACTGGTCGCCAATCGGGGCGAGATCGCTGTCCGCATCGTTCGCGCCTGTGCCGAACTGGGTATCAAATCGGTCGCCATCTATACCGATGCTGACCGCCACGCGCTCCATGTTAAAAAGGCCGACGAGGCTTACCACATCGGCAAAGACCCGATTCTCGGCTATCTGAACGCCCATACGCTGGTCAACCTGGCTGCGGCTTCGGGTTGCGATGCGCTGCATCCAGGCTATGGCTTTCTGTCTGAAAACCCCGAGCTGGCAACCATTTGCGCGCGCCGCGGGATTCGCTTTATCGGGCCTTCCGATACCGTGATCCGACGCATGGGCGACAAAATCCAGGCACGTAACGCCATGATTGCGGCCGGAATTCCGGTGATTCCGGGGTCGGACCACAATATGGAAAATGTCGAGGAAGCCCGCACACTGGCCAACAAAATCGGCTACCCAGTGATGCTCAAGGCGACCAATGGCGGAGGTGGACGCGGAATTCGCCGCTGCGACAGTGAAGCTGACTTGTTGAAAAACTACGACCGTGTGGTATCAGAGGCCAGCAAGGCTTTTGGCAAACCCGAGGTTTTCGTTGAGAAATGCGTGGTCCACCCCAAGCACATCGAAGTACAGATTCTGGGTGACACGCAGGGCAACATCATCCATTTGTTCGAACGCGACTGCTCGATCCAGCGGCGTAACCAGAAGCTGATCGAAATCGCACCCTCGCCCCAGCTCACCGAGGCGCAACGGCAGTACATTGGCAAACTGGCGGTACGCGCCGCGAAGGCCGTAGGGTATGTCAATGCCGGTACGGTGGAATTCCTGCTCGACAGCGACAACCAGTTCTTCTTCATGGAAATGAATACCCGTCTACAGGTTGAGCACCCCATCACCGAGACCATCACCGGCGTCGACATCGTGCAGGAGCAGATCCGTATTGCGTCCGGCCTGCCGCTGCAATACAAGCAGGACGAGATCACGCACCGCGGCTATGCGATCGAATTCCGCATCAACGCGGAAGACCCGAAAAACGAGTTCCTGCCCAGCCTCGGCCGCATCACCCGCTATTATTCGCCGGGCGGCCCCGGAGTGCGGGTGGACGCGGCGATTTACACCGATTACGTCATTCCGCCCTACTTCGACTCGATGTGCGCCAAACTCACGGTGTGGAACCTGACCTGGGAATCGACCATCGCACGCGGTAGCCGCGCGCTCGCCGACATGCTGGTGTATGGCGTTAAAACGACGATCCCCTATTATCAGGAAATCCTCAAGAATCCCGAGTTTCGCAGTGGACGCTTTAAC
>JBKJIS010000041.1:0-5802 GCA_046598305.1 Thiobacillus sp.
CTGTATTCCGGCTATTTGAATGAAATCATTGCGCTGTCGCTCGGCGGTCTGGTCGCCATTATCGCGTTGCTGCTGGTGGTTTTTCGCTCGCCGCTGCGCGTGCTGCGCATCATTGCGCCGCTGGCCGCTGCGGTCATTACGGTCACGGCGGGATTGAGCGTATTGGGCCAGCAGCTGATCATTCTGCATTTGGTGGGTTTGTTGCTGGTGGTCGCGGTGGGCTCCAATTACGCCCTGTTTTTTGACCGGCCGGATCCAAACACGCCCATCCTGCCGCGCACGCTTGCTTCCATGCTGCTTGCCAACCTCACGACGGTCATCGGGTTTGGCCTGCTGGCGTTTTCCAACGTCTCCATTTTGCAGGCGATGGGCGTGACCGTCGCGCCGGGCGTCATCTTGGCCTTGATTTACGCGGCCATCTTTGCCCGGCAATCCGATACGTACCAATCCAATGCTAGCCAATCCAATGTTTAATTCAGCCTGGCACCCTACCCTGCTGATCCGCATGACCTTCGTGCTGCATGGGCTGGCGTTGCTGGCCGTGGTCGCCGCACCGGCGCACTGGCGTTGGGCGCTGGGCGTCGTGATCGTCAATCACCTGTTGCTGACTGCCGTTGGACTGTGGCCACGCAGCACCTGGCTGGGACTAAACTGGACGCGGCTCCCCGCCGCCGCCACAGCGCGAAATGAAATTGCGCTGACTATCGACGATGGTCCCGACCCCGTGGTGACGCCGCAAGTGCTGGACATTCTGGATCGACATGGTGCGCAAGCCACGTTCTTTTGTGTCGGCGAAAAAGCGGCGCGCTACCCGGAGGTATGCCGGGAAATCGTCCGCCGGGGCCATGCCGTGGAAAACCATAGCCAGAACCACGGCCACACTTTTTCAATGCTGGGTCCGTGGGGGTTCAGGTGTGAACTGGAAGCCGCGCAACACACGCTCAGCCAGATCACCGGTCAACGCCCGACGTTTTTTCGTGCCCCTGCCGGCTTGCGCAATCCTTTTCTCGACCCCGTGCTGACGCGGCTTGGCTTAACCCTCGCCAGCTGGTCGGCACGGGGGTTTGACACCCGGATCGGTGATGCCGAGCAGGTCAAGCATGCGCTATTACATGGGCTGCGGGCGGGAGCGATCTTATTGATGCACGATGGCAATGCAGCCCGGACACCTCAGGGTGTTCCGGTTATTCTTGACGTGCTGCCCGCCGTGCTGGAATCAGCCGCCGCCGCTGGATTGAATTTTGTCAGCTTGCGCAATGCCCAGTCATAACCGTCACACAATGCATGGCCCCGGAAAGCTCACTTTGAAATCAGGCCACCCTTGAAAAATAGTCAGCCAACCCCATGGTACCGACTAATCGCAGCAACGCTCACCCAGCACATGCTGCTAAAAAGCATCGTCACGCCGCTTATTATCGGCCTGTTTTTCGGTGCCTATTTCTATCTGCTTAAAAACCCAGCCTATCCCCCCACGGTAATGCCCTTTACCTGGCTGGACCAGATGATCAGTTTTCAGCCGCTGGCTATGCCACTGTACGTCTCATTGTGGGTGTATGTTTCCCTGCCCCCGGCCTTGCTCGCAACACGACGTGAACTCTATCATTACAGCAAAGCGATGGTCGGAACCTGCCTGGTGGGGCTGATGGTTTTTTACTTCTGGCCCACCGAAGTCCCCGCAGCCGATATTGACTGGGCCCGCTATCCTGGCGTGGATTTCCTCAAGAACGTCGATGCCGCCGGCAATGCCTTCCCTTCGCTGCATGTTGCCACGGCCTTTTTTTCGGGGATCTGGCTGGATCACCTGCTGCGTCGATTCGGTGCACCGCAGTGGAGTCAGCTATTTAACTGGCTGTGGTGCATCGGTATCATTTATTCCACCCTCGCCACCCGCCAGCATGTGGCGGTCGATGTGTGGGGCGGTATGGTGCTGGGGGGCGTGGCGGCCTGGTTGTCATTGCGGCAGAGTGCAGACATCGCGCGAACGCCCGACCGAACTTGAAGGAAACTCGCCTGTGAAATCGATTGCAAACGTTCTACTTCTGGATAGGTTGACGGGATGAATCCGCTCTGGCTTTCTCACTTCACCGCAACCAGTGCCATCGGTTGCGGTCTTGAACCCACGCACGCTGCATTGCGTCAACAGCGCGGCGGGCTGACGCCGTGCGCGTTCGACACGGTCGAACTGAACACGTTTGTGGGGGCGGTTGCGGGGGCGGATAGTGTGCAACTTCCCGCGCACCTGGCCGACTTTGACTGCCGCAACAACCGGCTCGCTTTACTGGGCTTGCGTCAGGATGGCTTCATGGCAGCGGTGGAAGCCGCGATTGGTCGCCATGGCCGGCGGCGCGTAGCCGTATTGCTCGGCACCAGCACGGCGGGGGTCCTGCAGTCCGAACAGGCGTATCGCCAACGCGATCCGGTGACCGGTGTGCTCCCCAGTGATTTCAACTATCGCACCACCCACAATGCCTATTCAGTTGCCGACTTCGTACGCACCGTCTTCAAACTGGAAGGCCCGGCCGCCGTGGTCTCGACCGCCTGCTCGTCCAGCGCCAAGGTGTTCGCATCAGCAGCACGCATGATGGAAGCCGGGTTGATCGACGCAGCCATCGTTGGCGGCGTCGACTCGCTCTGCCTGACCACGCTGTACGGATTCAACTCGCTGGAACTGCTGTCAGCCACGCCCTGCCAGCCGTTCGATGTCGACCGCGCCGGCATCTCCATCGGCGAAGCCGCCGCTTTCATCTTGCTTGAGCGGCCAACCAGCCATCTCGATTCCGATGCGGTGCTGCTACTCGGCGCGGGCGAGTCCAGCGATGCCTACCATATGTCCTCACCGCATCCGGACGGTCTGGGCGCCCAGATGGCCATGGCCGCAGCGCTGAAGGCGGCAGGCTTGCAGGCCGACGCTATCGATTACATCAACCTGCACGGCACCGCGACGCCCAGCAACGATGCGGCTGAAGGCAAAGCCGTAGTCGCGCTGTTCGGCGACCGCGTACCCTGCAGTTCCACCAAAGGCGCCACCGGCCACACCCTGGGCGCGGCCGGCGGGCTTGAAGCGATCATCGGTGCGCTGGCGCTGCAGCAGGGCTTTCTGCCAGGGGGCGTCAACACCCTCAACATCGACCCCAGCATTCCCATCCAGTATCTCAACGCCAACCGTGACGCTGCTCCGCAACGCGTGTTGAGCAATTCTTTCGGCTTTGGCGGCACCAATTGCAGCCTTGTTCTAGGGCGGGCCGGTTGAGATGACGATACCCAACACGATATTGACCGCCTGGATTGAGGGCGTCGGCCTGCTCGGACCCGGCTTGCCGGACTGGCTCACCGCCCAAAGCGTGCTGACGGGCGATGCCGCTTACGTACCCAGCCCGATGACGGCGCCACCGCCGCAGGGCTTGCCGCCAGCCGAGCGGCGGCGCGCGGGTGTGTCGGTCAAGGTGGCGCTGGCGGTGGCACAAGAGGCCATCGCCATGGGCCAGCTCGATGCCCGCCAGCTCGCTACGGTGTTTGCGTCTTCGGGAGCCGACGGCGACAACTGCAACGCCATCTGCGCGGTTCTGGCCTCCGAGGATAGACATATTTCGCCCACCCGCTTTCACAATTCGGTGCATAACGCCCCGGCCGGTTACTGGGGCATCGCCTCCGGCGCAATGGCGCCGGCCACCGTGCTGTGCGTCTATGATGGCTGTTTCAGCGCCGGCTTGCTGGAGGCACTGACCCAGGTCACCGTTGAGGGCAGTACCGCCCTGCTGATTGCCTACGATGCACCTTACCCCGAACCGCTGAATGCCAAGCGGCCCCTGCCCAGTGCCATGGGGATTGCCCTGGCGCTGACGCCACAGAAAAGTGCGCTATCGTTGGCGCGGCTTGAACTCGAGCTGACCGACGCCGCACCCGATACACTGGCCGATCCCCGGCTTGAAGCCTTGCGCCGCGCCATCCCCGCCGCGCGCGGACTGCCATTGCTGCAAGCCCTGGCCCGCGGCCGTGCGGGCACGGTGGTGCTGGAATACCTGGCACCGCTCAGTCTGAGGTTGACGATCAACCCGGAAAATCAGCGTTGAGATGACCGACAACCAGAACCCTGAACAACACGCGCGCGATACCATCGATGCGCTGCTCAAACAGGCGGGATGGATCGTTCAGTCAGCCAAAAAAATCGACCTGAATGCCGGGCTGGGTCAGGCAGTGCGTGAGTTCCAGACCGATGTCGGCCCAGCGGACTATGTGTTGTTCGTTGATAAAAAAGCAGTGGGTGTGATCGAGGCCAAACGCGAGGAAGAAGGGCAACGGCTCACCGCGCATGAATCGCAGACCGAAGGCTATGCCGCAGCCAAACTGAAGTGGGTTAACAACAACGCGCCGCTGCCCTTTCTTTACGAAAGCACCGGCATCCTCACCCGCTTCACCGATGGCCGCGATCCCAAGCCGCGTTCACGAGAGGTCTTCAGCTTCCACCGCCCTGAAACGCTCAGGGAATGGCTGGCCCAGGGTGATTCACTGCGCGCACGCTTGCAGCACATACCACCGCTCAACCCGAATCATGTGCCTGCACAAGAACTGCGTCTGCGCGATTGCCAGGAAATAGCCATCACCAATCTGGAGGAGTCGTTCAAGGCCGACCGTCCGCGCGCGCTGATCCAGATGGCGACCGGAGCGGGTAAAACCTACACCGCCATCACCTCCATATATCGGCTGCTCAAACACGCCCACGGCAAACGCATCCTGTTTCTGGTGGATACCAAAAACCTCGGCGAACAGGCCGAGCAGGAAATGATGAACTATTTGCCCTTAGACGATAACCGCAACTTCACACAACTGTACAACGTGCAGCGGCTCAAGTCGTCATTCGTCGATAAGGGCAGCCAGGTCTGCATCAGCACCATCCAGCGGCTGTATTCCATCCTGAAAGACAATCCACTGGACGAAGCCGCCGAAGAGATCAACCCAGCGGAACTGGCGCAGCCCAAAGCGCCGATGCCCGTGGTGTACAACGACAAAGTTCCACCGGAATTTTTCGACTTCATCTTCATCGACGAATGCCACCGCTCCATCTACAACCTGTGGCAACAGGTCATCGACTATTTCGATGCCAGCCTGATCGGCCTCACCGCCACGCCGGACAACCGCACCTACGGCTTTTTCAAAAAGAACGTGGTCAGCGACTACAGCCACGAAAAAGCCGTAGCCGATGGCGTCAACGTCGGCAATGAAATCTATGTGATCGAAACCGAAATCACCCGACAGGGTGCGCAGATCGGCGCCCAGCAGCAAGTCGAGCGGCGCGAAAAACTCACCCGCAAAAAGCGCTGGGAACAGCAGGACGAAGACGAAGCCTATGCTGCCACCCAGCTTGATCGAAACATCGTCAACCCCGACCAGATCCGCACCGTCATTCGCACCTTCCGCGACAAACTTCCGGAGATATTCCCCGGACGCCGCGAAGTGCCCAAGACGCTGATCTTCGCCAAGGACGACAGCCACGCGGACGACATCGTGCGGATTTGCCGCGAGGAGTTCGGCCGCGGCAACGACTTCGCCGTGAAGATCACCTACCGCACCACCGGCGTGAAGCCCGAGGACCTGCTCAACCTGTTTCGCAACAGCTTCAACCCTCGCATCGCCGTCACCGTCGACATGATCGCCACCGGCACCGACGTGCGACCTCTGGAGTGCGTGATGTTCATGCGCCAGGTGCGGTCACGGAACTTCTTCGAGCAGATGAAAGGCCGCGGCGTGCGGGTCATCGACCAGAACGACCTGCGGGCCGTCTCCGCTGACGCCATCGCAAAGACG
>JBKJIS010000072.1:0-2864 GCA_046598305.1 Thiobacillus sp.
GGCCGATTGCCGATGGCGCCCTGGGCGGCATCGTCTACATGGCCGAGCTGGTGATGATCTGGATGGGTGGGAAAACCCGCTGGCGCACCATGCCCTGGATGGTGCTCGCGCTGGCCATCCTGGTTTTGCCGCTGGGCGTGGTGAGTATCTACTTCGTCATCATCCAGCCGATTGTGATCGGTACCTGGTGCACGCTGTGCCTGATCGCCGCGCTCGCCATGGCGGCAATGATTCCCTACGCGTTGAACGAATTCGTGGCGATGGGCCAATTCATGGTGGACGCGCAGCGCAAAGGCAAACCGTTCTGGAGCACCTTCTGGACCGGCGATGCGATGCAAGGCGGCAGCGCCGACACCTCCAAAGGGCTGATCGGAACGACCCGGGAGAGGATCGGGGAAGCCACGCGCGGCGTGACGTATCCCTGGACGCTGTTACTCAGTATCGCGATTGGCGTGTGGCTCACCTTCACCCGGCCCACCTTCGACAGCTTCGGCGCCATGGCGAACAGCGATCACCTGGTCGGCTTACTGGTGGTGACATTCGCCATCATGGCCTTAGCCGAAGTCGCGCGCAGCGTGCGCTTCCTCAATGTCGCGTTCGGCGCCTGGCTGATTGCGGCGCCGTGGCTGCTCGACGGCGTTGCCTCGCCGCTGGCGACCTGGAATGGCGTGATCTGCGGAGTGCTGTTGATCCTCCTGGCGCTGCCGCGCGGGCGCATCAAGGATTCCTATGCGGGATGGGATCGGTACATTGTTTAGCCGATCGTAAACGCACCGCGAGTTTTCGTGCGCAAGCAATCGCGGCCCACGGAGGTAAAGAAGTAGCCCGTCCTACTGGATGTGCTGCAAGGGCTGGTCAACTTAATGCCGCATACGCGGGGCTATCTGTTGCAGGGCGCATCGATCGGGAAGGCGTCATGAACGGTGGCGTCCGGCCAGATGCCACCCAGCGCTGTCTTGGCGGGATGGCGGGTTATTTCTCAAATTCCGCTGACGAGCCATGTTGGTCACCGGCATTTCGTTCTCTTTCGACCTCTTCCCTATTCGAAAGCGTCATTCCCACCTGCACGAGTTGCCCAGTGTGCGGGTGAACCGGGAGCGGTTCCCATTCCGTTCGGTCACGCACATGCCAGCGGATTTCCTATGTGTGCTGGCGCACAGCGCATGTCTCCACGTGCTGACATCCTTATACCAAATAAGGACAAGGAGTTTGGGATGGACGAAATAAAAATTCTGGGCATCGTGGGGAGCCTGCGCAAAGGCTCCTATAACCATTTGGCACTCAAGGCCGCACAGGAACTGGTGCCGGAAGGCGCGGTGCTCAATCTGGTCGAGCTCCATGACATTCCGGTTTACGATCAGGACACTGAAATGGCAATGCCTGCTACCGTGCTTGAATTCAAGCGACGGATTCTGGAAGCCGATGCTATCTTGTTCGCCACACCGGAGTACAACTATTCTGTTTCCGGCGTGCTGAAGAATGCTATCGACTGGGCGTCCAGGCCCTATGGTGCAAGTGCCTGGACGGGCAAACCAGCGGCAATGATGGGCGCATCTACCGGCAACTTGGGATCGGCCCGCGCGCAATACCATCTGCGACAGATACTGGTCACGCTGGAGATGCCAACGGTCAACCAACCGGAAGTCATGATCTGCAATGCAGCGCAAGGGTTTGAGCCGGATGGCAGGCTGACCGATGCGCCGACCCGGGAGAATATTCAGGCGCTTTTGGCTGCACTGGTGCGGCTAGCGAGAATAGCCCTGCCGGGAGAAAACAAGGCCGCTTGAGGTTCGACATGCACTAAGATGATGTTGACGCTTTTTATTGGCGCTGGCGTTCCTGCCCACATAAGCAATCTTCTCAATTGATAAGTATTTTTCAGACAAAATGAAACCCAGTCCTTTTGCGGGAAAGCCCGCCCAGCCAGCCTTGCTGGTCAATGTGCCCAGACTCATCACGGCCTACTACAGCAATCTTCCCGACCCTTCGGTGCCCGCGCAACGGGTCGCATTTGGCACCTCGGGGCATCGTGGTTCCGCGTTCGACAACAGCTTCAACGAATGGCATGTGCTCGCCATCAGTCAGGCCATTTGCGAGTACCGCGCGCAGCAGGGCATCAATGGCCCGCTGTTTCTGGGGATCGACACGCACGCGCTTTCGGAACCGGCGTTGACCAGTGCACTCGAAGTGCTGGCGGCCAACGGGGTGGAGGTCATGCTTGCGGACAAGGATGAATACACCCCTACCCCGGTGATTTCCCACGCCATACTTACTTACAACCGCGGCCGTGCTGCCGGGCTGGCGGACGGCATTGTCATCACGCCATCGCACAATCCGCCCGACAGCGGCGGCTTCAAGTACAACCCGCCCAATGGCGGGCCTGCGGACAAGGACATCACGGGCTGGATCGAAGCCCGCGCCAATGGCTTGCTGGAACACGATCTCCAGGGTGTGAAACGCATGACGTTCGAACAGGCCCGGCGTGCCGCGACCACGCACCGGCATGACTATCTCAATGCTTACGTCAATGATCTCGGCAGCGTGCTCGACATGGACGCGATTCGCGGTGCGGGCCTCAGCATGGGTGTAGATCCGCTGGGGGGCGCCGGGGTTCACTACTGGGGGCCGATTGCCGAGCGCTATGGCTTGAATCTCACGGTGGTGAACGAAACCGTCGATCCGACCTTCCGCTTCATGACGGTCGATTGGGACGGCCAGATTCGCATGGATCCCTCCTCGTCCTGCGCCATGCAGAGCCTGATCGGTCTCAAGGATCGCTTCGACATCGCGTTCGCCTGCGATCCCGACCATGACCGGCACGGGATTGTTACCAAGAACGCGGGCTTGCTGCCGCCCAACCATTA
>JBKJIS010000092.1:0-6374 GCA_046598305.1 Thiobacillus sp.
CACTGTCGCTACGTGACAGTTACGTTAATTGAAAGGAAGAAAAGCCATGTCCGATCTGAGTCCGCTTGAAGAACATTTTCCTCGCCTGGTACCGGAGATTCTGGCTTTCTGGGGATCGCCCACCTGTTTTGCGCAACTGCAAGGCATGTTGATGGACAGCCGGGGCGATCGCCAAGGTTTTCCGGCAGACGTGTATTCCGATCTGTCCTTGTTGCTAACGATTGTCCCACGGCCAAAAGGTCCTTACGACATCTGGAATGACACACTGGATGAGGATAAAACCCCGTGAAATGCGGATCAATGTTTCCCGACTACGACCGCAGCCCGTGTAGGGCGCAATGCCCTTAGGTTATTGGCCCTTAGGTTATTGCGCCCTACACGAACTGAATCATCGGTTTTATTTTAGGGTTTTTTGAATAAAATGTATTAATACAAGACGCGACCCCTTTGCCCACGACCCCTTTTCCGACCCCTTTGCCGTGCGACAATAGCGACAACATGATATTGCTCGATCGAGTCTTGCCGGGGATCGGCCAATAAAAACGGGGCCGCAGCCCCGTTTTTATTTGCAGAACAAACCAATCAACCCAGTACTTCTGCCCAGATGTTCTGCGCCCACGATTCGTTGTAGCTGAAGTTGAGTGCGTCGCCCTTGGGCGTGGCGCCGCCTTCGGGTTGGCTGACGTAGCCCTTGCCGGTATCAAAGCGCCACACGTTGGCGACGTAGCCGGAAGTGGTGCCGGAAAGCGCCGAGTAGCAGGTGTTGGCGACGACCGGGATGGGGTCGGGCTGACGACCTGCTAGCAGTTCGACGATGGCGGCGGCGCAGACTTTGGCGTGGTTGGTCGCCATGTGGCCGGACTTGGGCAGGTTGGACCCCACCGAGTCGCCGATGACGTGGACGTTGGGCACGGTGGTCGACTCGAAGGTGGCGAGGTTGACCGTGCACCAGGTACCGGTGATGTCGTTGCGTGCGCCGGCCAGGGCGCAGAGTTCGCCTGCGCGCTGACGTGGCACGACGTTCAGCACGTCGCCTTTGATCTCGTCGAACTCGGTTGCGACGGTCATTCTGGTGCCGTCCACCGCGAGCGGGGCGTTGTTGGTGCGGTAGTCGATCATGCCGGGGTAGAGGGTGTTCCAGGCATCCGTGAACAGGGCTTTCTTGGAGACCACATCCGGGTTGCCGTCGAGCAGGATGATCTTGGACCGGGGCTTGGCCTGCTTGAAGTAGTGGGCCACCATGCAGGCGCGCTCGTAGGGGCCGGGCGGGCAGCGGTAGGGTGCGGCCGGAACCGACATGACGAAGGTGCCGCCATCGGGCATGGCTTCGAGCTGTTTGCGCAGCAGCGCGGTCTGCGCGCCGGCTTTCCAGGCATGGACGACCTTGCCGTTGGCCTCGGCTTCCTTGAAGCCTTTGACCGTGTCGGTGAGAATTTCGATGCCGGGCGCAAGGACCAGGCGGTCGTAGCTGATGCTGGCGCCGCTGCGGGTCTTGACGGTGCGCTTGGCGGGATCGATGGCGACGACGGAATCCTTGACCATCTTGATGCCGTGTCTGGGCAGCTTGTCGTAGCTCTTGGTGATGTCGTCCATGCTGCGCAGGCCGCCGATCACCCAGTTGGAAATCGGGCAGGACACGAACTTGTCGTTCGGCTCGATTAGGGTGACATCGATATTGGAGCCCCATAGGCGCAGGTATTTTGCGCAGGTGGCGCCACCAAAGCCGGCGCCGACCACGACGACGTGGGCACGTGGCATGGATACAGCTGAAGTCTTGGATTGAGCGGCACAGCCGGTGAGCGCGATCGCTGCACCCGCGCCGGAAATTTTCAGAAAATCGCGACGATTCAAAGTCATGGTGTGTTCTCCTCGATTATTGTTATTTCAGGCTCGCGAAATACGCGCCCATGGCCTCGAATTCGGCGTCGGTATAGCCGGATGCGTGGCGCTTCATGATGGATGCCGGGCGTGTGCCGGATTTGAAATCCTTCATGCTCTTGACGAAGTAATCCTTGTCCAGGCCGGCCAGAGTGGGCATGACGTTGTCGCTGCTTTTGCCGCCGGGGCCATGGCAGGACATGCAGGTGGATGCGATGACTCGGGTGTGGACATCTGCGGCACCGGCGACGCCCGAGAGAGCAAGGCCGACAAAGCCGGCAAGCGCCAGGGTGGTTTTTTTATACATAGACTCCTCCAGGAGAATGATGGAGAAAGGCGGAAGCCGAAGCTCCGTAAGCCTTGATTCTGGCGGGACTTGGATGTAACCAGTCCAGAAGTACTATGCTGGAGTAGTCTAAAACATCTGTCAACAAGGGGGCGCTTATATAGCGCGGTTTTCCGGCGTGCTCAATGGGAATTTTTTAAGTGGGCTTGTTTAGCTGCGCGCGCCCATCGAAACAGCGCGGTTTTTACTGGTTTGCCGTGCCAGTTCGGCAGTATCGCGGTCCCAACTGTCGTTCACCCATCCACCCAGATTTTCCAGCGCGATCTGGCCGAGCGCGGCTATCCATTGCGAATGTTCGTTGAGCGCGGGGATGTACTTGAATTCCTTGCCGCCTGCCGCAAGAAAGCTGGCGCGGCCTTCCATTGCGAGTTCTTCCAGCGTTTCCAGACAGTCTGCAATGAAACCGGGGGCCACCACGTCCACCCGTTTCACCCCTGTGCGCCCAAGCTCGGCCAGCGTCTTGTCAGTATAGGACTACAGCCATTCAGCGCGGCCGAAGCGCGACTGGAAGGTGAGGCGAGACTGGCTCGGCTCCAACCCGAGCGCTTCGGCCAGTAGGCGTCCGGTCTTCTGGCATTCGCAGTGGTAGGGATCGCCTTTGTCGAGCGTGTAGCGCGGCACGCCATGAAAGCTCATCAGCAACACGTCGGGGCGGCCGTGCATCTGCCAGAAATCGCGGATGTTGGCCGCCAGCGCGTGAATGTAGGCGGGGTGGTCGTGGTAATGCTTCACCGTGCGTAGCGCCGGCTGGTTGCGCGTTTTATGCAGCCCGCCGTAGGTTGGGCTGAATGCAATGAAGCCCAACACAACCCCCGCATGACATGCACTATCGGCGAGCGCTAATTCCAGGCGGCACCTATTTTTTCACTGTGGCGCTGGCGGAACGTACAAACACACTGCTGATCGAGCACGTGGACAAACTTCGTGAAGCCACCCGCATCGTCAAGCTCCGTCACCCGTTCGAAATTGTGGCCATGGTTGTGCTGCCGGATCACCTTCATGCTATCTGGCAGTTGCCGCCGGGAGATGCGGATTATCCGACGTGTTGGTCGCCCATCAAGGCGGGTTTCTCGCGCGGCATCCCAAAGGGAGAGTGCGTACGTCCGAGCCGCTCCGCGAAACGGGAACGCGGTATCTGGCAACGCCGCTATTGGGAGCAACTGATACGCGACGATCAGAATTTGCAAACGCACGTTGATTACATCCATCACAATCCGGTCAAGCATGGGTATGTGGCGCAGGCATCGGCGTGGCCGCATTCGAGTATTCATCGCACCATTCGAATGGGGTGGATGAAGGCGGATTGGGGTGTCGGAATCGAGATGGGTGGGGCGTATGGCGAGTGAGGCGAGCGACGTTGGGCTTGTCAGCCCAACCTACGATGTCTGGATTTGCTGTGGTACTGACTATTTCAGCTACGTGCTCCGCTCAAATAGCGCTGGGCCGGTGTATCCGCTTTATCCTCGACACGCACGGGTTTGTTGGACGGGACCATCGGCATCACCGCCAGCAAGCCGAGCTTGTCGCGCAGCGTCATGGCCAGTAGCACCAGCGATTCGTCGGGCAGGTTTTCAGCAGCGCTGAGCATCGCGTCGGCGTAGCGGGCGTCCCCCGCCAGTTTCACCAGTTCGATTTCCGGTCCACCTGCCTTGCGCACGGCAAACTTGAGTTTCACCATCTCGTTGAGTGTTTCGCGGTCCATATTTTCTCCTCTTGTCTTGCATAGAGATAAAGCATGTAACGTGCCATGTATTGTGAGCTTTGCTATGCGAAGTATTGCACTGCCGACAGGGTGCTCAGAGCGTGCAGAAAGCACATTTAAAGTACGCAAAATTGTTTTGCTGCGATTTTTTGGTGCACGATAACAGCCCGCGTAGGTTGGGTTGAATGAAATGACGCCCCCCGCATGACATGCACTATCGGTGAGCACTGATTTTTGTCAGCCCGTGTAGGGCGCAATAACAGGCGCAATAACCGAAGGGCATTGCGCCAGCAAGTGGCAGGCCGTGGTTGTAAAGCCGCTAAAGCGGCAACAACCACGCACCGCCAGCAAGTGGCAGGCCGTAGTTGTAAAGCCGCTAAAGCCCTAAAGGACTCTGACTTTCTATGGGCTGAAGCCCATGAAAGATCGTATGCGGCAACAACCACGCACCGCAGCATGACGCCCTCCACGCAATACCGATATGCCTGACTATCGCCGCGCCTGGCATCCGGGCGGCACTTATTTTTTCACGGTCAATCTTCTGCGTCGGCATGGCAACGATTTGCTGACCCCACCTGTCGTTTGACCAAGGTAGGCACCAAGGCGAAGAACATCCGCCTGGTCGAAGGCGATCGCGACATCGACTGCAAGGTGGAGGGCATTGGCGCCATGCAGTTGAAGTCGGAGTGTGTGAAGATGGTGTAAAGAATGCCCGCTGGTCCAGAGGCCGGGCTGAAAGTTGATGCTGTAGCAATCCTCTTTATGATTGGCCCGGAAACAAGCAAATGGCGCAGTATCTACTGCGCCAGTTTTCTGATTTAACGCGTTTAATCTGGTGTGGGTGTGCTGCGCTTATCGCTGTTTGGTTTCGTTCAATTCATCGGCAACCAGGATTTTCAATTGTTCGTAGCCGAAGCTCGGCAGGGGCTTGCCATTGACGAAAAACTCCGGTGTCTTGTTCACCTTGAGGGTTTCACCGTCGGCAAGGTCCTGTGCGATCAGGTTGGCGATTTCCGGGGCATGCATGTCGACTCGCATTTTCTCCATATCCAGCCCAAGGCCTTCGAGGTGCGGCCAGACCAGATCAACTTGCGGCGTGTGGTGCGGCGACCAGTCTTCCTGGGTGGCGAGCAGTGCCTCCAGCGCCTGCCAGTATTTGCCCTGTTTGCGAGCCGCTTCCAGCACGGCGACTACCTTGTCCGAACCATTGTGGAAGGGTGCATAGCGCAGCACGAGGCGGACCTGGTCCGGGTTCGCTGCCAGGATGTCCTTGACCAGGGGATAGAAGGCCCGGCAGGTTTCGCAGGCGGGGTCAAAAAATTCAACGATTACGACTGGCGCATCGGGCTTTCCGAGCGTGGGCGCATGCATGCGCACGAGTGCTGAGCGATTCACATCGACCAACTGCGTGGAGTGTTCTTGTTTCTGGGAAGTGTAGAACAGCGCGCCGGCGACAAAAGCCAATAGCAGGGTTGCGGCGGAAGCGATAAACAGCGTTTTCTTGTTCATTTGGAACCTTTGAAATGTGCCGAGAAAAGCAAGGCGATAATGGAGGAAAAAGCCAGTACCGAGAGCAACGGGATGCTGATGAAACCGAACCAGACGACCTGCAGCTCTGAGCACGGCACGCCCTTTTGACACGGGGTGACACTTTCCGGGATAAGCCCTACGACCAGAGCCATCTGAAAGACCGCCAGCAGCCAGCCGACAATCGCCAGCGGCAGGGCGTAGCGGATGACTTTTGGATCAAACGGAAAAAGTCCGGCCGCTAGCACGAAGACCAGTGGGAACATTGCTATCCGCTGATACCAGCAGAACTGACAAGGGGTGTACCCCATGATTTCGCCGAGAAACAGGGCGCCGAGCGTCGAGAGGGCGGCAAGCAACCAGGCAAGAAAAACCAGGGTCCACGCAGTGTTGGAAGAATGATCAAGGTTAGGCATGGGTCATCAGGGTGAAGTTGCAGGTTGAGTCGATAGACATCGAAAGCAGGTTTTGACTGCAGTTCCCATGCCGTTAAAAAATACCCACTTAGGGTACCAGTTTTGGTTCTGACCAATCTCTGAACTTGTTGAATCAACTCAATACTTCAGCCCGTGTAGGGCGCAATAACCGAAGGGCATTGCGCCAGCAAGTGGCAGGCCGTGGTTGTAAAGCCGCTAAAGCGGCAACAACCACGCACCGCCAGCAAGTGGCAGGCCGGGGGTGTAAAGCCGCTGAAGCCCTAAAGGACTCCGACTTTCTATGGGCTGAAGCCCATGAAAGATCGTATGCGGCAATAACCACGCACCGCCTCGTCCAATAATTCTGTCAACCGGATCGTCAAAAAGACGCGTTTTTTACCGACCGGTTACGTCCGACGTTAAACGTCTGCTTCAGAGAAATCCTTAAGACTGCTTTGCCGATGAGCAGTCGTTCTTTCACCTCACTCTGACCTGCATATCAGGG
>JBKJIS010000189.1:0-17073 GCA_046598305.1 Thiobacillus sp.
TTCGCCGGCTGTGCGCGCATGCCCAGTTCCCAGTTGGTCGATTCCTCAGCGCCCACCTCGGTGCTGGAACCGCTGCCGGCGATGATGTCCTCGGTGCGCGGCGGAGCGAAGCCGCGATGCACGCCGGCGAACACGGTCAGGGCCTTGCTCGGGTTCCAGGTCGCGCCCAGGCTGGGGATCCAGGCGTCCAGCGTATCGCTGCCGCTTTGTGCGGGATTGAGGCGGTTGGTGCGTTTGGAGTCGATGCGCTCAAAACGCAGGCCAGGGGTGACACTCCACTGCCCCAGATCGAAGCGATTGCTGGCAAACGCGGAATACGCTGTGGTTTCGCGCAGGCTGTTCTCCGAAATCGTGCCGGTGCGTGCGCTCGGCGAGGCGCCGTTGACCTGGCGGCGATCCTGCTCTTCGAAATGGGCTTTCACCCCGGCTTCGAACTCGCCCATGCCGTGGGCGAGCTTGAGGCGCGGCTCCACGCCCCAGGTTTCGTAATTGCGCAGTCTGCCTTGCACCGAGTTGCAGGTGTCGGGGTTGACCGCCGTGCCATTGTTGCGCGCCATAGTGAATGCCCCGCCACACTGGCTGTCGGTGGTGGTGGACGATTGCCGCCACCAGTCGCGGTCGAAGGTGGCGTAGTACAGGTTGGTGGTGAGGGTGGCGTTGTTGCCCAGTTCGAGATCGTGGGTGGCCGAGAGACCGGTGCGGGCGGTGTCGAACTTGTCGTTCTTGAACGGGTTGTAGCGCGCGCCCCGTTTCTCGAATTCGGCCTGGGTCAGGCCGGAATAGGTGAGGGTCGAATCCTCGGTGAAATGGCTGGCGCGCAGGGTAAGCGCCTGACTCGCACCGAGGCCGACAACGGCCTTGAAATTGAGGTCGTTGATGGCGTGTTCCAGGTTGTTGCGCGCGCCGTTGCCCTGCTTAGCCGTGTAGTCGAACAGCATGCCCTTGCCGCCCACCTGTAGCTTGCCGTTGAAATAGTCGCGGTTACCGGCGGTGGCTGAAATCGAGCCGCCGAACTTCTGCGGTGGCGTAGGGGTGATGTAGTTGATGACGCCGCCGATGGTCTGCGGGCCGAAACCGATCTGCCCCGCGCCCTTGAGCACCTCGATGCGGTCGAAGCGGTCGATCGGCGGATGGTAGTAGCTGGCGTTGTCGCCGTAGGGCGCGTAAGACAGCGGGATGCCGTCTTCCAGCAGAGTGATCTTGGTGGAACGCGTGGGGTTCAGCCCGCGGATGCCGATATTGGGACGCAGGCCAAAGCCTTCTTCATCGCGTACGTTGACGCCCGGCACGCGGCGCAAGGCCTCGGCCGTGGTGAAGACGCGGCTGCTTTCCAGTTCCTCGCTACCGATCACATCGGCGCTGCCGGCGATATTGGGCAGATTGGACGGGTTGCCGATCACATCCACCCGCGGCATGTCAACGGACTTATCCGTTGCCGGGGGAGTCTGGGCGTGCAGCGGCGCGGCAAAAATGCTTGCGAGCGCGGCAGCGATAAGTTTGGGTTTAAGCGAGTGCATCGATTGTTCCTGTTTAAAACGCTGGCTGGCGATGCGCTGGCTTGCGGTGAATAAAAATCCGTCGCGAAGCGGCGGAAGAAAAAACCAGCAGGGCTGGCGGAAGATACGTTGCGCGATCGAAATCATCCCAGTCCGGCAGCCGCCGCCACGCGGTAAACGATGAACGACGCCAGATACGCCAGCCCGAACAGATAGGCGGCCATGACCAGCGGCATTTTCCAGCCGCCGGTTTCGCGCTTGACGGTGGCGAGCGTGGCCAAGCACTGCGGCGCGAAGACGAACCAGGCCAGCAGCGACAGTGCCGTGGCCAGGCTCCAGCTATGGGCGATCAACGGGGTGAGCGCCTGCGCGGTACCGTCGCCGGTGGCGGAAAGCGCATACACGGTGCCGAGCGCGCTCACCGCGACTTCGCGCGCCGCCATGCCGGGCACCAGGGCGATGCTGATCTGCCAGTTGAAGCCGATGGGTTCGAACAGCACGGCGAGCGCGCGGCCCAGCGTGCCGGCCAGGCTGTATTCGATGGGGGCGCCGGTGGCGCCCGCGGGCGGCGCGGGAAAGCTCGCCAGAAACCACATCAGGATGGTGAGCGCGAGGATGATGCCGCCCACCCGGCGCAGAAAAATCACCACGCGCTGCCACAGGCCGATGCCGACGTTGCGCAGCGCGGGCCAGTGGTAAGTGGGCAGTTCCATCATCAGCGGGCGCACCATGCCTTTGCTGGTGAGGTGTTTGAGCAGCCAGGCGACCGCCATGGCACTGACAACCCCGGCGACATAGAGCGCGAACAGCACCAGCCCTTGCAGCTCGAACACGCCGATAATTTGTTTGGGAATGAACGCGCCGATCAGTAGTGCGTACACCGGAAGCCGCGCCGAACAGGTCATCAGCGGCGCGATCATGATGGTGACCAGGCGGTCGCGCGGGTTGGCAATCGTGCGCGCCGCCATGATGCCGGGAATCGCGCAGGCAAAACCGGACAAAAGCGGAATGAACGAGCGCCCGGACAAGCCCACGCTGCCCATCAGCCGGTCGAGCAGAAAGGCGGCGCGTGGCAGATAGCCCGATTCTTCAAGCACCAGGATGAAGAAAAACAGGATCACGATTTGCGGCAGAAACACCAGCACGCCGCCCGCGCCGGCGATCACGCCGTCGACGATCAGGCTTCTGAACCAGCCTTGCGGCAGCGCGTTGCCGATGATTGTGCCCGCCCCTGTGGTGGCGGCTTCGATCAGGTTCATGGGCGCCTCGGCCCAGGAGAATACCGCCTGAAACATCAGAAACAGCACGGCGATTAGCAGCAGCATCCCGGCGAGCGGATGCAGCACCACATGGTCGATGCGGTCGGAGAAGGTGTGCGGGGCGAGGCGGTCGAGGTCGAGTTTTTGGAGGATGCGCTGTACCGTGTCGTGATCGGATTCGATGCTGGCGGATGCAGCCGGTGTGTGGGTCTGGGCGGGTGCGGACGGCGTGTCGAGCAGGGTTTTCAAGGCATCTGCGCCGCCGGGTTTCACCGCCACCGTTTTCACCACCGGCACGCCGAGCGCTATGGCGAGCTTGTCGGCATCGACATGAATGCCGCGCCGCGCTGCCAGATCGGTCATGTTGAGCGCCACGACACAGGGCAGCCCGAGGCGTTTCACCGCCAGCACCAGCCGCAGATTGCGCCGCAGATTGGTCGCATCGACCACGCAAATCACCCGGTCGGGGCGTTTTTCGCCTAGCGCGCGACCCATCAGCACATCGACCGTCACCTTCTCGTCGGGCGAGCGTGGGTTGAGGCTGTAGGTGCCCGGCAGATCGAGCACGCGCAGGGTTTTCCCCGATGCAGTAACCAGCTTGCCTTCCTTGCGTTCGACCGTGACCCCGGCGTAGTTGGCGACTTTTTGCCGGCTGCCGGTGAGCGCGTTGAACAGCGCGGTCTTGCCGCAGTTGGGGTTGCCCACCAGCGCGACCAGCGGCCCGCCGCGATGGACGTGGATGATGGCGGTTTTCATGCGGGTGCGGTTTCAGGTTCGAGCGGCATCACTTCCACGCACGCCGCCTCGGCCACCCGCAACGCAAACGTGGACGCACCGACCCGCACCACCAGCGGGTCGCCGCCGGGCTGGGCGCGCGCCATCACCGCCACCCGTTCACCAGCGATGAAGCCGATTTCCTGCAACCAGTCCTGCCATTCGGGCGCGTGAGCGGGTTCCAGCACGCGCTCGATGCGGCAGGGCTGATGGTCGGCCATGCGGTCGAGGGTGAGCCGTCTTGCAGTCATCGTGCGCCCTTCGGGTCGGTGACGAAGCCGAGTTTGGTCAGCCCGGCGCGCGCGGCACCGGCCATGACTTGCGCGACGTTGCGATAAGCCAGATCGCCGTCGGCGCGGAGGTGGATTTCCGGTTGCGGGATCTGCCGCGCGGCGTCGTTCATGCGCGCCTGCCAGGCGGTGGCGTCGACCGCTTCGGCGTTCCAGTACACCGTGCCGTCGGCCTTGATCGAGAGATTCACCGTCTCGGGCCTGGGCGGGTTGGGCTGGCTTGCGGCTACCGGCAGATCGACCTTGACCGCGTGCGTCATCAAGGGCGCGGTGATGATGAAAATGACGAGCAACACCAGCATCACGTCGATCAGCGGGATCATGTTGATTTCGGCGTTGTCGCCGTCGCCGTTGTCGTTTGCGAGTCCGCCGAAGGCCATCATGCGCTCCTTGCGACGGGCGCGGTGTAAATCTGCGCTTCGCCCTTGTCGAGTCGGGTGTCGTTGCGCACGCCGGTCGACATGAAAGCGAACAGGTCATGCGCGAAGCCGTCGAGTTCAGTCAGCAGGGTGCGTCTGGCGCGGTTGAAGAAGTTGTACGCCAGCACCGCAGGGATGGCGACCGCGAGCCCCAGCGCGGTCATGATCAGCGCTTCGCCGACCGGTCCGGCGACCTGGTCCAGGCTGCCCGAGCCGCTCATGCCGATGTTGACCAGCGCGTGATAGATGCCCCACACCGTGCCGAACAGGCCGATGAACGGCGCGGAGGATGCGATCGACGCCAACATGGTGTGGCCGTATTCTAGCCGTGCGGTGTCCTGGTTGATCGCGCGGCGCAGCGCGCGGGTGAGGAACTCATTTTCCGAGCCGGATTCGATCAGGCGCTGGCCGGTTTGGTTGCGGTATTGCTCGGCGGCTTTGAGGCCGTGGTGGGCGAGGTGCGAGAACGGATTGTTGATGCCGTGCGTTTGCAGAGACTCCGTAACCGAAGACAGGCCGGAGGCATCCCAGAAATGCGCCAGAAATGCCTGGGCGTTTTTCTTCATGCGCCGGTTGGCAATGCTTTTGCTGACGATGAGCGTCCAGGTGATGATCGACATCAGCAACAGCACCGCCAGCAGAAAATGCGCGAGGCCATCGGCCTGGGCGATGAAGTGGGCAAAGCCCAACTGGGTTGCGGACGCTGGGATTAGGGCTGCGGTTTCCATGGTTTAACTCCTGAGGGTGAATTCGATCGGCACGATGACCCAGGCGGCGACGGGTTTGCCGTCCTGCATGCCGGGGTGAAACTTCCAGCTCGACAGCACCGTGTCCAGCGCCGACTGGTCGAGACGCGCAAACCCGCTGCTTTTGGCGAGTTCGAGTTGCGCGACGCTACCGTCGGGATTAACCCGCACTTTCAGCCGCACCATGCCTTCCTCGCCCAGCCGTTTGGATAACGCGGGATACGGCGGCTTGGGGTTGGTCAGGTAATCCGCCGCGCGCGGCGGCGCGGTGGGCGCGGCGGGCGCTGCAGGCTTGGGCGCGGGCGCTGCCGCAATCACAGGAGGCGGGGGCGGCGGCAATACCTCGGGCACGGGATCGGGATTGGGTGCGGGAGGCTGTACCACGGGTGCGGACGCGGCAGCAGGGGTGGGGTTTGCCGTCAGCACGGGGGGCGGCGGCAAGGGTTTTGCCAGCGGTTGCGGTGCCGGTTTGGGCGGCTCCGGTTTAACAACGGGCTCGGGTGCAGGCTTGGCTTCAGTCTGGATCAAACTCACCGTCAGCAGGCGCGGCGGCTCGATCGGCGCAGCGGGTTCGGGCGCGTGCCACAACGCGGTCAGCAACCCGGCGTGCGCGAGCAAAACCGCTGTCAGCATAAGGTGCGAAGTCCGTGGCGCAGCCCATCCCGAGCCGAGCGCAAACAGCGGTTCAACAGGATGGACGGACATCTGGGCAGAGGGGGCGGCAAGTGAGGCGATCATCCTGATGCGGTGGGTGTCCGGTTATGGGAAAAGCCATGGCTGTGCGACAGAGTAGATTCTGCGTGCCCGGAGAATGCGCGCCCCGGGAAATGCAAAAACAATAGTATGAATGATAATAATTCGCATTATTAAAGTCAACCCGTTGGCCAATGGGTTGACCAACGCAAAAGAATGTGTTTGGGATTTTCCACCCTATCGGCCACTTGAGAAACGGATGCGAAAATACAAAAACAGCTTGACCCAAAAAGAAGATGCATAGAAAAATACAGCCCTCGCGTCGCGTCACCCCGGCTGTCTCGTTTCAATGCTGGGTTCAGTAAAGTCCGCGCACCCTGAAATTTGCAGCATGATCGTCCAACCGAAAACCAGGTGTCCCCGAATGGATCTATTTTCCGTTGCCATAAGCGTTATCCCGACGCAGAACAGCCCCTTGCTTTCCAAAGCCCAAAAGACTTTCAACGCCCTGATCGGCAAGATCGGGAAAAAACGGACGTTGCTGGCAGCCTGGGAGTCCGCCGTTCCGCGTTTTCAGCAGCACTACCTCAGCGAACTGCTGCCTCTGGTCGAGCAGGCGGCGGGCAAGCGCCGCGAGCTGGCGCGCCGTCTGGATTGGGCGTATCAGCAAAAGAATCTGGGCAAAACCGAGCGCCGTTCGATCGCCAATCTGGTTTGCGAACTGAGCGGCGCGCTGGTGGGCGAAAACGACGACGAGATGAAGACGCTCTACAACAAATACAGCGGCAGCGATTTCGACCATGAAGAAGCCGCCTCGCTCGCCGGGATGAAAGCGATGCTGGAAGCCACCCTGGGGTTCGACATCGGGGAGGATATGGATATGCGCTCCCCTGAAGCCTTTATGCAACAGATCCAAGCCCGGCTGGCTGAAGAGGCGGAAAAGCACGCTGCCGCCCGGAATGCCGGGAGCGAAAGCCGTACGCAACGCAAGCAGACCGCGAAGCAGCTTGCGAAGGAAAAAAAGCTGCGCGAGGAAGCGCAACGGGTCAGCCTGTCGCTGCGCGAAATCTACCGGAAACTTGCCAGCGCCCTGCATCCCGACCGCGAGCCCGACCCCGGCGAACGCGCGCGCAAGACTGAGCTGATGCAAAGCGTCAACCAGGCTTACGAGAAGAAAGACCTGTTGCGCCTGCTGGAATTGCAACTCGAAATCGAACATATCGACCAGGCCGCCATCAACATCCTCAGCGAAGAGCGATTGACGCATTACAACAAGATTCTGAAAGAACAACTGGGCGAACTGGAGAACGAAATAATCCACATCGACCATGAGTTCAGGATGCGTTTCGGCTTCGACTCGTATTCCCGACTGGATCCGGCCTCGCTCATGCGCCTGCTCGATGCGGACATCGCGCAGGTACGTATGGAACTCCGCGCTGTCGAGAATGACCTGAACGCCGCGCAAGCCATCGGGACGCTCAAGGCATGGCTCAAGCAGGTGCGCCATCGGCAACGCGAGTACGCGTACGACGACGATATGTCGTTCTGACCCTGCCGGCATTTGCGGGGCAGGGTTGAGTGTGTGCCTGTGCATCTATATGCGGGCGGGCGTGGGCGGACATCCATTCCCCACCGGGTTGCGCGTTCGGTCTGGCGTCCGCAGTCGATCTGTGCCATCGGCAACGCCGCCGCCCGCGCAGGATGTCGCCGATGTCGTGCGGGTGCGACGTCAGCGGCGGCCCGATGGCGAGCGACGGATGGCCGCCGAAATGCGTGATCAGTTCGCCCCCGCGATGCGCGTGCGCCAGGCCTTCGTCGGACTGCTGGCGCAGCCAATCGATGCCACGGATGTTGTAGCTTTCCGATTTCACGATCAAGCTCAGTATCGTGACAGTCAAAATTCCGTCGTTAGAAGGGGTGCGTTGCTGGACATCTACGGCATCTTCATCAGCCCGGGTAACGCTTTCCTTTCACCCCGATCTCGCGTCTTGCTTTGTGAGCCGGGAGCGATATCGTTTCACCTGCCTTCGATTCCCCCACATGACACAGCCGGTGGCAAATAAAATGAGCGGCGACAAACCGATGATCACCTGTAAGGTGCGAGTGGGCGTTCCGCCTATTGCACCGATATGTATCGGATAAAGCGTGTTAAAAATGCGCGTACCCAGAGGAGCCGTCAAGGCGTTTTCCACCTGCAATACCCTACCCGTATATTGATCGAAATAGACGAAATTCCTCCCATTGGGGTGAGATTCTTGCGGGAGTTTTTTGCGTACCACCAGCGGCGCCTGCGCTGTCTGTGGAAGACTGATCCAGGTGGCGGTGGCGGGCAGGATACGATCGGCCTGATGCAGCAGCACATTGAGCGAAGGTGCCGGCATCCCTGCCCGAAGAGGGTTGGAAAGCGGTGGGGCAGGCCGCGGTGGACTTTCTGTCACGGCATTGATGAAACCGGCAAAAGTTTTATTGAACACCAACGAGGCGCCGGTGAAGCTGGTGAGCAAAAGAAAAAGCGCCGCATAGATGCCCGATGCGCGATGCAAATCAAAATTCACTTTTTTCCAATGGGCAGACCATTGGATTTTGAAGCCAGGCAAAATCTTTCCGTTGCGCGGCCACCACAGGATGAGGCCGGTTACGCTCATGCAGATCAGCAGCAAAGCACCGACACCGAGGATGGTTTCGCCGCGCTCGCCACTCAGGAGCTCAGTATGCAGGAGCGCGATCCATCCCGTGAAAGTGTCTTCCTGCCGGTGTGCGCCGAGGATCCTTCCGCTGTAAGGATCGGCATAGACGAACAGGTCATGCCCATCGTTCATCTTAACCAGATAGGTTTGCTGCGGGGTGCGCGGCAGGCGGATGGAGAATGGCCGGTCTTGCGGATAGGCGCGTCCGACCGCCTCCAGCACCACCTGTAAGGAAACACGTTCGTCACGCGGCACCGTTTTCATCAATTCGGGATACACAAGCCCTTCGATTTCATCGCGAAAGACCAGAAGGCTGCCGGTCAGCCCGCTCAGCAACAGAAGCAGCCCGGCCGCCAGGCCGGTATAAAGGTGCAAATTGAAGACAACTCTGCGTGCTTTCATGACAGGTACCTCACGGAGACGTTGCTTCGTCCGGAGAGCAGGTTTTGCGGCTTCATGGATTTATCCCCATAATTTGTTCCGGTGGTTGACCAAGCTGCCTGGAACCCGTCAAGTGAGCTTTGAGTGCACGAAAACTCACCCCCCGGTCGTCTCCCAGCAAGTAAGCCTGCGCGCTCCACTTCTTTCCATTTCCCAATTGATCTACGGTGCGAGAAACGGCGCAAAATGGAATACAGCGGTCCAGGCAGGCTGTAGCAATCTTTTCGATCGCGCTTTGCACGGTGGGGTGTTGCGCTTGCCCTGGCACGCCATAAGACTGAGATAAATCGATTGCGCCTTCGAGCACCATATCGATGCCTGCGACAGACAAGATGGTATCCAGATTATCGACGCCTTCTTTATCTTCGATCATGGTCACCACCATGATCTCCGAATTGGCGCGCTCGAAATAAGTCGGCAGGTCGATGGCGCCGAAGCCCGTTGTGCGTCCACCGCTGATGCCACGACTTCCGAGCGGGTAATAGCGGCTCGCTGCAACTGCCTGCTCGGCCTCCGCGCGGCTGCGCACGTGCGGCACGACGATGCCTTGCGCGCCGCAATCCAATGCCCGCAAGATGGCTTCGGGCATGGTGTTCGGCACCCTGACCAACGGCGTAATCCCGCCACACTCGGCCGCCCGTACCATGTTTTCGAGCGTTTCCGGATTGACGCAAACATGTTCCATATCCAAAATGACGAAATCGTAGCCGGCATAGCCGATCATTTCGACCAGTAACGGCGAGGGAATCGAATTGAGCAGTCCGAATACGGTTTTCCCATCGGCCAGCGCGCGTTTAAGTTGATTGGTTTGCAGCATGCTGGTCACTCCGCTGATAAATACCATTGTGTAGGGTGCGGGTGACGCAGAAAGTCGTGATGCGAAATATGCCAGGCATAGGCGCCCGCGTAAGGAAATACCAACAAGTCGCCGCAACGCACCGTTTTTACCGGCGCGTCGAACGCCAGCAAGTCTTTCGGCGTGCATAATTGCCCCACTATGTTTACGCTCTCGTTGGAAATCTCCGGACGCGGAAATGGGTAGGGCCACGCATTGACCGGTAGCACATGAAACGGATGGCTGTGGCCTTGCGCGTAGGGCGTGCGGAAGTGATGCGAGCCGCCCCTGCCGACTAGAAAACTCTTGCCGTAGCTCCGCTTGATGTCGATGACCTGCATCACATAGTAGCCGCAGGCGGCGGTGATATAACGTCCCAACTCGAAACGCACGCTGATCCCGGGCAAGCCGCTATTTTTTAACAACGCCGTCAACCCGGCGCTGAAAGTCATCCAGTCGAACTGCTGTTCGGGCTGCCGGTAATTGATGCCGATGCCGCCGCCAACATTGATATGGTCGATTTTCAGCGCATATTCGTCGCACCATCGCCGCACCTGATTTAGATATACCGCCACCAGTTGCAGATGGGCCAGGGCATCGAGTTGATGCGATAACAGATGAAAATGGAAGCCGCGCAGCCGAATTTCAGGATGGGCACGCAACCATTTCAGGCATTCTTGCAATTGCTGGGCAGGAATCCCGAACGGCGTGGGTTTTCCGCCCATCATCAAGCTGGTTTCTGCCAAGTTGTCGACAGCCAGGTTGATACGTAACAACACCGCCGCCGCTTTGCCGGTTTGGCTGGCAATCTCGGCCAAGCGCCGCAATTCGTTAAGACTTTCGACATGCAGACAATCGACGTTTTGCTCGATCGCCGCACTGAGTTCACTATCCAGTTTTCCCGGGCCGCTAAAAATCACCGGCACATCGCTAAAGTGTTCGCGCACCCAGGCCAGCTCGCCGCCCGACGACACCTCGAAACCATCAACGAGCGGTGCCAGTGTCTGCAAAATCGGCAGATCGGAATTGGCTTTAATCGCGTAAAACAGCTCGCAGCCCTCCGGCAAAGTGCTGACCAGACGTGCCGCATGCCGACGCAAGGCCACCAGGTCATACACGTAGGCGCACAACGGCTCGTCGGCTTCGGCCTGCGCCGCCATAATGCTTGCAAATACTTCGGCTAACCTTAGCTCCACGCCACTCCCTCCCCCAGCGCGCCTAATGGGTTGTTTACCGGCGAATAGCCGAAAGCGCGATCCGGCTGCTTGAAGAAACGGTTAATCAGATTCGCTTTTCCTGGAAACGGCTCGCCGTTAAGCAAGGCATTAATGTGCCGTGCCGAGACGTTGTCCCCGTAATGATTCTGATAGACATGCAGATGATGTCGTACCACCGCCCATAGGCGGTTTTGCATTGCCGGTTTGCCCGCGCCGATCTGACTGATCGCCTCGCAGAAATTGTTGACGAATAAGCAGTAGACGACCCGTTTCCATCCCTGTTCGGTGCTGTACCAAAGCGCTTCGCGGGTGCGCGGGTTAACGGCTTCCAGTTGCTTTTCGCTGTAGCGCTCTTGCACCAGCTTGACGCCCTCGAAATCACGCAGGAAGACCTGTCGCGGCTCCCCATTAGCCACGCCGATCACCACGTTTTGCAAGTGCGGCTCGAAGATGATGCCGTGCGCGAAATAGCAGTACAGCACCGGATACATAAGTTCTTCGACGTAACGCGAAAACCATTGTTCGGCCGTCGCAGCGAGCGACAATCCCGCGCGCTGCCCCATGCTCGCTAGCATCTCGCGGATGCGAGCTTCGCCGTAGACATGATTGCCGAACAACGCGCCGGCCAAAAGCGGCGTCACGCCGGGAAGCAACACGTCAGCGAAACTTTGCCGCAAGATCATGCCGAAGCCTTCGGTTACTTCCTTGCCAAGCTGCGCATCGTCCTGCTTCAAATCCACCGAGATGAACGCGGGTTCTTCCAGTACCCGGATACCCGGGAATTGCTGTTGCAAGCCGGGCATCAATGCGCGCATGATTTTGGTCACTTGCAGCGCGCCCTCAAGTTCGTAAACGGCATTTTTGCGTACGCAGTTGGTGATGCGGATGTTCAGCGAACACTTATAGAAATACGGATTTTCCGGATGGAACAGGGTGCGGATCGACGAGGTGGGATAATAATGCTCGCCGCGCTGCCCAAGGTCGCGGATACAACCGGTTCGGATCGCCGCAGCAACGCTGGAATGGCCGAGCAGATAGCGCGCCTGCCACGGATGGGTCGGAATCAGGGCAAACTCCTCGCCCGCGTCAAGGCCGGCGGGCGCCTGCGCCGCGACGATCTGGTCACATGGCTCGGCGATCACCGACTGTTGCAACAAGTATTCGCGGCGCACCGCGAAATAATGCAGCGGAAAGCTCGCCCCCATTTCCGGCGAATAGCGCAGCATGTCCTCATAGGAAACGCCTTGGCGGCTTTTCGGGGTGGGGTGAAACGGATGGCCGAAAACCAGCGACTGTTCGGATTCAATAAAGGCCTGTAACGGTTCCCGCGAAAAATGTCCGGGGCGGGATGCGCTCAGCACGGCAGTGGTGACCGCAACGCTATCGTGAATCTGTTGCATCAACTCGTCGTTCGTAGGCAGTTCATATTTCAAAGACAGCTCGCGCAGCAAAAGCCCCGCCAACGCCTGCCAATCGAGCAAGGCCCAGGGTTTTCCCAGGGATTTGCAATAGAACGACGATTGATAGCGGTAATTGCCAGTGGCGGAAGCGCCGTCGACCACCGTTAGCAGACGATCACCGGTAAGCGGCAGGCGAATATGCATGATGCGGCCGTCGCTACGCTGCAAGGCCAGGCGCACGGACACCGGACTATCGTTTTGGCCGAATAAAGGCCCCACGCTTAACTGCCCTTCCGGGCCCGCCACCTCACGGCAATAACAGTTAAGCAGCGTTTCCATGGAGCGCCGGCCGGCTTCCTGCCGAGCTATCAGCGCGGAGTCGATGGCTTCCGCCAAATTGTGTGAATGCATGATTCCTCCTATTGCTAAATACTAAGAATTGCTTAGGCGTAAACGATAAAGCGCCAAGCCGGCCAGATAACAACCGGCGGCGAATAGGGTCAGCGCGCCGATAAAAAAAGGTGCGCGCAAATCGAGTACTTGTACCGCCGTACCGGCAATTAAACCGGCGGCGACAGCGCCCCATTTGGAGTTGCTTTCGAACCAGCCGAATGTTCGCCCGGCGTTGTCACTGGTTACGATGCCCGCGATCAGCGCGTGCAAACCGATGAAGCCGACGGTCATGCTGAGCCCCATTACGACGCGCCAGGCAGCCACGGCAGGCAGCGATGGAAACAGCGCCTGACCGAACAGGGATGTAGCAAGCAACAGGTACGACAGCGACAGCATGAACACCAGGCCGCGTTGCCCCAGATAGCGACTCAATGGCACTGCGCACAAGAGATAGATCAAATGCGGGAGCCCAAACAACAGCCCGGCAATAGCTGGCGAAACCGAGCCGGAACCCGCTTGAATGAAGGGAACGAAATAAGGAAAGGTAATCACGGTGGCGAATACGAACGCGAACTGCAACGCGTAGATTTGCATGGACGTTGCTACTATCGCTTCACCTTTGGCCTGCATCGGCGCGTTGGTCGCCGCTTGCACTGGGTACGCGGGCAACCATCCAATGAACAGAGCAGCGATTAGCGGCAGCAGCGCCAAGTAACGATATAACTCAAGCGGGGATTCAATCGTCATCAACAGGCCCAATCCCACCGGCGCGATCACCAGCGCCGCTCGTGCCGACCATTGCATCAGCGTCAAGCTATGGGTGAGGGCTGTGCCGCTTACCACGGTTGCCAAATAAGCGTTGGATGCGGCGAAGGTGCCGCCGAGCAGGCCTTGCAACGACAAAGCAATAAAAAATACCCACGCATTGGGGGCAAAGCCGGCGAGCAGGAAACTGCCTGCCAGTCCCAGTTGAGCGCGCAACAATAGCGGCTTCTTGCCGTATTTATCCGCCAGCCTGCCCCACCACGGACTGCTCATCGCGGTAAAAAACGTCGGCACGACATACAGCCACCCGGCCAGATAAGTGGCTTCACTATGCAGTGATTTATCGAGTATCAACGCAAAAAACGGCGGCATGCCAAGTGCGGCGAAAGCTGCGATAAAGTGGCAAACCATGATGGTGGCGACGATGCGGCGCCGATCCTTATTCATATCGCCCTCAAAAAATTAGGCGCGCTACGGCCATAGAACTTGTTGACGTCGGCAGCGCCCGTCTCGTTTTTTTCAGCCAGGGTGGCGGCGATCAGCAAGTATTTGATATACAGCCGATCATCTTCGAGTAGCAATCGGCGAGCCAGCGTAATGTCTTCGCCAGCCGCCGCCAATTCCGTTAATACGGTTTCGATTCGTAGCCTGATGCGGGAATACAGGGCAGTGGCAGGCAAGCCGAGAATAGCCGCGAAGCGCTCGACCAATACGGCAATATTCAGCTGCAAGGTAATCGTCGTGAACATTTGCGCCAGCGGCAACGGGTCTACAACGAAAATGCGGCTATCCTGCAACTCGGCAACATGAGACGCCATATCCGGCCAACGCCGAGCCAGATAGTCGAGATGGATGCGCGCTGCGTCGTTGTCTTTGAGCAACAGGCGTAGCCGAGGCTCTTCCCGGCTTAATACAACGACGGAGTTCTGCTGGTTCGATTCAAGGGCTATGCCATAGCGCAGCCACAACAGCAAATGCAGGCGTAGCGTTAGATCGAGGTAATCATTTAAAAATGTGTCGAGATCGCCGCTGTAGAATTGCGCCGCCGCTTCCTCGGCAACCGTGTTTCCAGCCGACGTTTGCGCCAATAGCGCCGCCACCGGAATCAGCGTGCTTTCGCGCAGGGTGCCGACCGGATAACGGCGCAGGATGTAGCCGAGGAACATCCGGTTGTCGACATGTCCACCGCAATCTTCGCGTGTCAACAACAGACGGCCGGCAATCGACGGTTCACACGCGGCAATATCGGCAAGCAGGGTTTGGATGCTATGACCGTCGTGGATCGTACTCGGCTTGATGGTGCGAATGTTCTTCGCACCCAGGGTGCGGATCGTCAGCGGCAACTTCAAATGCCATTCCGGCGTATCGAGCAGCACGACGGTACGCACCGACAGCGTTGGCGTGACCGCGAGGTAAGCCCGTGGTGCGCGAACCACTTCGCGCAATCCGGCCTCACCAAGAAAGTCATCGAGCCGATGCTCCCATACGAACGGATGTATCGGAACCAGGGCATGCGTGTTCGCCATCGCGGCAGGCAGGCCGACGGCTTCGAAAGAGGGCCATAGCGCTGGCAGGCTATGTTCGTTGGCGGCGCTCGGATGATAGAGTGCGCGCGGCACCGCCAGCCAGCGTAACAGGAAATTACGCTGGAATTCCGGGCCGTAAGCGGTGAGCGCATCGGTATCGAAACCGAGTTTGGCGCGTGCGGTCGGATAAAACGGATGATCCAGAAACGCACCGAGCCGGTCATAGTGCAGCAAGCGGGCGTGCCAACCCGGCAACTCCGCGCCAGTCGCTGCGCCATGCAGCGCACGGAACTCGGCGAACCAGCGTTCGCGTTCGGTTTCGCTGATATGGCGATGCTCAGCGGCCACTTGGCACTCTCCGGCAAACGCATTGAACGGAAGCGCTGCGGCCGGATCGAGGCCGCGCGCGAAACAAGCGATAATGTCCTCCACCGCATACAGTTCCTTAACCTGCCCGCCCTCCTGCCATAGCAGCGGCAATCCGGCTCCGCGCCAATCTTGCATGAATGTGGATAGGGCTACCGGAATCCACAGGCAGCCGTCGCCGAAATGGGTTATCTTGAGCCATACGCGGTTAGCCTCCGCATACTTGCCGAGCCCCGCCGGCAATGCGGCATTCAACATCGGCGCCGAACGACTCACGCATTCGCGCACGTCTTCGCGCAGCAAGGTATCCACCACGCGATGACAAATATACTTCGCATGCCCGGCGTCAGTGCGCTCTATGCGGGTATTGGCAGTAGTTCCGACAGCAATCGCCTTCATGCGCCGATTTCCCATGCCAACCCGTTGCTGATACGGTCCATCTCCAGACCCAGGCGTTGCGCATCCGAACCCGCACCGCGCAGTACGCCGAGATAATCCTTATTCGAATGGGTCAGATTGATCGTGTCGCCGATCGTACGTAGCGGCTTGTAAGTGATCTGGATATCGTCCGCATGCCGGACAAACGCTTCGGGAGCGTGGGTAAGACGGCCCGCAGAGCGTGCGGTAAAATAACGGATCAATGCCGCGCCCGGCGCGATATTCAACTGTGGGAGAGGCTCACCAAAATAGAGGCGTAAGACGATTTCAAATAACGGAATATCGAGCGTGTCCTGCAGCAAAAACTCGCGGTAATCACCGATATTGCGATAGTTGATTTCGATCAGGCGGGGTCCCGTGTCGGTCATAACGAACTCTGTGTGGCACGCGCCAAAGCCGACGCCAAAGCAGCGAATAATGTCGACCACCTGGGCTTCCTGTTCGGCCGTCAACCCCGTCCCCCAGCTTGCCTCCAGTTCGACAAAATGCGGCGGCGGCGACAATTTCACCTGAAAGCCGCCGAGCACGCAGAGCTGCTGATCGTCGCCGAGGGTTTCCAGCGTGTAGAGCGGACCTTCGATATATTCTTCGAGGAGCAACGGTTGCCCCGGCTGCGTGCCCCAGGCTGCGGCGCATTGCGCCTCGAGTTCGGCGCGGTTGTAACTCAGGCTGACCTGCTGGCTGGCGACGCCTTCACGCGGTTTGACGATGCATGGAAACGGGACGCTGTCCAACGCTTGCGCAAGCGCCGCCTTATCGCAGACAACGGCGTGCCAGAGCACGTCGAGGCCGCGGGTTTGCAGGTCGGCGCGCATTTCCGCCTTGTTTTTGGCGCGATATGTGACATGCCAGTTTTTGCGCGGCAGACCGAAATAGTCGGCGGCGATCGCCGTGCTGGTTTGCAGGTGGTCGCTGTTGGAAAAAATTGCCGCCGGTGTCCGTGCACGGCGGGTAATTGTTTCGATTACCGCGAGTGGGTTGAACACATCGCAGGCGACAATTTCGCCAAGGTAAGCGGAAAGCCCGGCTTGATTGAAATGTTGCCGATGCGCCTCGGCATGATCGGTCAGCAGCACAATGGATAAACCAAGACGTTGCGCTGCCGGAATAAAGCCGTCGTTGACCGCATCGGTTGGCACATGGGTCAATATAATAAGCTCTCGCATGAAGGCCTCCTTTACATATCCATTTGTAGTGTCAGCAAAGCAGTTCGGCCCGGAGCCGGCATTCGGCCCTGGCTGAAATCGACGCCGCGGAAGTAGTAATCTCGATCGAACAAGTTGTTGATCGCCAGTCCCGTCTTCATTTTTTTGCTGTTCCAGCGGAAA
>JBKJIS010000312.1:0-2676 GCA_046598305.1 Thiobacillus sp.
TTCCCGCACCCGGCAAAATCGCTTCGAGCCGTGCCAGATTGACCAGATCACTTTCCCGTCGTGGCATCGTGTCATCGTCATCGTGTTCATAGGTTGCACCCACCAGTGGCTGAAGTGCACCTGGCGCGATATACCCTTCGCGCGCAATCACACGCTGGATTTCCGGCAAACAACCAGAAGGCAACTGCGTCACTTGCCCGCGCTCGGTATGGAGCGGCCAGGTCTGATCGGGTACCAGGGTCATGACATCCCGCGCGTTCGCCAGCACCACCGCATCCACCTCGATGAATACCGAGCCTTCGCCATCCAGCACGTGCCAGCCTGACGCGTGGGCGCGTAATCGTTCGACGGTGCAGTCCGTCCTTAACTGAATGGCCGGATGGTCGAGCCAGGCGCGACACAGGGTTACCGGTTCCACCCAACCTGCTGAGGGGAAGAACAGTCCGGCGCCATCAACCGGCCAGTTCGCCAGTTCACGGGCCTCATCCCGCTCCACCCAGCGCGCGAATTCTGCAGGCGGCGCGGCGATGTCGAGCGCCTGATGAAGCTTTGCCGCCGTGATGTCATCCTTGGGTAGATGCAGCACGCCGCAGCGTGACCATGCCACGCGTTCACCCAACGCAGCCCAAGCGCGCAGGTTATGCAGAAACGCCGCGCGAGTGAGGCGACTGGCGCGATTGTCATCGCGTGACAGCATCGGGCGGAACACCGCCATCGGGTTGCCCGACGCACCGGCGCCCAACGCTTGACCTCGCTCCAGCACGGTCACCGCCACGCCACGTTGCGCTAGGGCATGCGCCACTGCCGCGCCCGCCACCCCAGCGCCGATGATGGCAACATGTTGGGGTTTAGCAGACACAGCCTGGTTAGACGCGCCGTTGTAGCGCGCACGCAGACAATGCCGCTTGCCACCCAAGCCATCACGCTTTTCGCATAAAAAATCCACCTCGGTTAATCCCTGATACACGGCTCCCTTCACGCTAACCGTTGCCACCACCGCACCGGGCTTCGCTAGCCGCGCCAGTTCTGCAAATATGCTGGACTGCCAGAGCGCGGGATTGTGTTCAGGAACCAAGCCATCCAGATAGAACGCATCCACCGCAGCCTGCACCTGCGACAGGCAATCGTTTGCGTCGCCCAGCATCAGGGTCAATTGCACCCGGCCGCCGTCGAGCGCGATGCGGTGGAAGCCCGGCGTCAACATTGGCCAGTTCGCCAGCAGTTCACTGGAGAGTTCGGAAAATTCAGGCCACAGCGCATGCAGGCGCACCAGATCGGCTGCCTGAAAAGGATGCTTTTCCACCGACAAAAAGTGCAGCCGCGCGGGACGCGCCGGGTCCGCCCGCCACGCCGCCCAGGTCGTCAGAAAATTCAGCCCGGTGCCAAAGCCGGTTTCCAGAATGACAAAGCTCGTTCGACCGGCCCAGTTTTCCGGCAAACCACAGCCCTGCAAAAACACATGCTGCGCCTGCCCCACGCCGCCATCGGCGGAAGGGTAAATGTCGCCGTAGGCAGCGGAATACGGCACGCCCCCTTTGAAATCGAGGCGGGCGGGAATGAGGGTTTTCAACATGGCCGAATCTTACATTGAGCCGACTCAGTTCCGCCTCGCTTGGCTGCGGCCACTGCTCCGGACTGGGTGCTGCCTTAACTTATTGTTTTTTTAAATAAAGGCTTGTGCTTTCCCCAGAGCCCGCGCGATAATTTTATCGCACCCCCAAGGACGGCGGCTTTATGGCTATCTCGATTCGCTTACCCAGCGACGTGGAAATCCGGTTGAAAAACCTGGCTGCACGCACCGGGCGCAGCAAAACCTACTACGTCACCGAGGCCATTCTTGAACACTTGGATGACCTCGAAGACTTGTACCTGGCTGAGCGCGAACTTGAAGCAATCCGCGCAGGCACGTCCACCACGACCCCTCTTGCCGATGTGATGAAGCGCTATGGCATGGCAGATTGAGCTATCCATGCTGGCACAGAAAAACCTTGACCAGCTAGACGGAACGTTTCATACCCTAATGGACATCCCTATCGCTTCGCGGCTATTTTGTAGACAGCGTTGCGCTCACGCTTGCCCACCGCAACAACAATCACAATAAGTTCGCTATCGCGGACTTCGTACACGAGTCGATAACCCACGCTGCGCAGCTTGATTTTGTAACGGTCTTGATGGCCGATGAGTTTGGCGGATGGCACGCGTGGATTTTCCAGGCGCTCGGCCAGCTTCGCCTTGAACTGCGCTCGCGTATTGCTGTCGAGCTTGCGCCACTCTTTCAGGGCTTCTTCCAGAAATCCAAGCTCAAAGCGCATCGAGCTTGATCTTGGTGACCGGTTGACCTTCACGCGCATCGGCAATGGCGTTCAGCTCCATGTCTTCGAGCTTTTCCATCAGGGCTTCATAGGCTTTCGCTGGCACGCAGTAGAAAGCCGGCGTGTTTCGATTGAGGATCGCAACAGCAAAGCCTTCACCCGAGGCGACCGTGCCCATCGGATTCTTTTTCAACTCGGAAACGCTTGCCGTCGTTTCCGCCAAGATGAGGTTTGACATGATGACTCCAAGCCCGTTTAAGAGTGCTAATAATAGCACCAATTAAATAACATGACAGATAGCGAATTGCGCTTCAAAGCGTTATCCGCGTCGAAAAGTCGCCCGCCGCCACCGCGTTCATATAGG
>JBKJIS010000282.1:0-2591 GCA_046598305.1 Thiobacillus sp.
CGGCGCGGCGGCGCACCGACAATCGCCCGCGATGCCTGAACGTCTCGAACCCCGACCGCTGGTGCTGCACCACGACGCGCATCTCGTCGTTGCCGACAAACCCGCCGGCCTGCCCGCGGTGCCGGGTCGCGCGGCGCACCTTCACGACTGCGTGGCCTCGCGCGTGCAGGCGCAGTTTCTCGATGCCCTGGTCGTGCATCGCCTGGACATGGCGACCTCCGGACTCATGGTGATGGCACGGGGTGCGGCGATGCAACGCGCGCTGAGCATGGCTTTTGCTGCACGCGAGGTGAGCAAGCGTTACATTGCGGTGGTGGCGGGCCGGCTGGAAGCGCCTGCCGAAGCATGGGGCGTTATCGATCTGCCGATCATCGCAGACTGGCCGAACCGGCCCCTGCGCATCATTGACCATGAAGCGGGCAAACCCAGCGTGACGCGCTGGCGTGTGCTGGCACATGATGCCTCTGGTTCAAGCACGCGTGTTGAACTTGAGCCCGTTACGGGCCGATCGCACCAATTACGACTGCATTTGCGTGAGCTGGGGTATCCGATACTGGGCGATACCCTGTACGCACCGCCTGCGATCCAGGTCATGGCCGGACGCCTGCTGTTGCATGCGGGGTCGTTGCGATTTGTCCATCCGGCAACACGGGAAGAATGCGTATTTGAGTGCACCGAACCGTTCTGACGAGAATTTAATCAGGCGGTAGCCTGGGCTGCGCGGCTCCCTTCATCGCGTTTTCAGTACGGCGGCCTTGGGCACCACCAGGCGCTCGTAATCGAGCGCTTCGTAGTTCTTGATTTGCGTCGGTCCGGCCGGCGCTACGTTGATGTATTTGGGGAAGTTCTCAGCCCCGATGCCGCGCCAGCCGGCGTAGGTTTCGCAGACGTGAACCGGAATGCCATCGCGGCTGAGGGTTTCGGCGATTTGATGCAGCGCCGGGTTGTCGGTGCGCCCGCCGCTTTGCAAGGCAAACATTTCCTGGCCGTGCGTCACCAATGCCATCGGCAGTGCCGGAAAGCGTGCCTTGAGTTTTTCCGAAGCCTGCTTCACCCAGGGTAGCGCCACTTCTAATGCGCGTGGATCCCGGTCGACAATTTCAAACACAACGCCGTGGGGTGCGACAGGGCGCGCGAGCAGTTGAGCCAACGTAAAGGGCGCTGCGGCGGCTGAGCTCGTCAGGGCTAGCAGACCGATCCAGACAGGGAGCAAACGATTGAGTATTGAAATCATCAGGGTTGATGTCAGCGTGGATTGCTGTTGTTTGTGGCTTGCAATGGGAGTTTGGTTCCGCTTTGCTTGAGTGCAATGATCTGCGGGGTGGGGAAACGGGTGTTTGCGTCATGCCAATGTTCATGCATGCCCCTCCCAGTGCCTGGATTCATTGAGCCAACGATTGCCTCGCATCGATAGCAATATGCACCCATAGGCCACGCACTTAATTTTTCTTGGATATCAGCTGCAAAAATTCTTGCCTGGTGCGGTCGTTATCCTGAAAGCCCCCCAACATCTTCGAGGTAATGGTCCACGAATTCTGTTTCTGAACGCCGCGCATCATCATGCAAAAATGTTGGGCTTCGATGACGACACCGACGCCGGCGGCACCGGTGGCTGTCTGTATGGCTTCGGCGATTTGGGTGGTGAGTTGTTCCTGGATTTGCAGGCGGCGAGCGAACATATCGGTGATGCGCGCGATTTTTGACAGGCCAATCACTTTGCCTTGCGGCAGGTAAGCCACATGGGCCTTGCCCACAAACGGCAGCAGGTGGTGCTCGCACATGGAATACAGTTCGATATCCTTGACGATGACCATTTCATTGTTGTCTGAATCGAACACGGCTTCGTTGAGCACTTCGTCCAGCGATTGCGTATAGCCCTGCGTCAGAAACTTGAATGCGGCAGCCGCGCGGTCCGGGGTTTTGAGTAATCCATCGCGCGTGACATCTTCACCCACGCTTTCGAGAAGTTGCTTGTATAGATTGGATGTATCCATCGTGGACGCCTTGGTAGAGTCAGAAAGTATTTTGACTGTGTCAGAGGGCTGGGACACCGTCAAGTAAACATTAAGCGGGCAGGCGATTATGGCAACTGTTTGACACCTGACCCGAGCAGCAATTGCGGCAGCCAAAGGGTAATTTTCGGGATGGACGTGATCATCATCAAAAACACCAGCAGCACCGATAGCCAGGAAGCGCGGCTCGGGTGACCTGTATCAGACTCATTCCAGTGATACCACTGGTGACGAACCGATTCAGCCCAACCGGGGGCGTGACCATACGATCCGTCCTGGAAACGATCCACCGCCTGGATGTTGTCGAACAGGAAAGGGCAGGTCAACACTCTGCAGCTTCTTGGTGTATTTGCTGAGTTTGGGCAGCGACGGCGTGCCGCGCATCAGCTTCAAGGGCATCGAGCCGGGCGAACCTTCACCTGCGTTTCAAGGTCGAGCAGAGCGGCACCTACTGTACCACTCGCACTCCGGCATGCAGGACCGGAAACATGGAGCGTTACGCCTGGTCGTTCGACGGCCTGGAATTCGGATAATCCACGCCCGTGCATTCCCGGCATGGCAAGCGCTTGAGGGTCATAA
>JBKJIS010000202.1:0-11889 GCA_046598305.1 Thiobacillus sp.
AGTGAGCGTGAGCACACGGTCAACCGAAGGATGCGTTTCCATTTTTTTGGCAACACGATCGAGTGCGCCCAGAAACGCCGGGCTAAACAGTGCATCGCCCTCGAACAGCGCGATCAGTGCATCGTCGCTGGGAAATTCACGAAACAGGGATTCCCGCAACTGGATGATGGGCGCGTCCGCAGGAGAATAGATGTCGCCCGAATTATTGAAATGGATATTGAGCAGGAAAGGCAACGAAGCCAGTTGCAGGCCGAGCAGGATCGCCAGCGCCAGCCACGGCGGCAGCATGGGGATGCGGCTGCCGCTAAACCAGGATTTCAGCGTCTCCATGCGTCGTCGGTCAGAACTTGCTGCGCAGGCCCAGCGTGATCAGCGAATGATCTTGATGGAAGCCGCCCAGGGTGCGCGCTTCGCCATCGAAATAATGCGCGGCGACATACAGTTCATGCGGCTCCCAGCCGACGTAACTGAGTTTGGGGCTGAGGTAAATATCCTTCACGTTGAAGCCGCTGGAAAAGCGCATGCCCGCTTTCCAGCGCCCCTGGCCAAAAGTGGTTTCAATCTCGCCGTTGGCGCCGTAATACTCCTTCAGTTCGAGAATGCTGCGCTCGGTCTGCAGCGCATGTGCCACCAGTTGCAGGTTGACGCGGGTGTCCTTGCCGCCAGGGAAGAATTCCAGCGCGCCGATCCAGTCGAGTGAATGCGTAGAGTCCATCGCGGTGGTGGGCAGGGTCACCGGCACGTTGTTAGTGTAGCCGAGTTCCATGCGCCAGGTGAGGCCGCCGCTTACCCGTTCCAGGTCGACGCCGACGAAGGTGTTGAAGGGATGCACGGCGGTGAGCGTCAAGTTGGGCACATCGACCCGGTAATACGGCAGCGACTGCCGGGTGCGCGCCAGCGTCACGCCGAAATCGAAGGGGGCGCCGGTTTTGGTCAGACGCAGGGCACCGCCGCCGCTGCCGTGCTCGTCCTGTTCGATGCGCGCGGCGCCCACCAGGGCAGCCAGCGCCGGGCTGGGCGCAATGCCGATGACCTGTCCCGTGGCGCGGTTGATCGGGCTCCAGATACTGAAGATATCCGGCAGTTGCGCGCCTCGGAACACCGGCAGCCACACCGCGTCCAGCTTGTAGTCGCCGAAGCTTTGTTCCCAACGTGCGGCCAGTTGCGCACGGCGGCGGTCGGGCAGGTCGTCCAGCACAAAGCGGGTGAGATCGGCACGGCTGACGCGGTCGGCCAGAGGGATTGCGTCGGCGCGGCCCCAGATGATGGTCTGCGCACCGAGGGTCAGGCGGGTGTCGCCGTTACGGTAGCGCACATAGGTGTCGGCGTAGTCGGCCAATAATTCCCGGTGATCGGCGAGGCCTCCGTCCTGAGTCATGCCATCGATTCGTGCGCCGGCACGGAATTCCCAGTTGCGGTTGGGCTGCCACAACACATAGGCACTGGCGCGCAGGGTGGAATAGGTGTCGGCTTCAGGTGCGTCGGACAGGCCGCCGGCTTCCAGCAGCAGGTCATCAACCCCTACCTTGAAGACCGGCTGAAAGCCGCGTGCAGCCGCATTGCGGCTGCGGGTGGCGGGCGGGGGAAGACCGTCGGCTGCGCTGGCTTGCGACGTTGCCTCGACGGGGGCCGCTTCGGGCGCTGCCACACGCGGTTTGCGCAGGGTAGTACGCGGGGGCGGCAGGTCAACCGCCGTGTCCTGAACGGTGGCCCGTGGCGGCGGCAGATCGTTGGCAGCGTAAGCGGGCAGGGCGGCGAGCGACAGGCACAGGGTCAGCAATAGATTTTTCATGGACGGTACTCCGATTCCAGGCTTTCGTCGGCCAGCGCTTGCGAGGTGAACAGTTTGGCGGGCAGTTTCTGATCGTACAGCGCGACGTCGACCACCAATCGGGTTTCGTGGCCACTGGCCAGATCGATCATACGGCTGTCGGTCAGCGTCCAGTAGCCCTGATTGCGCTTCTTGCCGCGCAACAGCCAGCGTTTACCGGGGGTGCTGGCGTCCTTCTCGAAATAGTCCACCCGTTGCGGAATGGCGGTGGCGGGATCAATCCAGCTGATGCGCTTGCTGTAGGCCGAATCCTTGGGATCGAGCGGCACGCTTTCGAGCACCTCGCAGAGAATGCCGTTTTCGGTCTGCCTGTCGAGCAGGCGGTGGCGGTCTTTCGACGGCTTGCGCTCCTGCAGGTCTTCGAAATACAGGTCGGAACCGACGAAGCGGCCACCCTTGCGGTCGCTGGAGATACGTCGCACCCGGTCGAGCGCGGGCAGGTACAGCCACTGGTCAGTATTGCCGTCGGCTTTGTCTATGCTGAGAAGGCCGGTTCCGGCAATGTCTTCCGGGGCGAGAAAGCGGATCAGGTTGGCGGTTTCGCCGCCCGATTTGTCGAGCCGGTAGGTGACAATTTCACGGATGCGCGGCGCGCGACCCTTTTCGGTCAGCACCATGCGCCCTAGTGTGGTGAGGTCGCGCCCGTTGGGGCGGTCATAGACGCGTTGCGCCAAGTCGGACGCATCGTCGGCCAGGGCTGCTGACATTGACGCGAAGCCACCCCACAACACAAAGAAAATCGCGATGAAAAGCGCTCTAAACTGCTGGCTCAGGTTTTGCATCATTAATTTGGCATATCTAATAAAACGAAATAGATAATCGCTATATAGGAAAAATGGCGAGGATATACTGTTGATCATTAAACACTGCTGACGAATATGCAACGCCTCAATCTGAACCGGAACTCCTAATGGTCTTATTCTCGCATCAGAACGCCACCCAACCAATCCGTTTACTCTTCGCCTGCATACTGAGCTTCGCGCTTTCCGCCTGCGGCGGGGAAAGTAGCGAAGCACTGATCAGCCAGGCCAAAGCCAGCATCGCCAAAGGCGATACCAAAACCGCAGTCATCAAGCTCAAGAACGCAATTGCCACGGACGAAAAAAATGCCGAGGCGCGTTACCAACTCGGCAGGCTCTATCTGGAATCGGGTGATCTGGCGTCCGCCGAAAAGGAATTCCGGCGCGCACGCGAGGCTGGCTATGCCACAAGTGCGGTCGATCCGATGCTCGCCCGCGCCCTGCTGGGCCAGCGCGAATTCCAGCGCGTGCTGGACGAACTGCCCGCTCCGGCCGACAACGGCCCTGACGCCGCCACCCTGCAGGCCCTGCGCGCCACCGCCGCGCTCGGCCTGGGACGCAAGGAAGACGCGCGCAAAACGCTGCAGGGTGCACTGCAAGCCGCGCCCGACAATGCCGAAGTACATCTGGCGCTGGCGCAGCTGGCCCTGGCCGACGGCGATGCCGGCAAGGCCCTACAGGCGCTCGACCAGGCCCTGCGCATCGACCCCAGGCACCGCGACAGCCTGTTGCTGAAGGGCGATCTGCTGCGCGCCACCGGCAAACCGGCCGAAGCCGCCGTGGTGTATCGCGACGTCCTCAAGATCGATCCCCGGCATACCCATGCCCGGCTGGCACTGGCTGGCATCGCCCTCGCCGGCGACAAGCTGGCCGACGCGCGCCGCGAAGTCGACGCCGCCCTGAAAGCAAGCCCCAACAGCCTGCAGGCGCGTTACACCCAGGCGCTGATCGACTTTCGCGAAAAGAAAACCGAAATCGCGCGCGACCACCTGGCGGCGGTGCTGAAGAGCGCACCCGACTTCGTTCCCGCGCTGTTGCTGGGCGGCTCGATCGAATACGCACTCGGCAACCTGCAAACCGCCGAAGCCCATCTCAAAAAGGTGGTCAAGGTCGCGCCGAACAACCTGTATGCGGTGCGCCTGCTAGCCGCCTCGCAACTGCGCCTGGGCCGCCCCGACGATGCGGCGCGTACGCTGGCCCCGGCGCTCAAATCAGCCAACCAGGACGCCGGCGTGCTGGTCGTCGCCGGCGAAATTGCGCTGGCCAAAAAAGACTTTGCCCAGGCATCAAAGTATTTCGAACAGGCCGTCCAGCGCAGCCCGGACAGCGCCGCCATCCGCACCGAGCTCGGCATTTCCCGGCTCGCCCAGGGCGACAGCCGTGCCATGACCGACCTGCAGGCCGCCGCCGACATGGAAGGGAGCAGCAGCCGCGCCGACACCTTCATCATTCTCAACCAGCTGCAACAAAAACAGTTTGACGCCGCGCTGGCCAGCATCGCCGCACTGGAAAAAAAGCAGTCGGCCAATCCGCTCACCTGGAACTACCGGGGCGCGGCCTACCTCGGCAAACAGGACGCCGTCCGCGCGCGCGACAGCTTCAGCCAGGCGCTCAAGCTCGACCCCGCATTTTTCCCCGCAGCCGCCAATCTTGCGCAACTCGACCTGAATGACAAGCAGCCCGCTGCCGCGCGCCAGCGCTTCGAAGCCATCCTCAAGGCCGACCCCAAGCACCTCAACGCCATGCTCGCACTAGCTGACCTCAGCCTGCGCGACAAGGACGAAAAAACCTACGTCAGCTGGCTGGAAAAAGCCGCCGCCACCCACCCGCAGGCGCTGCAGCCGCGGGTGGCGCTGGCGCGCTACCTGCTCGCCAAGGGCGACAAGAACCAGGCGCTTACCCTCGCACGCGAGGCAGTCAACGCCAACCCCGACAACCCGGCAGCGCTCGACCTGCTGGGCAACACCCAGCTCGCGCTGGGAGACACCTCCAACGCGCTGGGCAGCTACCGAAAGATGGCTGAACGCCTGCGTGGAAAAGCTGAACCCCTGTTCAAGATCGCCAGCGTGCAGATCGTCGCCAAAGACTTCGTCGGCGCCCGCAAGACTCTGCTGGATGCCCTGCGCATCCAGCCCGACTTCCTCGGCGCGCAACTGATGCTGGGCGGCGTCGAGATTCAGGGCGGACGCTTTGATGAGGCGCACAAACTCGCCAGGCTGGTGCAGCAGAAAAAGCCCGACAGCCCGGCTGGCTTCATCCTCGAAGGCGACACCGCATTCGCTCGCAAAGATTTTTCCGCCGCGCTTGCCGCCTACGAGCGCGCGCATAAGCTGGCGCCCTCCGGCGCGCTGTTGGTCCGCCAATTACAGGTTTTTAACGCGATCCAGCGCCCTGAAGAAGGCGAAAAACGCCTCATCACCTGGCTGGCCACCCACCCGCAAGACGCCAGCACCCGTGCCGTGCTGGCCGAAAGCCTGATCCAGCGCAAACAGTACGCCGCCGCCGCTGAGCATTATCTGGTGTTGAACAAGAGCAACCCGGGCAACCTGGTGGTGCTCAACAATCTGGCGTGGGCATTGTCTGAACTGAACGACAGGCGCGCGCTATCCTTTGCCGGGCAGGCGCTGAAACTACAGCCCGACAATCCCGCTGTGCTCGATACCTATGGCTGGCTGCACGTTCGCATGGGGGACGCCGCCAAGGGTCTGGATTTCTTGAAAAATGCCCTGTCGAAAGCCCCTGATTCCGCTGAAATTCAGTGGCATCTGGCGTATGCGCTCAATGCAAACGGCGACAAGGTCCGCGCACGCCAGGAACTCAAGACGCTGCTGGATCGCCGTGTCGGCTTCGCTGCCGAAGCCGAGGCCCGTGCGCTTTACCAACAACTGACCGTCACCCCCTGAGGTTCACATGCGCCATCACTACTCTCGCATCGCCCCGCTCGCCCTGTCGCTTGCGCTGGCCTTTTCCTCGGCTGCGGCATTGTCGGGCTGCGACCGCGGCGACCGTCTCAGCGTCGAGGAACACATCGAGCGCGCCAAGGACTTTCAAAGCAAAGGCAATACACGCGCCAGCGTTCTCGAATTGAAAAATGCAGTCCAAAAGGATCCAAACAATCCGGAGGCGCGCTGGATGCTCGGCACCGCCTATCTGGACATGCGGCTGGGCAGCGAAGCAGAATCCCATCTCGGCAAAGCGGTACAACTGGGCATCAACCCTCAGAGCGCACGCATTCCGCTGGCGCGCGCCCAGCTTTATCAAGGCAATTTCCAGCAGATTCTGGACACACTTGCCGTGGTGGACACGGAAGAACCTGAAATACTCGCCCAGATTCTGGATCTTCGTGGCAATGCCCTGCTCGGATTGGGCAAGTTCTCCGAAGCTTGTCCCTTGTTTGAACGCGCCATCCAGGTTGATCTCAACTATGCCCCCGCCTTTTCGGGGCGCGCCCGTTGCGAATTCAACGCCGGCCAGATCAACGCAGCCGTGACCAGCGCCAAACAGGCTACATCCCTTGATCCGAATCGACTGGAATCCTGGTATCTGCTTGGCGATATCTATCGGGCAAGCAACCGGCCCCAGGAGGCACTTGCCACCTATGACAATGCGCTGAAAGTGAAGGCCGGCGACTTTGACGCCATTGCATACAAGGCGATGACACTGCTATCGCTCAAACGGATGAAAGAAGCCGAAGCGGAAATCAAGCGGCTCAACGAAATGCGCCCGCAGGCAGTGCTGTCCAAATACCTGAAGGCTTATCTGTTGCACCAGGAAGGTAAAAACACCGAGGCCGCCAACCTGCTCCAGCAGGTTCTCAATGATGTCCCCAACAACCCGCAGGCGCATCTGCTCTATGGCACCGTCAACTACACACTCAAAAATGATGAGATCGCCCTTTCTAGTTTCAACAAAGTGCTCAGCACTGCGGACGACCCCGAAGCGCGCCTGCTGCTAGCAGCCACTCAGTTGCGCATGGGCTCCAATGCCGATGTAATTAAAACGCTGACACCCCTGCTCACCCAGGGGAATAACGCCAAAGCCTTCCTGCTGGCCGGGCAGGCAACGGTCAATCTGGGCGATTTAGGCCGTGGCATGGCCTACCTGGGCCGGGCCAGCATCATCGACCCCAAAGATACGGTGATCCGCAGCACCCTGGCGCAAAACCAGTTACTCACAGGCGACCAACAGGGCATTCGCGGCCTGGAGTCGGTTATCACCGACAACCCCAATGACACGCATGCTTTTTTACTGCTTGCCTCGTCCCGAATCGGAAAATCCGACTTTAAAGGCGCACTTGCCACCCTGCAGAAAATGGCCGCGGCGCAGCCGGCCAATCCGCTCACCCATGTGCTCATCGGCCGCGTTCACCTCATGCAAAAAAATCCGGCGGCGGCCCGTCAGGCATTCGAGCGCAGCCTGGCAGTCGATGCCAGCTTTCTGCCCGCAGCCGGCGCGCTGGCCGACCTCGACATCCAGGAGAAAAAACCGGCCCAGGCGCGTGAGCGTTTCAAGCGCATCCTGGCGCAGTCTCCCGGCGACCTCGGCGCCATGCTGGGGCAGGCACGCACCGCCCAGGCCCTGGGAGATCAAGGTGAATTCGTGGCCAATCTGAAAAAGGCGATCCAGCGCCATCCGGATGCACCCGAACCGGTCAGCCAGCTAACCCTGTATTACATGAATCAGTCGCGTCAGCCCAAGTTGGCGCTTGAGGTGGCGCAAAAGGCCGCGCAGGCCAACAGCGGCAATCCGGCATTCCTCGACAACCTGGGTCAGGCACTGCTCGGCGCCGGCCGCAAGAAAGAGGCGATCGACGCCTTCACCCATGTCGCCAACCGCCAACCCAATTCCGCCGTGGCCTGGTACCGTCTGGCCTGGGCGCAGCGTGTGTCGGGCGACATGAATGCAGCGCTGAAATCGCTGCAAAAATCGGTCAAGCTTGCCCCGGACTATCTTGACGCGCGTATCGCCCTGGCCGGGTTGCATGCCGTTCTGGGGCAGCAAGACCAGGCCCTGCAGGAAACCCGTGCGATTCAGGCACTGAATCCGCAATCGCCCACCGGCTACAGCCTTGAAGCCGAACTCGCGGCACGCTTCAAAAAACCGGACGACTCGCTGCAAGCGCTGGCACGCGCCCATGAAAACGCGTCCTCGGCTAGCACTGCCGCAACCTATCACCTTGCCCTCCTGCGGGCAGGCAAGCTCGATCGGGCGGAGCAACTCGCCCGGCAATGGCTCAAGCGGCGTCCTGGCGACGCGGATTTTCGCATGTATCTGGCAGGCGCATATTTGAACCTGCAGAACATGCATCTGGCAGGCGCATATTTTAACCGGGAGAAGACGGACCTCGCCATTGCGCAGTACCAACTGGTTGTGAAAAATCTGCCCAACCATGCTCAGGCACTCAACAATCTGGGGGCGCTGCTCATGGAAAAGAACGACCCCAGCGCGTTTGGCTACGCCCAACGCGCCTACTCCCTGCAACCCGCCAGCCCGGCCATCATGGACACCCATGGATGGGGGCTATTCCGGCAAGGCAAGCTCCAGGAAGCGCTGCCCCTTCTGAAACAGGCGGCACAGGCCATGCCGGATTCAGGAGCTGTCCAATACCACTGGGCGGCCGCCCTGGCTCAATCCGGTGAAAACACCCAGGCACGGGACGTTCTGCAAAAAGCGCTGGGCTCGAGCCAGCGCTTCAGCGAACGCGATCAGGCTGCCGCCCTGTTGAAAACCATCGAAGCTTCAAACCCGCGTTAACGTAACCCGCACGGCGAGGACTTGCGACACGACCATAAGTCATGTCTCGCTGCCAGGGGGGATCGGGCCTCGCCCTGACTTCCACATCGGCGAGCTTCGCTATCGCGCCCTGCCGGGCGCACCAAAAAAAGCCCCAAGGCCGCAGCCTTGGGGCTTTCAAGTCCAACGACTGCGATCAGGCTTGCTTGCGGCGACGCAGGCCCAAGCCCAGACCCACCAGGCCCAGGCCCATCAGCGCGATGCTGGAAGGCTCAGGCACGCGGCCGAACACCACATCCAGCGAACCATTGATGGTTTGCGTGCCAGCAACCGTGAAGTTGTTCAGTTGGCCGGACTGGAACGAAACGTTATAGAACGGGGACGGGCCGGTGAAATAACCCGAGCCGTCGAGATTCGAGCCGACGATATCCGTCAGCGTAAAGCTGGTCGAGGTACCGAAGCTGCCGCAGTTGATGCCGCGGCCACTTGGATTAACCGAACTCTCACAGGTCGACAGAAAAGGATTCAGCGTTCCCTGGCCGCCCAACACGGCGCCGGTTGCAAGTCGGTAGTCATCCCCTGTATTGCCGGTGGCCCATGCTCCAGCTCCAGAAGCAGGAGCGACAAAGCTTGTATCGCTGCCCGCATCAATCCAGACATTCAGACTACCACCCGGGCTGAAAAAGAAGTTTGTAACACCTGCCGTAGTGGTGAAAGTTCCTGAACCCTGAAACAGACCATAAAGACCATATCCGCCCGCGCCAAAACTATTGAGTTGGGTAACAAGAGGGGTAGCGCCATCATTCGCAACAAACTGCCCCGCTTGCCACTGGATGGAGGCAGCAAAAGTCCCCGCACCAAAGGTGACAACTTCCACGTAGTTACCCGTGATTTTGTCGGCGGTGAACACATTGGCGACAGTCCCCGGAACCGAAGTTTCAGTTACCGTAAAATCAGGAAAAACCACAGCCATGGCACCAGCACTGGCAACGCTCATCGTTGCGATCATGCTGGCCTGAACGAGTCTCTTCAGTTTGAATTTCATTTTGCGCTCCTGACAATTGAGATTGGGCGACAAGGGATTTTCCTCACCTGCCCTGCACACTTAACCTAAAAGCACAGTCCGTGCCAGAAATTAAATTTCTTTTAATATCATAGCGTTAATCATTTTACCCGTCTGAGCGGCGGCGGCGAGTGTAAAAAAATCCGACACATTTCATCCGCTTATCGCATCCGAAAGATCAAACAGGCCGAATCCATCAGGTGGCATGTCAACCCAAACAGGCGCTTGAGGCACGCAGGCCGTATAGCCCCCGAAAATCGATGGCCGGACTATACGGAAAATCGCATGTGTAAAAAAAGGCGACGCCGCATTAATTTGCTCAGCCCCTTGCGTATGGCCAGCCAGCCATACGCGCGGAAGCCGGAAAATAGGGATCAGGCGCGACCCTGCGACAAACGCCAGTTGACGTATGCGATCGCCACCCGCTGCAGCGGGTGGGCATTGCCGCCCGGGCGCCAGGTGTGCTTGAGTTTGCCGGTGTAGGCGTCGAACTGCATGCTGTGCGGCACGGCGCGCACCTTGCCCCGGCCGAGCAGGATTTTCAGCGCTTCGGTACCCGCCATGCCGGCGCACAACTGGCACGCAAGCCCGGTGGACGGCACGCGCTGGGTTTTAAAATCGACGATTTCGGGATAAACCAGATAACCCCGGTGCAACAGGGCGGGGGCCAGGCCAACCAGAAAACGGATCGGCCATTCTTCTTCGGGCGTGCCCTGCAGCCGGAAGTAGTCGTCGAAGCCGGGGCCATCCGGCAGAAAATTCAGCACCGCCGCCCCCATGCCCAAGGGAACAGCGAAGGTGATGGGGATGCCGCGCGCGCGGCAGGCGTCGTATACCAGCCGGCGCGCAGGAAAAACAAAGTAATCGAGGCCGTCCACATAGAGATCGACGCCATCGAGAAACGCATCCACGTTATGCGGCTGCACGCCTTCGTCAAACACACGGATGTCCAGCTCGGGATTGATATCACGCGCCAGTCCGGCCATGACCTGCGCCTTGGGTTGGCCGACGCTGCTCATGTTCGCTCCGGACTGGCGATTGAAATTGACCAGATCGAACTGGTCGAGGTCGGCCACATGGAATCGGCCAATGCCCAAGCGGGTCAAGGTCAGCAAATGCACGCCGCCGGCGCCGCCCAACCCGGCGATGGCGATCTTTTTTCCACGCAGTGTCGTCTGCTCGTCAGGCGTGAGCCAGCCGAGATTGCGGCCAAACGCTTCGTTGTAATCGAACGCTTTGGTCATCCGCGTTCAGGCTCTTCTCGCAGAAGCCGCCCCAGAATGCCTTCCTGGTCGTGTGCCGAGAAAAAATAGGGGTAGAGGCTGCGGTCTTTGGCCGTTTTTCCTTTGCCACCGAGTTCTTCTATTTTTTGCCGCATGGATTCCAGTTCCAAGTGCATCAACAACACGGGGAAATTGACCCGGTTGTTCATTTTTTCTTCCCCGATCTGCTTGAAACCCAGCATTTTTTCGTAGAAGTTTTTGTGCCGGGGAACGATCTCGATGATGGCATCAGTGCATTCATGGATGACGCCGTATAGATAGGCCATATGCATCAGGCTTGCCAGCAATTGCTTGGATCCGATATTTTCGTCGATGGCGAGCTTGCTGAGTTCGCCGACCCGCTTACCCTGGGCGCGCAAGGCATCAACTTCAGGCTTGTAGATATCATCGACCAGCATGCCCTCTTCCGAGTCATAGCCCACCGTGACGGTGCCGACGATTTTTTCCTGGTGAAACGACAGGATGGTGACGCGATTGGGGTATTTTTTCAGATGCGCCTTGGGGAAGCCCCGCCAAGCATAACGCTTCTGCACCAGCATGCTGGCATTGCTGAACTCCTCGTTCTGTTGCGCAAAACGCAACTTGAAGAGTTTTTCACCCATGCGCTCTTCCTGAACCTCGGGGTACCCCTCGGGTGGCGGGCACAAATCCTTGAGGCGATAGGGGGACCCAAAGCTGATGATGGTTCGGTCGAAATCATCGGCAATGCTTCGGCCACGCCCCATCAATTTACTCAAATCTAGCGTCACCTTGATCCTCCCGACGCACTGGGGAATGGTTCCCCACTCCTGTTTTTAACGGTCTGGCACGCAAAAAATTTAGCTTGGGTCACGAATCCACCGCGCCGCATCGCGGGCAAAGTAGGTGAGTACACCGTCTGCCCCAGCCCGTTTGAATGCGAGCAAAGCTTCCAGTACACAGGCTCGCTCATCCAGCCAGCCGTTCTGCGCCGCCGCTTTCAGCATAGCGTACTCGCCACTGACCTGGTAGGCGTAAGTCGGCGCGCCATACGTATCTTTTACCCGGCGGATCACATCCAGATAGGGCATACCTGGCTTGATCATAACCATGTCAGCCCCCTCCTGCAGATCCATCCCGACTTCCCACAAGGCTTCATTGCTATTGGCTGGATCCATCTGGTAGGTGTGCTTGTTGCCTTTGCCCAGATTGGCGGCAGAA